>DAOOPV010000049.1:0-17139 GCA_035388405.1 Anaerolineaceae bacterium
CCTTCCCGCAAGGGGACGCAAGCAGTCGCGCTGCTCAGGATGACAGTGTCGGAGTTAAGAACACCGCGTCGCTTTGCTCCTCGCGAGGATGGATGTGGGGGAATTGTAGCGGGTTGGTGGGTTGGCTTTCTCGATGTCAAGACAGCACGAGATAGTGTGACGCCAAGCTACCCTACCTTGTCATTGTTCGGGATGGTTGTGTGGGCAATATGATTAGGAAAAGGCAGGCCTTTTCCCTACGATGGTATTATGGAAGGCAGAGTAAGCGGGTAACCACGGGGGGTTACTCCTACCCGGGGAGGCGGGGTTTTGTAGTAGAATCCCTGAGCACATAAACTACTTGAGGAAAACCAGCCAATAAGTCGAAAAACCCTTGCATTCCGCAGGGGGTTGTGATATATTTGACGGGCTACCTTCAGAGGTAGTTATATTTGTGTGACAATTTAAGAATGCATCCCGCGTGGGCAGAAGGCTTCACAAGGATCATTGACTGAATTGTGCGGAGATGATGCAGCTTGCCCAGGCTGACAGTCTCGCAGATTACTAAACAGGAGAATAGTATGCTAAAAGGGCTTATAGGAAGAAAGATCGGTATGACCCAGATCTTCGATGAAAGCGGGCGCGCAATTCCCGTGACGCTTCTCGAGGCTGGGCCTTGTTTTGTTTCTCAGATCAAGAATGCTGAGACTGATGGCTATAGCGCTGTTCAGCTGGCATTCGGAGAAACAAAACCAAAGCGTCTGAGCAAGGCTGAACTCGGCCATCTCAAGACGAATAACCTCCCTCCCGTGCGCGTGTTGAGGGAATTCCGCACAAAGAAAATTGAAGAAATCAACCCAGGTGACGAACTAAAGGCTTCTGTATTCGCTGCAGGCGAATATGTCGATGTTATTGGCACCTCCAAGGGCAAGGGTTTTGCCGGTGCCATGAAACGTCATGGCTTCCACGGTGGACCCGCGACCCATGGTCAGTCTGATCGCCAGCGTTCTCCCGGTTCTTCTGGTTCCGGCACAACGCCAGGGCGTGTATACAAAGGCAAGCGCCGTCCTGGGCATATGGGCGATGTTCAGGTCACTTCTTCGCATATCCGTATTGCGATGGTTGATCCAGAGCGCAATCTGATCGCGGTTCAGGGCTCAGTGCCCGGCGCCAAGGGCGGAACTGTGGTAATCAAAGAGGCTCGCAAGCAGTAATGCGCTTGTGGTTGAATGGAGAAAGCTATCATGAAAGTTGATGTCTATAACTTAAAAGGCGAAAAGTCGGATACTGTCGAACTGCCCGATGAGATTTTTGCAGCAAAAGTGAATGTGGACCTGATGCACCAGGCTTATCAGCGCCAAATGGCGAACGCCCGCCTGGGCACGCACAACACCAAACGCCGCGGAGAAGTCCGTGGTGGCGGTGCCAAGCCCTGGAAACAGAAGGGCACGGGTCGAGCCCGACGCGGCAGCATGAATAATGCCCAGTCCGTTGGCGGTGGTCGCATTCACACCCCAAAACCCCGGGATTACACCCAGGCTATGCCCCAAAAAATGCGCCGCGCAGCCCTGCGCAGTGCCTTGACCGTGAGCGTCAATGATGCCAAGATCATCGTTGTCGACACCCTCAGCATGGATAAAGCCCGTAGTGCAGACCTGGCAAAAGGGCTCTCAGCTCTGGCTGGCGATATGCGCAAGCTGGTTTTGGTACCCGATAAGAGCGAATCCTACACAAACCTGATCAAATCCGGACGCAATCTGGCGAATGCCAAGTTGCTGCAGGCAAACTACCTGAATATCCGCGATCTGTTCACTTGTGAGAAAGTCATTATCCCCCTTGCTTCACTCGATGTGATCAAGAGTTATCTGGGATAGGAAGGTGAAGCAGAATGAGTAATACCGTCTTTGATATCCTGCGACGCCCTGTTGTGACTGAAAAGTCGAATTACCTGGCTGGCAAACTTAACCAATATGTTTTCGAAGTTGCATCTTTTGCCACTCGCGAACAGGTGAAGACCGCCATCGAAACGGCTTTCGATGTCAACGTTGAGCGTGTAAATATCATCAACCTCCCCGCCAAAGCGCACCGCAACTCGCGGACCCGCCGGCTGGCACTGCGGTCGAATGGCTACAAAAAAGCCATTGTGACCCTGAAGCCCGGGGAGAGCATTCCTGTATTTGAAGGAGTGGACTAATGGCAGTCAAGATTTATAAACCCAAGACGAACGGTCAGCGGCACAAAACCAGCTATACGTTCGAAGAAATTACCAAGACCCGCCCCGAGCGCAGTTTGATCGTGGTGAAGAAGGAACGCGCTGGTCGTAACTCTTCTGGTCGTGTGACTGTACGCCATCGTGGCGGCGGCGCACGCCGACAGATCCGCATCGTGGACTTCAAACGGGAAAAGATGAACATTCCCGCCAAAGTCAGCGCGATCGAATACGATCCCAACCGCACTGCCCGCCTGGCACTGCTGACCTACGCTGACGGCGAGAAACGCTACATCATCGCGCCGATTGGTGTCAAAGTTGGCGATACGCTGCTCTCTGGTTCCAACGTGGAAATCCGCCCTGGAAATAATCTTCCCCTGGCGAACATCCCGGTTGGCACCACGATCCACGCGATCGAGCTGCATCCCGGCAAGGGCGCCCAGATCGGCCGCTCCGCGGGAAGTTCCGCCCAGCTGCTGGCAAAAGAAGGCAAGTACGCGCACGTGCGTATGCCCTCGGGCGAAGTTCGCCTGGTTCTGCAGGAATGCAGCGCCTCCATTGGCCAGGTTGGCAACGTGGAACACAGCAATATCAAGCTCGGCAAAGCCGGACGTGCACGCCACATGGGACTTCGTCCAGAAGTTCGCGGTACCGCGATGTCTCCAAGGGACCATCCGCATGGTGGTGGTGAAGGTCGCAGCTCGATCGGTATGCCCGGTCCCAAGAGCCCCTGGGGTAAGCCAACCCTTGGTTATAAGACGCGCACCAATAAGCGCACGGATGACATGATTCTTCGCCACCGCTCCAAGGCAAAGCGCAAGTAGTGGATGAGAGACAGAAAAGGAAACTAAGATGTCGCGATCATTGAAAAAAGGGCCATTCGTTGACCCGAAACTGTTGAAAAGAATTGAAGATATGAACGAGAGAGGCGAAAAGAAGGTCATTCGCACCTGGAGCCGCGCCAGCACCATCTTCCCCCAGATGGTAGGGCATACGATTGCAGTGCATGACGGTCGCCGTCACGTTCCGATCTATGTGACTGAGAACATGGTTGGTCATCGGTTGGGCGAATTTGCCCCAACCCGCTGGTTCCGTGGGCATGTCTCTGAAAAGGCAAAGTGAGGAAGAGTATGGCACAGGAAATTTCTGCAAAACTCACAAACTTCGCTGAATCTGCTCAGAAGACCCGCCTGGTTATCGACATGGTTCGCGGTAAGAAGGTTGTGGACGCTTTAAACACCTTGACACTGACCCCTAACAAGGCAGCTCGCCCGGTGCGGAAGCTGATCTACTCGGCCATGTCCAACGCTGAAGAGAATTTTGGCGTTAGCCGCGATGACCTCGTTGTTTACAAGATCTTCGCTGACGAAGCTCCCACTCGTAAGTGGCGCTCGTTTGGTGCCCGCGGTCGTTTCAAGCCGTTGCTGAAACGCCGTTCGCATGTGACCGTTGTATTACGCGAAGTCGAGTAAAGGTAAGGAGTGAGATATGGGTCGTAAAGTACATCCAATCGGATTTCGTCTGGGGATCAATAAGCCCTGGTTAGGACGCTGGTACGCTGAAGGCAAAGATTACACCGATCAATTACATCAGGATCTGAAGATCCGCGATCTGGTGAAGAAGGAAGCCGAACGCGCTGGTGTTTCAAATATTGAAATCGAACGCTATCCAGGCAAGGTGAAGGTCACCCTGCAGACTGCCAAACCCGGTATCCTGATCGGTCGCAAAGGCGAGAGTGTCAAGATCCTGCGCCAGCAGCTGGAAGCACTAACAGGCAAGAAGATTGATCTGGAAGTCAAAGAGATCAAATCAGCGGATACGGATGCTTACCTGGTGGCAATTAACATTGCTGGTCAGCTCGAGCGCCGCATTAGCTACCGCCGCGCGATGAAGCGCGCAATCCAACAGGCTCTGCGCCAGGGCGCAGGCGGGATCAAGATTTCAGTCTCCGGTCGTTTGTCCGGTGCTGAAATGGCTCGCCGCGTGACCCTGCGTGAAGGACGTGTGCCTCTGCAGACGCTGCGTGCGGACATTGACTTCGCCCGTGCCGCTGCCACGACCACTTTTGGTCAGATTGGCATCAAGGTTTGGATTTATAAGGGCATCGTTATGAACCTGCCCGAAGAAAAAGTTGAGACCACCGAAGGTGTCTATATTAGCGAGTAATTATTCGGATCGAGTGAGGACGTAAATTATGTTGATGCCAAAGAGAGTAAAGTACCGCAAGCAAATGCGCGGCCGCATGAAGGGAAAAGCTTCGCGCGGTGTGGACGTGAACTTCGGTGATTATGGATTGAAGGCACTGGATTGCGGTTATATGACCGCGCGCCAGATCGAGGCTGCCCGCCGTGCAATCGTGCATGAGCTGAAGCGCCGCGGAAAAATCTGGGTCCGTGTTTTTCCTGATAAACCCTACACCAAGCGTGCCGCTGAAACCCGTATGGGTAAAGGTAAGGGCGCCGTGGATCATTGGGTGGCAGTGATTCGCCCTGGTCGGATTTTGTTCGAGGTCGGTGGTACTGATGCCGAATCCGCGAACAAAGCTTTGATCCGGGCACGTTATAAGCTGGGCTTCAAGACCAAAATCGTAGCCCGAGAAACGATGGGAGAAGGTTCATGAACAACAAAGAAGTAAGGGAACTTTCTACGGAAGATATTAAGACCAAACTGTTGAACATCCGGCAGGAGCTCATGAACTTGCGCTTCCAGATCGTGACCGGTCAGTTGACGGACACCAGCCGCTTCAAGGTTGCCCGACGGGATATTGCCCGAATGGAAACCGTCCTGAATGAGCGCGCCCGCCAGGAGAAGGAAGGTAAGAAATGAACAAACGCCGACGTTTAACGGGTATTGTTAAATCGAATAAGATGACCAAAACAGTCATCGTGGAAGTTTCGCGCACATTCCAGCACCCGCTTTATCACAAAGTGGTGCGGAGCACCAAAGCTTACAAGGCGCATGATGAGTTGGACTGCAACATTGGCGATGAGGTAGTGATCGTCGAATCAGCTCCGATTTCAGCAACTGTGCGCTGGGTTGTGGAAAAGATCGTCAAGGTCGAAGTCCGCCAGGAAGGCGTTGAATCAACAGCTGAGGCCATTGAAGAGGTCGAAGAATTGATTGAAGCTGAAGCCGAAGTCGTTGCCGAAGAGGTCGAGGAAGTACTCGAGGAAGAGGAAGCAGCATGATCCAACGAGAGTCTCGATTAGTCATAGCTGATAACACTGGCGCTCGCGAACTTCTGGTCATCCAGGTTGTGGGCGGCACTGGCCGCCGTTACGGTTACGTAGGCGACACAGTGGTTGGCACCGTGAAAGCTGCCACGCCTCAGGCTTCGGTTAAGAAGAGTGAGATCGTGAAGGCTGTTATCGTGAGAACCA
Organism: Anaerolineaceae bacterium; assembly: GCA_035388405.1. Classification (GTDB taxonomy): domain Bacteria; phylum Chloroflexota; class Anaerolineae; order Anaerolineales; family Anaerolineaceae; genus Mesolinea. Next base: position 5,569 of record DAOOPV010000049.1, read on the forward strand.
GCAAACCCTACCGCCGTCCGGATGGATCCACGATCCGTTTTGACGACAACGCGGCAGTCATCCTGGACAACGACGGCGTGAACCCTCGCGGTACACGCATCTTTGGCCCGGTTGCCCGCGAATTGCGCGACAAAGGCTATATGAAGATCGTTTCATTGGCTCCGGAAGTGCTGTAGTTGGTGAATTAGGAGTGTCAAATGAAAATGAAAATACATAAGGGCGATCGCGTATTGGTTATGCGCGGCGATGAGGATAACAAGGACAAGGTTGGTGAAGTCATCCGTGTGCTGCCCAAGGAAAACCGTGTGGTGGTTCAGGGCGTGAACATGGTGAAGAAACACCAGAAACAAACCCAGTCCGGCGGCAAGACAATTCCTGCCGGGATTCGTGAGTTTGAAGCGCCAATCCATGCCTCAAATGTTGTGGTTGTGGATCGCGAAGCGGAAAAAGAAGCCAAGGGAGCCCGCAAGGCCACCAAAGCCAAAGCTGACAGCGCCAAGAAGCCAGCCGCAAAGAAACCAGCGGAAAAGAAAGCAGAATCAAAACCTGCTGCCAAGAAACCAGCCGCAAAAGCGACTGAGAGCAAGGCAAAACCCGCTGAGAGTAAGAAGAAAGCCGCCAAAGGCAACTAAGGCGTAGGTGAGCAGATATGAACAGACTACAAGAACAATATAAGAACGAATTCGCGCCAGCTCTGCTGAAAGAGCTCGGGTTGAAAAACGTCATGCAGATCCCGAAGATCACCAAAGTAGTGGTCAATATCGGTGTCGGCGAAGCGCTGGATAACCCCAAGGCTTTGGATGCTGCTGTGAACGATCTGACAATCATCACTGGTCAGAAGCCTGTTGTCATCGCCGCCAAGAAAGCCATTTCCAACTTCAAGCTGCGTGAAGGGCGTCAGATTGGCGTCAAGGTCACGTTACGCGGAGATAAGATGTGGGCATTTTTGGACCGCCTGATCAACGTTGCTCTGCCTCGTGTGCGTGACTTCCGTGGAATTTCCGCTGATTCTTTTGACGGACGTGGCAACTACACGCTCGGTCTGACTGAACAGCTGATCTTCCCTGAGATCCAGTATGACAAAATTGACAAAGTGCGTGGTATGGAAATCAGCATCGTCACAACGGCTGAAACAGATGACCACGCCCGGGAACTGCTGAGCAAATTCGGCATGCCCTTCAGGAAAGGAAACTAATGGCTAAAAAGTGTATGCAATATCGCGAAATGCGGCGGAAATATCCAACCCGCGTTGTGAATCGCTGTCGTGTGTGCGGCAGACCGCGCGGTTATATGCGCAAATTTGGTCTTTGCCGTATTTGCTTCCGAGAATTAGCACTCCAGGGAAAAATCCCCGGTGTGACTAAAGCATCCTGGTAATTAGACCTGGAGGGATAAAAATGACTATATCAGATCCAATTGCCGATATGTTAACAAGAATTCGCAATGTTGCCATGGTTGGAAAAACAACTGTAGCCATGCCGAACTCGAAACTCAAGAGTGAAGTAGCCCGCATTCTGACCGAAGAAGGTTACCTTGAGAGTTATGAAGTCGTTGATGGAAAAAGCGATGCGCACAAAATTTTACGCATGAAGCTGAAATACATCGGCGAACGTCGCCAGCGCCGCCCGATCATTACGGGTTTGGAGCGCGTCAGCCACCCCGGTTGCCGTGTTTACACCTCCAAGAATGATATCCCCTGGGTATTATCCGGCATTGGCATCGCGATTTTATCAACCCCGAAGGGTATCATGACCGGCACACGCGCTCGCAAGATCGGCGTCGGCGGTGAGATCCTCTGCAAGGTTTGGTAGGAGGAAGAGAAATGTCGCGAATTGGTAAAATGCCCATCACCCTTCCCAAGGGTGTGGAAGTAAAAATGGACGGGAACAAGGTTTCTGTTAAGGGACCCAACGGTGAACTCGAGGAGACCTTCTCCCCTGAGATTACGGTTAAGCTTGAAAACGGCATCATTACAGTTGAACGCCCCAGCGACGAGCCACGGATCCGCGCTTTGCACGGGACCACGCGCGCGCTGCTCAACAACATGATTGTTGGCTGCTCCAAGGGTTTTGAAGTTGTGCTGGAATACAACGGTGTCGGTTATCGTGCTGAACTCAAAGGTAAGGACCTTCTTTTGAACCTTGGATTTTCACATCCTGTGAACTTCCCTGCGCCTGATGGTATCAGCTACGATGTGGATGCAAAAACCCGTCTGATCAGGATCAAAGGACGTGATCGCCAGCAGGTAGGGCAGGTAGCTGCGAATCTTCGCATGCTGCGCCCACCAGAACGCTATCATGGAACCGGTATTCGCTACCAGGGCGAAATAATTAAGCTCAAGGCTGGTAAAGCCGGAAAAACCGGTAAGTAGAGGTAAATGACTATGGCTAACAAATCAAGAAACGCTGCTCGTTTACACCGTCATGCTCGTGTGCGCAAGAAGATCTTTGGCACGCCAGAGCGTCCACGCTTAAATGTTTTTCGCAGCATCAGCGAGATCTATGCCCAGGTGATCGATGATCACAGCGGCACAACCCTTGTTTCTGCGTCCACAGTGGATGCGGCGATGCGTGAAGTCGTGAAGGGCAAGAATAAGATCGAACAAGCTATGCTTGTTGGTGAAGAACTTGCCAAACGCGCCCTGGACAAAGGCATCAAAACCGTTGTCATGGATCGCGGTGGTTACATTTATACCGGTCGTCTGAAAGCTCTGGCCGAAGGTGCTCGCAAGGGCGGGCTGGAATTCTAAAACGAGGATACTATGGAAGAATATCAAGGATTAGAGACTCAATACGACGAACGTGTAATTGACATCGCCCGCGTTGCCAAGGTTGTCAAAGGTGGCCGCCGCTTCTCGTTCCGTGTGACCATTGTGGTCGGCGACAACAACGGGAACGTTGGTCTGGGCACTGGTAAGGCACTGGCTGTTCCGGATGCGATGCGCAAGGCTACCGAGCGTGCGTATAAGAATATGAAGAAAGTCAGCTTGATGGGCACCACAATCGCCCACGAGGTGACTGGCAGCCAAAGCGGCGCGAGAGTGCTGCTGAAACCCGCTTCTGCTGGTACTGGCGTTATTGCGGCTGGTGGTGTGCGTGCGGTTTGCGAAGCTGCAGGGATCAAGGACATCCTTACCAAATCTCTGGGCTCTTCAAACATGCTCAACATCGTCCAGGCTACCTTCGATGCCTTATCACAGCTGAAATCACCTGCCACCGTGGCTGCAGAACGCGGCAAGGATGTGCAGGATGTGACACCATATTGGGCGCGGAGGAAGAATGGCTAAGAAACAGTCCAACACGCTTCGTATCAAGTTGGTGAAAAGCGGCATCGGTTACACCGTTCGAACCAAACGAACACTCAAAGCACTCGGTTTCCACAATCTCAACCAGGTTGTTGAGCATGAGGACAACGAGGCTCTGCGCGGTATGCTGACAAAGGTCTCGCATTTAGTCGAGATCGTGTCGGACACTGAGGAGAAGTAAGCATGCAATTACATGATCTTAAACCGAACGAAGGCGCAAAGAAAACGCGCAAGCGTGTAGGTCGTGGCACTGGTAGCGGCGCTGGCAAGACAGCCGGTCGCGGTACCAAAGGCCAGAACTCGCGCAATGGCGGCGGTGTGCGCCCCTATCATATGGGTGGAAACCTGCCCTTCTTCCGTAAACTGCCTTTCCTGCGTGGTGAGGGATTTACCCCACGCAATCGTGTGCGTTATGCGGAAGTAAACCTGGACTCATTGCAGGGCTTCAAGGCTGGTGATGAAATCACCCCTGAGAGCCTGAAAGCTGCTGGTCTGTTGAAGGGCAAAGATTTGCCCATCAAAATCATGGGTCGTGGTGATATCAACGTTGCCCTGAAAATCAAAGCTCACAAGGTGACTGAAGGCGCTCGCCAGAAGATTGAAGAAGCTGGCGGAACTATCGAAACTTTGGCACTTTCGTAGCTAAGAGGAGATGAGTGATGAAACGATCATCCTGGCGTTACCTGTGGAAATCTGAGGATATCCGCAACAAGCTGTTGATTTCGCTGTTGCTGCTGGCGATCTTCCGCCTGGCAGCTAACATTCCAGTTCCTGGCATCAACCGTGCCGCTGTTGCGGCGTTGTCGCAGCAGACTGGAGCTGGCGGTAACCTGGTGAACTTGCTTGATCTGCTCTCTGGTGGAGCGGTATCCAGATTCTCTGTGCTTGCCATGGGTGTTTACCCGTATATCACTGCCCAAATTATCCTGCAGCTGCTCACGCCGGTAATCCCCGCGTTAGAGCAGAAAATGAAGGATGATCCCCGCGAAGGTCGGATCTGGATGGAAAAATGGACTGTGATCCTGACCATTCCGATGGCGCTCCTCTCGGCTTTTGGACAAATCAATATCTTCAACTCTATGTTGGGTGGCAGCACAGTCATCGAGCAATGGGGCTTCACTGGGGCTCGGTTGTTGCCTACGCTCACCGCCATCATCAGCATGGTGGGTGGTACGATGTTTGGCATCTGGATTGGTCAGTTGATCTCTGAATATGGTTTGCGTAATCAAGGCTTGTCGTTGATTATTTTTGCGGGTATTGTTTCGCGCTTCCCCGTCACGATCGCCCAGATGTTCAATGCGAAAGAAGCCTGGTGGGTATTTGCGGTGGTGTTGATCGTCTTTGTGTTGACGATCCTGGCTATCGTATACGTCCAGGGTGGACGGCGCAACATCCCGGTTTTGTTCCCGGGTCGGCGTATTGGCAACCGCATGTCGATGCCAGTGCGAAGTCAATTGCCCCTGATGGTCAACATGGCCGGCATGATCCCGATCATTTTTGCCCAGTCATTCCTGACCTTCCCGGCGATTTTGTCTTCATTCTTTATCAATGCCCAAACCAAGTGGGTTAACAGCGCATCCAACTGGGTCTATAAGGCCTTTGGCGGCGACACCTGGTGGTATCCGATCATGTTCTTCCTGTTGGTTGTTGCGTTCGCGTACTTCTATACTGATGTACTTTTCGGACAGCAGAACTATGGTGAGAACCTGAAAAAGCAAGGCGCTCAGATCCCGGGTGTTGTGCGTGGCAAACCCACGCAGGACTACCTGACCCGTGTTCAGCGGCGCATCACGCTGCCTGGCGCGTTCTTCCTGGGTTTGGTTGCAATTCTTCCTTACATCATGGGCTACTTCCTGCCGACTGGCAGTGCAGGTGTGCAACTGATGCAGGCTTCTGGCCTTCTGATCGTGGTCGGAACCATCCGTGAGACGGTTGAATTGATCAGTACCGAACTGCGCATGCACGGCTACGATGATCGGTTGATCAACTAAGCTGGAGAGTAACAAGATGAATGAGAAAGCCACTTACATCGTCATGCTGGGTCCTCCGGGAGCCGGCAAGGGCACTCAGGCTAAGATCCTGGCTGCAGAGTTGGGTCTGGTGCATGTTTCGACCGGGGATCTTTTCCGCGAGAATCTGAGCCAGGAGACTGAATTGGGTAAGTTGGCGTCGAGTTTTATGGTCAGGGGCGAACTGGTGCCAGACGATGTGACTATCGCGATGGTGCGGGAACGCCTCTCAAGACCGGATTGTGCCAAGGGAGCTGTCATGGATGGTTTCCCCCGCACTCCGGCGCAGGCTGAAGCGTTTGAAACGCTGCTGGCTGAGATTGATGGCAAGGTCGATTTGGTGCCTTTCATCAGCGTGCCGAACGAGGTATTGGTGGAACGACTCAGCGGTCGTTGGATGAGCCACGCAGGGCGCGTCTATCATGCGCTCTACAACCCACCCAAGGTCAAATGGGTGGATGATGTGGACGGATCGCCCCTTTATCAGCGGGACGACGACAAGCCTGAGACGGTTTTGCACCGCATAAATGTGTACTACGACCAGACATCCCCCCTGATCGAATATTATCGCCAGGCAGGGACGCTGATCGAGATCGACGGCACACAGGAAATTGAGCAAGTCACAGAGGATTTGCTGAAGGCTGTGGCGTAATGTTTGGAAGCAGTATCAATCTCAAATCAGGTGCGGAAATCGCCCTGATGCGGGAAGCTGGTCGGTTGAATGCCCTGACCCTTGAAGCGGTCAAGGCAGAGATCAGACCAGGTGTAAGTACAGGTGAACTGAATGAGGTCGCGGAGAGTTTTCAGCGGGCTCATGGAGTTTACTCGCCCTTTAAGAATTATGACCCCGGAAACGGGGTGCCCTTTCCGGGGAGTATCTGCACCAGCATCAACGAAGAAATGGTGCACGGCATTCCCGGAAAGCGCAAGCTAACAGAAGGCGACATCATCTCGGTTGATTGCGGCACGGTTTACGAAGGTTTTGTGGGCGATTCGGCTTTTACGGTCGGCGTCGGTGAGATCTCAGCGGAAGCCCAGCAGTTGATCGATGTGACCAAACAAGCGCTGGAAATTGCCACGGCACTGATGGTTCCGGGTAATCGCAGCGGTGATGTTGGCTCGGCGATCGAAGCCTACGTGGAAAGCCATGGTTTTCGCTGCACTCACACCTACACCGGTCACGGTGTTGGGCGTGAAATGCATGAGAGCCCACAGCTCACCAATTATGGCGCGCCGGGGGAGGGTTTTTTGCTGCGCGAAGGCATGACAATCGCGATTGAGCCGATGGTGCTGATTGGCACCCGAAGCACAAAGACGTTGCGTAATCAGTGGACAGTTGTTTCAGTAAACCGACAACTGACTGCGCATCAGGAAAATACAATAGCAGTAACCAAGGAAGGCCCGCTGGTCTTGACCAGTTTGTAGCCAAAACCTTGTCAAGAGTGAACGATAAAGATATAATAGATTCTTTGCGGATAAAAGAAGGAGTAAAGACTGATGAAAGTATCAGCATCGATAAAAAAACGCTGTAACAAGTGCAAGATCGTCAAAAGAGACGGTCGGCTTTATGTTATTTGTACGAATACCCGCCACAAACAGCGACAAGGATAAGGAATCATAATATGGCTCGTATAGAAGGTGTTGACCTCCCGCGCAACAAGCGCATTCAGATCGGTTTACGGTATATCTTTGGTATCGGACCAAAAACTGCGGATAATATCCTTGCAGCCACTGGCGTCGATCCTGATGTCCGGGTAAAAGATTTGCCCGAAACCGAGGTATCTAAACTACGTGATTATATTGGACAGAACCTCAAGGTCGAAGGCGACCTGCGCCGGGAAGTCCAGATGAACATCAAGCGTTTGGTTGAGATTGGCTGCTATCGTGGCTTACGCCACCGCCGGAATCTCCCTCTGCGCGGTCAGAACACCCGCACCAACGCACGCACACGCAAGGGTCCCAAGCGCACCGTCGCCGGTCGCGGACGCCGCCGTGGAGCGACCAAGAAATAGTAATGAACTGACCAGCAAGCTTGGGATGGGGTTCCCTTTCTCCCCAGCGGCAACCTAAAGCTCTGCTGTGACAGACATGTAAAGATTTAGTGAGGAAGAATTATGGCAAAACAAGCACGTACAGCGCGGCGAACGACTACTTCGCGTAAGGTCAAACGCCAGATTTCGACAGGACAGGTGCACGTCTTTGCGTCCTTCAATAACACCATCGTGACTATCACGGATCTCCAGGGCAATACCATTTGCTGGGGCAGTTCCGGGTCAGCTGGTTTTAAGGGATCGCGCAAGAGCACCCCATTTGCTGCAAGAATGGCAGCCGAGCAAACCGTGAAGGCAGCCCAACAGATGGGTCTTCAGGAAGTTGAACTGTTCGTCAAGGGCCCTGGTCCTGGTCGGGAAGCTGCAATTCGTGCAGTCCAATCGTTGGGCATTCGTGTGCGCATGATCACAGATCTGACTCCTGTGCCCCATAATGGCTGCCGACCTCCCAAGAAACGCCGCGTGTAAAGAATAAAAAGGAAATTATTAAAATGGCAAGATATACAGAAGCAGTTTGTCGTTTGTGCCGCCGGGAAGGCGAGAAGTTGTTCCTCAAGGGAGAGCGTTGTTATACTCCGAAATGCGCCTTTGAGAAACGAGCTTACGCTCCTGGCATGCATGGAAAAATGAACGCCGGCCGCCCTGGTCGCGAATCTGACTATGGCAAGCAGTTACGTGCCAAGCAGAAAGTCCGCCGGGTGTACGGAATTTACGAACGCCAGTTCCGCCGTTTTTATGGGCAGGCTTTGCGCATGCGCGGCCAGACTGGCCCCAATTTGTTGACCATCCTTGAAACCCGCCTGGACAACGTTGTCTATCGGCTTGGCTTTGCAGCCAGCCGTGCACAAGCTCGTATCCTGGTGAGCCATGGTCACTTTTTGGTGAACGGTCAGCGCGCTGACATCCATTCTTTTGGTGTCAACGTGGATGATGTCATCACTGTGGTCGAGAAATCCAAGGAAAATGTCTATTTCAAGAACTTGCGCGAAGAAGCCGAAGGTCGCACTGTTCCCACCTGGTTGGCGCGTGACCTGACCAATCTTTCTGGTCGGATGCTGCGCAACCCCGAACGTTCAGAAATTGATGGCAATCTCAACGAGCAGTTGGTTGTTGAGTACTACTCACGCTAATCTGAGGACTAGTTCAGTCTTACCTAAACGTTAGACTGGTTAGGGGTAACCGTGACAGGAAATATGGAAATGGTAACACCAAAAATTGAACGGACTGAAGAGTCCCGCGACTACGGAAAATTTACGATCAGCCCGCTTGACCGCGGCTTCGGTGTCACCCTGGGTAACGCCCTGCGCAGGACACTGCTCTCTTCTTTGAAGGGTGCAGCAGTCAGTTCGGTGCGGGTCTCCGATGTGATGCACGAGTTCAGCACCATTAAGGGTGTGCGGGAAGATGTCATTCAGGTTATGCTGCAGATCAAACTGCTGCGCTTCAAGCTTCACAACGTTGAAAGCGCCACTATCAGCCTGGATGTCAAGGGCGAAGGCACCATCACTGCGGCAGATTTACGCTGTCCTCCAGAGGTGGAAGTGGTCAATCCTGATCTCTACTTGTTCAGCATCAATGAAAAAGATGCCCATGTGGAGATGGATCTGACTGTTGAGACCGGAAGGGGTTATCTCCCCGCTGGAGAGCGCGCGGATAGATTACCTATCGGTGTGCTGCCTGTGGATGCGATTTTCTCGCCGGTACGGCGTGTGAATTGGTCCGTGGCAAACGCCCGCGTTGGCCAGAGCACCAACTATGATCGCTTACAGCTTGAGATCTGGACCGATGGCACACTTTCACCAGAGAAAGCGCTGATCGAATCCTCCCAACTCTTAATGGAGCAGTTGCGCATCATTAGCGGAACCAGTGAGGATTCGCTTGTGAAACCCGCGGTTCAGGCTGTGGTTGAGACGACATTCGTCAGCAAAGACGTCATTGAAACACCGATCGAAGCCCTGGACCTAACTGTGCGCGTTTTCAACGCCTTGAAGCGAACCGGTATCACCACTGTGGGTGATGTGATGGAATTGCTGGACAAAGGCGAAAGCGCTATGCTGTCCATTCGCAATTTTGGTGACAAGAGTTTGACAGAGCTGAAAGCGGCCATGGTCGAAAAAGGCTATCTCGAAAAAGAAGAAGAAGTGGAGTAAGAGGATATGCGGCATCAAGTTAAAGGATACCGGCTCAACAGAACAATGGGTCATCGCACTTCCATGCGCAAGACCATGATCAAGCAACTGTTCGAGCACGAGAAGATTCAAACCACCCTGGCGAAGGCAAAGTCCATTCAGCCAGATGCTGAAAAGCTGATCACGCTGGCACGCAACGCCCAAAAAGGCGACGACATCCTGAAGATCAATGCACGCCGACAGGCTGCAGCCAGCCTTGGCAACAACAGCAACGAAATTGTCAAAAAATTATTCGATGACATCGCTCCGCGTTTCACAACCCGCAAGGGCGGCTATACGCGTCTGCTCAAACTTGGTCCCAGGCTTGGCGACAATGCTGAGATGGTACTGCTTGAGCTGGTGAGCGAGTAGGCAGCAGAGTAGTTATTTAGGCCTTTCACGAGAAAGCGAAAGGCATGGCACATTACAAACTTATCCTCGCTTACGACGGCACGAATTACAACGGCTTTCAGCGGCAGGCAATCAAGACCAGCGTCCAGGCAACCTTCGAGGAAGCACTGCGGCGGCTGGGATGGCAGGGCAGGGCAATTATGCCTTCGGGACGCACCGACACCGGTGTGCATGCCAGGGGACAGGTGATCAGTTTCAACCTGGACTGGAAGCACCCCGACTATGCTCTCCAAAATGCCTTGAATGCCTTTTTGCCAGCTGATATTGCGGTGCAGAGCGTGAAACAAGTGGCAGCGGAATTTCATCCCCGCTACGATGCGCTTAGCCGTCAGTATCGCTACCAGCTTTACTGCCAGTCGGCGCGCGACCCCCTGCGGGACAGGTTCGCCTGGCGTCTGGAACGCAAACCAGACATCATGCTAATGCAAGCAGCCGCAAACGACCTGCTTGGTGAGCATGATTTCATTGCTTTTGGTAAAGCACTGAAAGAAGGCGCCACCACCATCCGGCGGATCTTTTCGGCGGATTGGGTGGAAGAAGAAGATGGCATGAGCTTCACAATTGTGGGCAATGCTTTCCTCTATCACATGGTGCGGCGGATCGTGTACGTTCTGGTCCGGATCGGGCTCGGCGAGCTGCCAGTGGAGACTGTCCGTCTCGGGCTCGAGAACCTGAGCACAGGCATCGTCAGCCTGGCGCCAGCGCGCGGTCTTACTTTGGAAGCAGTGACCTTTAACGAGGATAATTAAAAGATTGTTTGCCCAGCCTGCAAGGCCGGGTATGTATTTTGAAAACGGAGAAGTAAAAGTGGAAAAAACATACATTCCTAAAGGAAATGTGGCTGGAGAATGGTATCTGGTGGATGCCTCCGGTCAAACCCTTGGTCGTTTGGCGACTAAAATTGCATCGCTGTTAATCGGCAAACATCGCCCGGATTACACTCCTGGTGTGGTTCTTGAAGATCACGTGGTCGTCATCAATGCCGCCCAGATCGTTGTGAACGCTACCCGCGCCGAAGAGAAGAAGTATTATCGTCACTCCGGCTATCCGGGTGGTCTGCACGAAGTGGACTATCAGCGCCAGTTGGAAACCCATCCCGATCGCATCATCCGCTTTGCGGTGCGCGGTATGCTGCCCAAGAATCGTCTGACAGCGCGTTATCTTGACAATCTGAAAATTTATGCTGGCACAGAGCACCCCCACCAGGGTCAGAACCCCCAGCCTATTTTTGAAAAGTAGTAAAGAGGAATTATGACACAATACATAGAAGCAGTTGGACGACGCAAAGAAAGTACTGCCCGTGTGCGGGTTTTTCCTGGCACCGGTAGTTTCACTGTCAACGACAAGCCCCTGGCAGAGTATTTCACTCGTGCCGGTGATGCGCCTGCTATCCTAAACGCCATCGAAGCGACTGGCAAAAGCGTGGCTGCCTTTGACGTCACCGTGAAGGTGCAGGGCGGCGGCGTCAGCGGTCAGCGCGACGCAGTCAAACTCGGTTTGGCACGTGCCCTTGTTTCGGAAGACGAAAGTGTGCGCTCTGCCTTACGCACCGAGGGTTTGCTTACCCGCGACGCCCGTGTTAAGGAACGCAAGAAGCCAGGTCTCAAGCGCGCCCGCAAGGCCCCGAC
>DAOOPV010000050.1:0-16361 GCA_035388405.1 Anaerolineaceae bacterium
TTGAATCACATCCCCTATAATTTGAAAAGAGACTGACCCTTTTGGGTCAGCCTCTCGGCGCAGCCGGGGTGAGGGAAAAGCTTTATCAAAGTACACCTCATCCACCGCAAGCCTGGCTGTTCCTTCGTAGGTTGGAATTAGAATTCTGACTTGGGGCAATCCCGAGGCTTATTCCTCGCCGTAATTCCGCAGGATCCTCAGGGCTTTCAACGTGATGAAACGACTCGGCTGACGGACCGCTTCCATCTCAAAGTGCACATTCCCCTTGTGAACGTGCTCCAGCTGCCAAAGCCCATCCGGTTTGCGCTTCTCCCTCAACCACTCGAGCGCTGGCAGCATCTCCGGATGCAAGGAGATCCCCAGGTCCGTGAGGAACTCCAATGCGTGCAGCAAATCGAAGCGGTAGCGATAGGGATAGCTCAACAGCGAGAATCTCCTGTCGCTGGCGTACATAAAGAGGTGGTTCGAGAGCAAAAACGCGCTTCCTCGCGTCAACGCTTCAGCAACTTCATCCTGGCGATGGTCGGCACCTGATCTTTGATACTGCGCGAGCCCTTCCAGCACGCAAATCGTCGCGTGCGGTTCGCCGTCCTGGGCAGCGCGATCCCAGTTGAACCCCCCATCCGCCAGCTGACAGCCAACGAGATGATCTGCCAACCTGCCGACGCGCGGGTCTGATCCGCAAAAGTAGCTGGCGTAATTCAGGATCATCCCATTTACAGCAACATCGCTGGGGAGGTCGGACTTCGCGAGGTTCAAGCCGCCATCCTCGAGCGCGCACTCCTCGAACATCCGCGCGACCATTTCCCTGCAAGGCGCGAGCGTTTCAGGCACAGACAGGTTCTTGAGGTCTAGCAAAGTGTAGTGGGTGGAGGTCCACTTCTTCTGGTACCAGTGCATCCCCCAATGCCCGGTATCCGTGCGGCAGGCAAGCAACCGCGCGCCAAAACCCTCGGTTGGAATGCGGCTCTGCAGATGCGAGAGCGTGCTTTCATCCGAGCCCAGGAGATCGCGGTGGGTCATAAATTGGATTGAAATGTCACCGGCTAGCAGCCAGTTGATGATATCGTCCATGGTCACCTCATGCAATCTTGACTATTAGTATACATCCGGATCCACCCCCTGTCTTCGCGATGCCCCCTCCAAAGAGGGGGTGACTTTTATGGGCATCCGGTCCCATGATTGTGCCGGGCTCCCGACCGAGCACACGCATTGACCGAAGGTCTCTATCACTACTTGATCATGAAATCCAGAAATCTGTTTATCATTGTTCACACATAATGGAGACCGGACGGTCAAATGCCTTTCATGGTCAGGAGACCATGAAATATCGAGTTTTTATCTACCCTTCCCCTGGGGTGAAAACGGGTTTGGCATGCCAAACCCCTACAACTAATGCTCCTATCGTGCAACGGACGGGAGGCTATAGTGTCCTTTACAACAGATCAAGATATCTCCACCCCCTCGCTTCGCGATGTCCCCTCCGAGGAGGGGGTGATTAAAGGGGGCTTCACGGGAGGAAGCTGACTCCTTCACCGAAGCGGAAAGAAGACCGAGGAGGGTTTTTGTTTGCTAGACAATCTTATGACTTGGTTTTTCCTAGCATGACTAATTCAATTAAATCAGAGCCTGAGGCCCCTGACGAGAGTGATACCACAGTTTTTGGTGTTGACAAATCAAGGATAATATCATCCAAACGATGAATTGAAATTCCATGTTCTTCGATTAATTTTAACTCATCTTCAAACCTTACTTGGTGAACAACTAATTCAAATTTCCAATCGCCATGAAACAGTTCTTCTCGAAGTCTTTGTTTGATGGGAAGAAGATATTTTTTTTCAATCCATTCTTCCACACCCTTAGAAATCACGTCAGGATTTCTTTTCTTTGCGTTATTTGGACCTTGACCTGTCGCTTTTCGAATAGCATTGGGGAGAGCACAGATATAACTTACAGGTCGTACAGAAGCCTGCACTTCAATGTGGCGACATATTGTTTTGCCATCTTTGAACCCGATTGCTAAAAGGTCAATTTCATGGACACCGAGCTTGATACCGCGGATAGTAAAGAAACCGTTTCTATTCAACCATTCTTCAACAAGTTCTTCAGCAAGTAAAGACATGTACAACCACCTTTTGTTATGCAATAAATAACTCAATCGCTAACTCAGAAACAGTGCCATAACATTGAGAGTCAGGTCTAATTATGCACCACTCTTGAGGATTCTGTTTTTCAATTTTCACCCGTTAAAAAAGCCTCAGAATCACCAGCAGGTAATTGACTCTACCGGTGAGCCTGAGCAAGTCCGCAATACTCAGCACACCTCACGATTAACCCTTTTATTCACCGCGGACACGATGTCCAGCCTAAAAAAAACAATCATCTCAAGATGATTGGCAGGTAGCGGAAAAAGGCCAAGCCATACTCATACGCTCCCATGTCGCACCTGGCAATGCCATCGCCATCCCCATCGATCGGGCGGGGAAATCCGCGCTGGTCTGTGGGTGGGCAAACGGTGGAGCTGCCGGTATCGATGGCAGGGCTACCGGAGCCGAGCGCGTGGGTTTGAGTGAAACCGCCATTGTCTGCCAGCCCCAACAATAGCGGGTCTGTATCGATGTTGCCCTCGCCTTCGTAGCCGTCCTGGATATCGCTGTAGGTTATGCCGATTGGAGTCGCTATTGCTATATTATCTATTTGGTCGGACGTATTGCCCCAGAATATGGCGTTGACAAAACTGGACGTTGTCACACAAGCGTTGAATATCGCTCCTCCATAATGCTCATCACCATTACCATCTACGTATCCGGCAGCATCGTTTGCATAGAAGGTAACATTCGTGCCAGAAGCGCAACAGTAACTGTTTACAGACAGCCCTCCACCAGCACCAGCTATTGCGCGATTCCCTGAAAAGGTAACGTTGTTCAATGTTACCCACGATACAGGGGTTGTTGGTCGAACATAAAGACCTCCACCTGAATGATCAGCCTCGTTACTGATAAATGCGACATTGGTCAGCATGGGGTGACTGTCCCACTCAACTTCCATTCCCCCTCCATAATCAGCAACATTAGCAACGATTGCCACATTGGTCAACAGTGGATTGCTCCTGGTAATTAACACTCCACCGCCATAAAAAGTATCAGTCCCTCCGTTTCCAATCATTACCACCTCACGTATTGTGGCGTTGCTACCGTCCGCGATTACCATACCCTGGGAGTTGGCCGAGATCAAGCTATTGGAAACGGTGAGGTTGCTGTTTGTAAGGTCCATGCCCAAAGACCCATCAGTGACTGTAAAACCGTCAAAAACCGTATCTCCATCAACACCATTTGCGGTAACAACCACATGTCCCCGCCCATTTCCGGAAAGGATCGCCTCATGTGCCTTCCAGTCTCTTTCAGCCAACCACAATTCATCTCCAAAAAAACCGCCATAGACGGAGACGCCACTTTTCAATTCAAACGTGAGGGTTGGAACGGGAGAAAACGAATTTTGGAAATAAGGTAGCGTGTGATTTCCCTCCGCGACCCAAATTTGGTCGCCACCCTCAGCAAACCGCAGCGCGGTGCCGAGTTCACATGCTCCCTGCCAATTTGCGCAACTCCCATCGCCGCCTGGTTTTGCGTGGAAGACAAAGATGTCCAGCGGAACTTCCACAAAATTGGCAATGATCTCCATATTACCGGTTATTGTGATCGTGAGCGGCACTTCATCGCCACTGTCAGCACCCCCCCAGCCCAGAAAAGCTCCTCCCCTTGGCAGGGCAGCAGGCGTGAGGGTTACCTCTTCATTTAACGCGTATTCGGGTTTTTCCGGACTTTTGCTAACAGACCCGCCGCCAATCGTTTGAACTGTCAGGGTGAAACCAGCCGCAAGCACATACTCGTAGGCTCCCATGTCGCAGCCAGCATCACCATCCCCATCTCCATCGATTGGTCGGGTTTTCCCGCGTTGGTCTGTAGGCGGACAGTTTTCAGGGGTGCCGGCATCGATAGCGGGGCTGTTGGCGCCCAACAGGCGCGTGAGGGTCAAGCCGCCGTTGTATGAAAGGGAACCCAGGCGCGGGTCTGTATCCATATTCCCCTCACCGTCGTACCCTCCCTGGACGGTGCTAAAAGTTACCACGGCAGGACCATGGATCTGGTCGCGGTGGTTCCCCCAAAAAATTGAGTTCGTGACCGTGGCGCTGCCTTCTTCGGTGACGAAAAGCCCGACACCGCTTCTGCCGAAGTTGCCCGCAAAGGTGGCATTGGTGATAGTCGTTTCAATTGCAGCGTATATTCCCGCACCCTGTATCGCAATATTGTCTGAAAAAGTACCATTGATCAATTCGGATGTGCCTAAATCGTAGATCCCAGCCCCATAAATGGCCGTGTTTCCTAAAAAGGTGACACCTGTCAAAACTAGTCTCCCGAAATTGTTTTGTATTCCACCGCCATGCATTCTTGCGTCATTGTTCGAGAAGGTTGCATTGGTCACCTCAAACAAACCATCAAAGGGGCCTCCTGAAGCCATACCCCCACCGTACTCGGCATAGTTTTGGGAAAAGCTCACCTGGTTCATCACAGCATTTCCGATGAAGTACAAACCACCTCCTTCCCCTGCTGAATTGGAGGTGAAATTCACCCTGGTCAGGCTGAAACTAAATTCATCTCCATTTAGCAAAGAGATATAAGCCCCACCACCAAATTGGGCGTAGTTATCTGAAAAGGTGACGTTGGTCAACACAGGCAAACAATTCTTGCAGGTAAAACCTCCTCCTTGACCAGCCCCATCCTGGGCGAGTGCAATATTGCCGGAAAAGGTGACATTAATCAAAGTTGGGCTGCCGTAATAAGAGTACAAACCGCCAGAGGTATAGCCTTTGTTGTCAAAAAAGATCATATTTCTAAGCATAATAGTTGAGCTGTTGGTATACATTCCTCCGGCTACCCCGTAGTCATCGCCTACGCTGTTACCTCGGGTGATGGTAAAGCCATCCAAGCGCATGGTTACACTATTGCCAGTGACGACCTGGTGACTATTGTCAGAAACTTCATCCTGGTCGCCAATCTCACCACTGAGCGTGGTCGGGTTATCCACCCAGTCGCGCTCATCCAGCGCCGCTTCATCACCAAAAAAGCCGCCATAAACATCCACACCGCTTTTCAATTGAAATGTAGCGTTCCTGTCGGAACCATCCGGTTTATAGGTGCCGGCTGCCACCCAGATTTGTTCACCCGCTTGGGCATTACTCAGGGCTGTAAGCAGGCTGCAGGCGTCCTCCCACGAGCCGCATCCACCAGTCCCGGTCGGTGTGACGTACAGGATGCCTTCTGCCTGGGTTTCAGAATGGGTGGGTTTGGCTGAAGCGTTATTCCAGCCTATGGCGATCAAAAGAAATACCGGGAACAAAAGGAAGGTCACAACGACACTTTTGGTTTTCAATGAAGTACCTCCTTCATTACAAACGCTTCGGCGCGGTCAGAACAAATTGACAGGAATAAATTGACCAGGTTTGGGTTTTGCGCGGTGCTCAAACCCAGGATGAACAGGAAATTGGTTTTTTTGGAAATCTATAATAATTATAGAACTTTTGTTGGAAAAGAGTGACGATGTCTTGCACTTTAATCACCCTGTTTTCCACATATACTTCACCCTTCTTATATACCCTGCACAAAAGAGTGGCTCGCGCGTCCCACCACCCCCTCGCTCGGACTATGCCGTAAACAGCTTGCTGGAGCTGCCGAAGTGGTGGTCGAGGGTGCCGTCGGGGAATTGGATGGTGGTGTTCTTGCCCTCACGCCGCACTTCCAGCCCGCGGTAGCGCACGATCAACGGCCAGGGGCAGGGGTTCTCGCCCGAGATGCTGACTTTCTGCTCGTTGATGATCTGGATGCCGGCCACCTCAAGCAGCAGCAACGGCGGCAGCAGCCCGCGCACTGCGTTGCGATTTCCCCAGCAGAGGGAGCTATCACTGGTGAAACTCTCCATCAGGGCGTGTTCGCGCTTGAGCATCCCGCTGAAGCCCAGCATTAGCCGGCTGAGCAGGTCGAAGGCGAGTTTCTTTTCGCCGATGCGGTTGAGGTGCTCGATCAGGAGGCAATTCCAGCCGATATTCACCCTTCCGCCGCCGGCCTTGGCGGGGTTGAGATCGGTGGGCAGACCGAAACGGTAGCGGAAATCCTGCGGGGCGGCCCAGGCGGGCAGTTCTTCCTCACCTGACTGCCCCTCCCAGCCCAACTGCTGGCTGATATCGGTGATCTGCAGATCGCTGGTGTAGACCTGCACCGATCCGTTGTTGATGTCCAGCTTCTCCAGTCGGTCGAAGCGCGAGAACACGCTTTGGGTGGTGGTGTGGAATCCATGCGTGAGCCAGAGCACCGCGTTGGATTCGATCGTTTCATGCAGCTCACGGCTTTCGCTATCCGCGCCCACGACCTGGAAGTCACCTGGCATGCACAGGGCACGGCATTTGAGCAGGATGTTCAGCCTGGCTGGGGTTTCGAGCTGCACGCTCTGCCAGCTCGGATCGGGCAGCTGCACCTCACGGATCATTTCGGATGGGTGGACGCGATGGGTGTCGCGGTCGATGAAGGACGCGTTGGGCTGCTCAGCGCGAAAGTGGGCGATGGCTGCCGCGAGGCGTTCCTGGTAAGGGCGAATTTGGGTGGAAAGCTGCTCGTCGCCCAGCACGCGCGTTATGCGCTGGAGCGTTTCGAGCTCGTTTGAGAGCAGGATTGCAAGCCCCAGGCTTTCAGCGCTTGCGATGCGGGTTGGGAGGGAAGCCTC
The DNA here is from genome assembly GCA_035388405.1 of Anaerolineaceae bacterium. Classification (GTDB taxonomy): domain Bacteria; phylum Chloroflexota; class Anaerolineae; order Anaerolineales; family Anaerolineaceae; genus Mesolinea. The sequence goes on from DAOOPV010000050.1 coordinate 6,775, forward strand.
CTGCCAGATGTTGAAGTTGGGCAGGTCCGTCAGGCGGGCATGGTCAGGGTTAGGCCACTCGGGGAGGGCGTCCTGGTCGCGGTCGTGTTGGGGGGAGAACCAGCGCAGCGTCTGCTCTGCCAGCAGCGGCAGGCATTCCGCCAGGAATTGCGGCTGTTGATGGTAGGTGTGCACATCCCAAACCAGGGCGGCAAGCTGCGGGAAGGGCGGTGCGTATTTGCACTGAGGGCTATTAAGCACCCCGCGCACCAGCTCGACCGCAGTCTGGACCTGGGCTGGTAACAACGCACGTACGAACTGCTTGACCTCCAGGACCGAGGTTTCGTCCGCGTTTGAAGTCCAGGACCTCTGCCCCAGAGCCTTGCCCACAGGGCTGTGTGTATTGCGCCTGTCGAAGAAGGTCAGCGCTTGCTGGTTATCCTCTGGCTGCTTGATGAGCAGGTTGGCTTGATCCTGCACGGCTTTAAAGACCAGGTTCCAGTCGTGCAGTGGGGTTTCGATTTCGAGCGTGCGGGCTTGATCGGCGACTTCAAGGCGGGCGACTTCCGCCTGCCAGTTGGCGGGGAAAGGTTTGAGGGCGCGTTCCTGGCTCTGGGTGGGCGAAAAAGCCAGGCTGCAGCGCCAAAGGGTCGAGAATTCCTCACCCGGCAGGAGCAGTTGGCTGATCTCAAGCGCCTGGTTGGGGCTGATGACCGCTTTGGGCATGCCGTCCATGACCAGTGCGACGGTCAACTCGCCGCTTTGCCCGCGCAGGTAGGTTTTGTAGTCCAGTTTCGTGATGGACATTCCTTGCCCGCCGTCCAGCGGCACCAACAGACCTGCCACACGCGTGCTCAGCTCAGCATTTTCGCTGCCGGTGTTGCGCAGGGTGATACGCCCACTAATGGCATAGGGCTCGCGTGCCCAAACCTCGAGAGAAGCCTGCGTTTCCGGGTCGGGCGAGAGATTCACCCTGGCGTAGTTTGAGCCCAGGCTGTCGATGCGGGGAGTGGAGAGATACTCATTCAGGTTTTGGTAAACGTGCCTGTTGCGACCGACGGAGGCAAAGATGCGATATGACTGCGCCTGTAGCCCAAGGCTGGATTGGAGTGAAAGCGGCTGAGCCGGCTCGAGGTCCAGCTGCCAGACGATGTCTGGACTTTCCAGGTTGGCTGTGAAAGCATGGTCCGCGGCGAGGGTGAGGCTGATGGGGTCGGTGGTGAAGAATGGTCCGGAGGGCATGGCTTAAGTATATACCGATAATGCCGGATTACAGATGGAGACCTTCGGTCAAAGACCTCGCACGGTCTGGAGACCGGCGAGAACAGAGGAAAGAGCCGGATTGAACTGCGCAATCCGGCCTACGAACTACTACCTACTGGTCAAAGACTTCGCATTATCCCACAGGGAGGCTTCCTTAAAGGGACGCAAGCAGTCGCACTCAGGAGACCGGCGAGAACAGTGATATCCCATTTAATCCCTCGAAACGGGAACTTTGTCGCGCATCGTAGCGTTTTCAGCTTATGTTAAAATGTCACTATGGACAACAGGATGGACCACGCTATGGACGAGAACGATCAGACTGAAATCAAGCCTGCGGAATACCAGGAATTGGAAGACTTCAAGGAGACGCCGGGATACACCCCTGCCCTGGATCCGGTGAGTAAATTTGAAACCTTTGAAGGCTATGGCGCTGAGGATATGCAGGAGCCTTCCGTGGAAATGGAAGCGGAGCAGGAGGCAGAGCCTGCCCCTGAACCTGAGCCTGCACCCGAACCAGTCCCCGAGCCCGAGACTGTCTCTCAAACGGAGCCATCCCTTGAACCTGAACTAACCCCCGAGCCCGAGGCTGCATCCGAACCCGAGCCAACATCTGAAACGGCACCAGATTCGAGCCACTTCTCAGAACTAACAGGTTTTCAGGAGGTGGATGCCTTTCCCGAACCTGATTGGGCGCCGGAAGCGGTGACTGACTTTACGACAGGGCACTGGGCGATCGAGCCGAAGCTTCAGGGTGAAGCTCCGCAAACAATCATGGAAGCGGATCAGCCCGAAACCCTCCTTTATCACGACGACATCCCGACCATCCCTCCCCAGGCAGAAGACCGGCCCCAGGGAGTCGAACCGCAACCTGAGCCGCTGCCTGAGTTGGTGGAAGTTGTTGACCCCCAGGCTACCATACTGGCCTCAACTGCCTTCGCGAACAGCGTCGATGAGGCAAAAGAAGGGACACAGCCGGTTTTGGTTAGTCAAAGCCAGCCCAATAAAGTCAACGGGCAGACCAAAGCCGAACCTGTTGCTGGCGGAAACGGAAAAAAGGCTAAGAAAACCAAACCTCCAAAGAGCAAGCGGAAAGGGGGTTGTTTTGGTAAGACCTTGCTGATTGGAGCGATAATCTTTTTGCTGGCAATGCTGGGAGTGGCGGCTTTTGCGATTTACAAGTACTTCGACATTGCCAAAACCCTGCCGGCGGTGGACGAGCTGCAAAACCGCGCTTCGCAATTTGAGACGACGCGGATCCTCGACCGCAACGGCAATATCTTGTACGAGATCGTAGACCCCAACGCGGGCAAGCGCACGTACGTTCCGCTCGACCGCATTTCGCCATACCTGATTGCCGCGACAATCGCTACTGAGGACAAGGAATATTACAACCATCCCGGTTTCGATTTGATCGCACTGGGGCGCGCGCTCTACGTGAACTATACCTCCGGAGAGATCGTTTCGGGCGCTTCAACCATAACCCAGCAGCTTGCGCGCATGCTGTTGCTGACGGATGAACGCTTTGAGCAGTCTTATGAGCGCAAAGCCCGTGAAATCATCCTCGCGGCAGAAATCACGCGCCGTTACACCAAGGAACAGGTGCTGGAGCTTTATCTCAATGAAATTTTTTACGGCAACTTTGCCTACGGCATTGAAGCGGCTGCCAACATTTATTTCAACACAACTGCCGCGGATCTGACCCTCTGGCAGTCCTCGTTCCTGGCAGGTCTGCCACAAACCCCGGCTGAATATGATATTTACACCAACCGCGAAGCAACCCTCAGAAGGAACAAAACTGTTTTGCTGCTGATGTATCAACTCAGCAATGAAAAGGGCTGCATAGAGATTGGCGAAAATCTCGATCGGGTCTGCCTGGACGCCATGCAGACGCTTGAGGCGGCCAATACGCTGGAAGGTTATGAGTTCACCAAACAGGATTTTGTGATGCAGTTCCCGCATTGGGTGGTGTTCATTCAATCCTTGCTCGAGTCGCAATTTGACTCCCAGACCATCTACCGCTCCGGCTTTACTATTTACACGACTCTTGACCCGAATTTACAGAAGGAAGCTGAAGCGGCTGTGCAGAACCAACTGGCGCTGATGACCGAAAATAATGCCACCAATGGGGCAGTGATCGCTATGGATCCCAAAACCGGCGAGATTCTCTCGATGGTTGGCTCAGCAGACTTCAATAATCCGGACATCAGCGGTCAGGTGAACATGGCGCTGACGCAGACACGCCAGCCTGGCTCTGCCATCAAACCGCTGACCTACCTGGCGGCTTTTGAGAAGGATTGGACCCCAGGCACCCTGATTTGGGACGTGCCAGCAAGCTTCGCGCCATCGGGCGACCCGAATGATACCAACCCCCGTTACGAACCAGTCAACTATGATGGTCGCTTCCACGGTCCGGTAACTGTGCGGGACGCACTGGCGAACTCCTACAACATCCCGGCTGTGAAAGCGCTTGAGTACGTGGGCATTTACGACGACCCAACGACGCCAAACCCGGATGGCTTTATCAACCTGGCACGCCGACTTGGCATCACCAGCCTGAACAGAGCTGATTACGGGCTCGCGCTGACTCTGGGAGGCGGTGAGGTGAGCCTGCTTGAGCTCACGGGCGCTTACCAGGTGCTGGCGAATGAAGGGCGCAAAGTGGCGCCGGTGGCAATCACCAGGGTGGTTGACCACAAGGGCAACGTGGTTTATGAATATGTGCCAACAGGCGGAGAACAGGTGGTGCGGGCTGCACACGCTTACCTGCTATCCTCTATCCTGTCAGATAACAACGCCCGCGCGCCGATGTTTGGCACGAACTCCGTGCTGGCTCTGCCTTTCCAGGCAGCGGTCAAGACCGGAACCACCAACGACTATCGCGACAACTGGACCGTCGGTTATACCCCTGACCTGGTGGTTGGGGTGTGGGTGGGGAACGCGGACTACACGCCCATGGTAAACACCTCCGGTGTGAGTGGCGCGGCGCCGATCTGGGCGAACATCATGCAGACCGGCATCCAGCAACTGCGCGGCGGCAGCGCCACCGCCTTCGCCCGACCTTCGGACGTGGTGGATATGACCATCTGCTCCGTCTCGGGGACGGTACCCAGCGAGTATTGCCCCAGCCAGCGTACGGAGGTCTTCGCCTCCGACCAGGGTCCTCTGCCAAAGGAAGAAGACCTCTGGGTAAAAAGCATGATCGACTCCTGGACCGGGCTGCTGGCTTCCCCTGCCTGTTCCGAGTTCACCAAAGAAGCTTTGACGATCAACGTGGAAGATGAGGATGCCATCAAGTGGCTCAAGACAGAAGCCGGCATAGCCTGGGCGGACAACTACGGCTTCCCTGATCCGCTGGTATTCAAACCTGAGAGGGAGTGCCGCCTGGATGACCCCCGTCCAATCATCGACATCATGGGTCTGCAAAACGCGATCTCTGAGAACCCGTTCAAACTGGTCGGTGTGGTGGACGCGACGGCGAACTTCAAGCAGTACAAACTGCATTGGGGCGAGGGTGAGGACCCAAGCCAGTGGAATCCGCTGCAGGAAGATTGGGTCACAACGCCAATGCGCAGTGCAGGAGTTTTGACTGAATGGGATGTCAGCAAGCTGGATGGAAAGACGATCACGCTGAGAGTGACGCTGCACAGCACGCAGAACACCGAGGTGCAGAAGAAGTACACGGTGCGCTTCACGCTGCCAACCCCGACCCCGACTCCCACAGCGACGCCAACTTCTACGCCCATGCCAACGGCCACTCCGACGGTTACGCCGACTCCGGAGCCGACGGAAATGCCGACTCTGGTGCCGACTGAAGCGCCTACAAGCGTGCCAGAGGAGCCAACGCCAAGTCAGGGCACGCCATAAAGATATTAAAAAATCGGGTTCGTTCTTTGAACCCGATTTTTTATCGGTTTGTGGAAGTCATCTATCAGAACAAGGCTAATTGAGATGAGCTGTATTCCGGCGGGTCGCCGGTGATCTGAGAGGCAAATAGCTCCCGTGTTAGCAAAGGATTATCGCTCAGGTTGCGCAGCTGGCGGTACTTCACGATGTTCCAATTCTCCGTTTTAAGTGACTGCAGATGTGGGTCGCGCCGCAATTTGAAGGCAGCCAGGTTTGCGCGACTGCCTGGAATTACAATCAGCTTCCTGCCTGGCAGATCCTGATAACGGACTAGCAGCTCTGAAAATTCAGTCGTGATGATCGGAAAGAAGGTAAATTCCGGCGAGCCATCCTGCCCAAACCAGGTGATGGAATCAATTTTTATCTCGCGCGTCATGCGCAGGCGGTTTGCCAGGGATTCAATCAATCCGAAAATCGTTTTCAGATCTTTCTCGCGAATTCTGGTGGATTCAAAGTCGCGCAGTGACCAGGCTTTGTAGTCCGGGGTAGGATCGGCATAAGACTCTAGGATAGCTTGCAACAGTTCCATTTCAACGTTTTGGAGCCCAGGCAGTTTCAGATTCACAGCTGCAAGAGCATCTTTCATGGAAAGCAGGGGCTGGTTTTGGAGAGCATTCAAGACCGCTCTCTCCGCCCGATCTGCGGCTGTTTGGGCAGTACCACTGGCGTCGACCAGCCAGTATAAGCCAGTATCGGCTGACAGACCCGGATTGAAGCGGGAGAAAACACCAGGGCTCGTCAATATCTCGTCGATTTCTTCCTGCAATTCGTTGAGGGTGTCCTCTGGACCCGGACGACCTTCCAAATAGCCCTCAGAGAGGAGTGAAACGATCACAGCACTGAAAAGGCGCAAGTAAGTTACAGGCTCGCCGTACCTTTGCAGGAACTGCACGCCTGCTTGTTTGACTGCCTGTGAGAAGGAGACTTTCTGGCTGCTCTGACGAAATGGTGTACCGAACCGCCAGGCTGTTTGCAGCACACTCATTTCGCCGCTGGCTGCCAGCTGGTCCAAGCTTAAACCGGCGTTTTTGGCTGCAAGGAGTCCTGCCATGGTGAACATTGGATCAAGTTCGGTCACTTGCAGCAGGACGGGTACACCCGGACGCAGTACTTTGCCAAGCTGTACAAGCACTTTTTGCAGGGCGGTGGAGTGCCATGTCCAATCATAACGCTGCTTAAGCAGGCTATTGCGCAGCGTAGCACTGCCTTCGCGCCCCCAAAGCCAACTGCTCCATAATCCACTCAGGTTCCACCAGGCCTGGTTGCGGCGCGGCAAGGACGTGAGTACAACATCCACCGATCCAGGAGCCAGCGGTGGATCCAGTTCGCGCAGGCGTCCGCGGAAAATACTGATGCCACCCATTTGAGGTGGCAGCGCAGGCCACTCACGCAGTGGAACGGTTTGCTCGGTTTTGCTCCAAACTTTTTGGGCTGCCAGGAGGGCTTGCCATGGGTTAAGTTCCTGGAATAATGGTGGACGCAATAGCTGGCGCGGTCGACTGCGACCACCTGGATGCGTCCAGAGTTGGTTGACTCGATCGGCGGTGGAAAGGATAAGCGCTCGAAGCAGCGTGCGTTGGCGAGGCGTTATGAGGGGGTTGTCCATGCGGCCTAGAATCGCCTGCAGAGAGGCCAGGCTGCGATGTGGGTAAAAGGCAATCACCTCCGACATCAACTCGCGCAGTGGGTCGCTGGGGTTAGCCGAAAGCTCAAGCAGGCGTGCTTTGAGCACGCTTAGTGAGGGCAGAGGCTCCTTGCTGGCAAGGATCTGGGAAGTTAATTGGTACTCTGCTTGCTTGCCACAGCCTGGGCAAGAGCCGAAGGCGAGTTCTGGTTCAGGGGCGTCTTCGGCCCAGACCAGGTAATCAACCTGCAATTTTGGTTTTTCGTCGAGTTGCTGACAATCGGGATTGGGACAGTCGAACTGGTAATAAGCGTTAATTTGGTCTTCGAGTAGCAATCCTTCTGTTGACCTGATTCCAGCAAGGGTGTGGACAGCCTCACGAATCTCTTCAGCACTTGGCGCGGTTGCCATCACTTCAAGAATGAAGGCGGCGATGGGATTGTTGGCACTGACTACCACCCGGTAACCAGCTCGAGCCAACTCAAGGATGACATAAGGATCCTGCCCGAAGGGGTCCAGAACGAGGCTTCCTGGTGGGGCAAAGCGCTGCAACCAACCAGACATCGAACCTGGATAATAAGGAGGCAGAAAGCGGTCCAGCGGCAGCCCTGTCTGAGGTTGGTCAGCCGGTGATACCCCATTGACATATGGGGCGGCCAGATCGGACAGGGCAGCGTTGCTTTGCATTTTTCCTCGTCAGACTACCTGTGAGAGCAGGATGGCTACGCCATAAGGCGGCAAGTCCAGGGTTGAGTCTGTCATCTGACTGGTGAGCGGTTCGTTGCCAGTAAAAATGAGATCCCAATGATTGAACTCATCCACCGGAAGGGTGTAACTTTGCATGCTTTTTGAAAAATTGAGCACAACCAGGGTGGTTTCCTCAGAGGTGTGGCGCTTGTAAACCAGCAGGGAATCGTTTGTGGTGTCGATCAGGTCCATGTTGCCTGCGTGCAGTGCGGGGTGTGCCCTGCGCAGAGCGATCAGACTCTTGTAGAAGTTGAGCAGCGAGGCTGGAGTGCTTGCCTGGTTGGTGACATTGCGGACCTTGTAGTTGGGATGGACGGGCAGCCAGGGTTCAACGGAGCTGAAGCCGGCAAAGGGGTGTGCATTCCACTGCATAGGCGATCGGAAGCCATCACGACTTTTAAAGAGAGGCCAGTAGCGTTTGCCGGGAGGGTCCTGGATTTGAGAGTATGGAAGTGAAATATTGCGCATGCCGATCTCTTCACCATAATACAGGTAAGGAGTACCACGAACAGTCAGGTGCATGGTTGCCAGTAGTTTTAGTTTGGCATCATCGTCGGGTCCGGCATAACGGGCTGAAGACCGGGATGTGTCGTGATTATTGAGGAAATAATTTGGCCAGGCTTGCTCTCCGTGAAGGCTGTCCCAGTACTGAATTGCTTTTCCAAAAGCTTTGGCGCTGAAAGGGGAGTTCGCGTAGCCGTAGTCAAATGCTGCATGCAGGCGGTCGTCGCCGATATAGGTGCGAGCCTGGGCAGCATCTGCCAGGAAGGTTTCGCCGACCACGTACCGATCCGGATACGCATCCAGAATTTTTCGGATGTCTTGCAGGGCAGGGATCATCTCAGGTTGAGAGATTTCATAGATGTGATCAATTTTTTCGAAGTTTCGCAGATGAAAGCCAGTCTGCTTTGGATTATCACGCAGGTCCGCTTCCTTGTACCAGGCGTTGAACACATCCAACCTGAAACCATCCACACCCTTATTCAGCCAGTAGCGGAAGATGTCCAGCATGGTTGCTCGCACGTCGGGGTTGCGCCAGTTCAGGTCGGGCTGGGATTTGTCGAAAATGTGGAGATAGTACTGCCCCAATTTTTCATCGAACTCCCAGGCAGGTCCGCCAAACCATGACCGCCAGTTGTTAGGCATGCTACCCCCAGGGGCAGGATCCCGCCAGATGTACCAATCGTGGTATGGATTATTGCGGGACATGCGCGACTCCTGGAACCAGCGATGCTGGTCGGAGGTGTGGTTGAGCACCAGGTCGAGAATGATGTGAATGCCACGCTTGTGCGCTTCGCTAAGCAATCGATCGAAGTCCTGTAGATTGCCAAATTTTGGATCGATCGTATGGTAATCCGAAACGTCATAGCCAAAGTCGACATCAGGCGAGGGGTTTATGGGTGAGAGCCAGATTCCATCGATACCGAGCTCTTGCAGATAATCGAGGTGTTGGATAATCCCGGCGAGGTCACCAATTCCGTCCGCGTTTGTGTCCTGGAAGGACCGCGGGTAGACCTGGTAAATGATCCCGTTTTTCCACCATAATCTCTTCCCATTCATAGCCATTGCCTCTCCATGTTTTGTTTGAAATATTCAAGATTGAGTAACTGATGACAGCAAGTTGCGATGTTGCACGATTATTCTTTCTATTTGTGTTGTAGTGAATTTTACATCGGGAATCAAGGGAAAAGCAACAGAGTATACATTAACGTGAAAATGGTGGAGTTTGTCGAGGTTTGTGAGAAATGGCAGGGACCGTTCCGTTTGCCTATGTTGCGGAAGGGGTCGAGCCCCTTCTCTACAAGAGAAGATTAGTCGATTTTGCTGGATCATCAAATCTACCATGATCTTTAAAGCGTATAGTTGCCTATCTATGTGGCAGACATGGGGGTCTGCAGCTACGATCCGAGATGGCTAGCTTGATAGATCTAAATGTAAACTATCATCCTACACAAACTGTAAACCACCAGTGTCTTAACACTCCCTAAGCTTACGGATCAACAGCAAACCATAAAAACTGTTAATAACCGGCGAAAATGTCACCCTTAAAGGGTCATAATTCTTCAGCGAT
>DAOOPV010000051.1:0-15916 GCA_035388405.1 Anaerolineaceae bacterium
ACTTGCTTTTAATTTTGAATCTTTAGATTCTTCGCAAAAGAGGCTCAGAATGACAATTGCGTGCATTGAATGACAGACCCTCTGCAGGATGATATAATCTCATACCGAATTTAATTGGATAATTGAGAACACTATGCTAGATAAACTTGAAGCAATCCTCGACCGTTTTGCAGAGCTTGACCGCCGCCTGGCTGAAGCCGGCACGGACTTTCAGCTTGTGGCGGAGCTTTCCAAAGAACGCTCCGACTTGGAGCCGATCGTCAACCTTGCCCGGGAGTACAAAGACAACCTGGCAAAGACCGAGGAAACCGAAGAACTGATCAGCGTCGCTGATGGTGAATTGCTTGAAATGGCACACTTGGAGTTGGACGAGCTCAAATCCCGCTTGCAAGAGTTGGAAGCTGAGCTTAAAAGTATGCTAATTCCCAAAGACCCGCGTGACAATCGCAACGTTATTATTGAAATTCGCGCTGGCACCGGTGGTGATGAAGCTGGTCTGTTCGTATCGGATCTGCTGCGAATGTACCTGAAGTATGCCGACATCCACCGCTACAAGACCGAGATCATCTCCGCGAGTGAGACAGGTATTGGCGGATACAAAGACGTCACCTTTTCTGTTAAAGGTCGTGGAGCCTACTCGCGCTTCAAGTTCGAATCCGGTGTACACCGCGTGCAGCGCGTACCTGAAACGGAATCACAAGGGCGCATTCACACCTCCACTGTCACAGTGGCGGTCTTGGCAGAAGTCGAAGACTTCGAGATCGAAATTCCTGATTCCGATATTGAAATTGATGTCTTCAAGTCAGCCGGCGCAGGCGGGCAGAACGTACAGAAGAACATGACAGCCGTGCGCATCCACCATAAACCGACTGGCTTGATTGTAGCTTGCCAGGACGAACGCTCTCAACTGCAAAACCGTCTGCGCGCAATGAGCGTCCTCAAAGCGCGGCTCTACGAGATCGAGTATGAAAAGCGACACAGCGAGCTCGACGCTTCCCGCCGATCACAAATCGGCACCGGCGAACGCTCCGAGAAAATCCGCACGTACAATTATCCTCAGTCGCGTGTGACCGATCACCGCATCAATGTTTCTTCCTACAACATGGCTGGCGTGATGGATGGCTACGAACTGGACACTTTCATTGAGGAGCTGCAGCACGCCGAAGAAGCCGAACGCCTGGCAAATTTCGAAACCGATGACTGAAGATTGCCAACCTTCCGCAATCAACTGCGTTGAGCAGCCGCACCAGGTGGCGCTGATATTGCTGGCGCACGTGCTCCAAAAACCAAAGACCTGGGTGCTGGCTCACCCCGACACCCACCTCAATCCTGACCAAAAAGCCCACCTGGAGCAATTAATCAGCCGTCTGCAGCAAGGCGAACCCCTGCCCTACCTCACCGGTCAGCAAGCGTTTTATGGGCTGGATTTTGCCGTCAGCCCGGCTGTGCTCATCCCCCGCCCGGAGACTGAACTGTTGGTGGAGGAAGCTCTGAGTTGGCTGGAGGCACACCCGGACGCTACACACGTGCTGGACGTGGGCACTGGCTCCGGTTGTATTGCCGTAACACTGGCTACGCGCAAACCCTGGCTCACCATCACCGCCACCGACCTCTCCCCAGAAGCTCTCAACATTGCCAAACAAAACGCAGAAACGCACCAGGTATCTGCTCAGATCGCGTTTGAGCAAGCGGATTTAGTGCCCTCCGGAGATCACAACTTCGACCTCGTGTGTGCCAACCTGCCCTACATCCCAAGCGCCAAACTTGAGCAGGTCAACACGCTCGGCTTCGAACCAACCCTTGCGCTGGATGGCGGCCCGGACGGACTGAGCCTCATCCGCCGGTTGCTTGACCAACTGCCTCCAAAACTAAACTCCCCTGCTTTGGTCTTGCTCGAAACAGAAGCCACCCTCGGCGCGGATACGCTCGCCCTGGCAAAAACAGTTTTTCCGAAAGCGAACGTCCACTTGCTGCAGGACCTGGCCGGGCTGGATCGCCTGGTGAGGATAGAAATCTCATGATAACGCGCCTCATAGCAGCCACTCATCCCAATGCGATTCAGCTGGCCTGCGAAGTCATTCGCGCTGGCGGACTGATTGCCTTCCCCACCGACACGCTCTACGGTTTGGGCTGTGACCCGCATCTGCCTGCCGCTCTGCAGAAAATCTATGCCGCCAAGGGTCGCTCAATGTCCAAGGCCATCCCGGTCCTTATCAGCCATCCAGACCAGCTAAACGGCCTGGTTTCTGGTTTTCCCAAGCAGACTGGCAGTCTGATGGAACACTGGTGGCCTGGTGCGCTCACCCTGGTGTTGCCCAAAAACTCGCAATTGCCTCCCGATCTGACGCCCTACCCCGGGCTGGCTGTGCGCATGCCGGACCATCCGCTTGCCTTAGCCTTGCTCGACCAAAGCGGACCGCTGGCAGTCACCAGCGCCAACCTTTCCGATCACGACAACCCGCGGGATGCCCAGGGAGTTCTGGCACAACTTGACGGGTTAGTTAACCTGGTTTTGGATGGTGGCGAACTTATTGGCGGGCAGGCCTCAACAATCATCGATTGCCTGGGCAGTGAACCCAAACTTCTCCGCGAAGGTCCCATTCCATTCCCCGCTATCCTTGAAAGGTGGTATGCCGGATGACCCGACTGACCAATCCCTGGCTGGATTTTGTACTCGACCCTGAAGAAGGAACTTTCTATCTCGAGAGTCTATGCTTCCCAGGGGCAAGCCTGAAGAGTGCCCGCTACAACCTGAGTTTTAGCGGCAGCGTAGCACATCCAACCGTTAAGCTTGAATCGATCAGCCAGGAACAGCGAGAAGACTCCAAACATGGATCTTTGGAAGTTGTTTCAGCTGTTTATCGTGCTGATAAGGTCAATCTGGACTGGTTGGTGGAATTTGCCCTGCCAGCCGATCAACCTCTGCTCCTGCAGCGCATGGAAATTTGCAACAACTCGGAGCACGTGTTCCACCCTGACAGATTAACCTTTGGCGTGTTGCGCGCTGGCGAATTCCATTTATCTGAAAACCGCCCACAAAAAACCGCTTTTTTCAGCAGTGGTTGGCAAAGCTGGTCTCCTAGCGGAACCTGGCAAGATGGTGAAAAGCAGACGCGCAGTTGGCTGAAGCATCTGGCGCACCCAATGCTCTACAACACCGGCACGCCTATCACGCAGAAACACTCGCAGTTTTCATCCGATATGTTTGCTGCGATCATCGACCACAAGGCTCAAGCCGGACTGATTTGCGGATTTCTTTCCCAAAAAGAACAGTTTGGCTCGCTCCTCTGCACGTTGCACCCTGAACCAGACCTCCAGGTCTGGGCAAACGCGGACAAGATCGAACTTCGCCCTGGAGTAACTCTTGCCAGTGATTGGCTGGCCTGGCAATTCTTTGACATCTCCGATCCGGAGCCCTTCAAGGTCTATTTCGAAGCGGTAGCGCGGGAAAATGAAGTCGGGCAGCGCATGGAGACACCGCTAGGCTGGTGCAGTTGGTACTACTTTTTCCAGAATATCACTCCGGATAAGATCCGTACGAATCTCCAGGAAGTAAGCCAATTGAAATATCGCCTGCCTCTCAAGTACTTCCAGATTGACGATGGCTTTGAGCAGGACGTGGGCAGCTGGTTCGAGTTTGATCCTGAGTTTCCAGATGGAGTATCTGGTCTTTCTGAGGATATTCGCAGCGAAGGTCTGACGCCAGGAATCTGGCTTGCACCATTCATCCTGGAACCGCGTTCCAAGCTGATCCGCAGGCATCCCAATTGGCTTTTACGCAAACCCAACCAACGTCCGGTAAACAGCGGTTTTGCCTGGGGCGGGCTGGGACGCGCGCTCGACCTCACCCATCCGGATGTGCTTGGCTACGTCCGCGATGTGATCAAAACTTCCGTGCAGGAATGGGGTTTTCCCTACCTCAAGTTGGACTTTCTCTACGCTGCCGCCTTGCCGGGCACACATCACGACCCCACCAAGACCCGCGCCCAAATCCTGCGCCAGGCTTTGGAGTTGATCCGTGAAGAAGCCGGCAGCAATGCTATCCTGCTTGGCTGTGGCTGCCCAGTTGGCTCGGGTATCGGAATTTTCGACATGATGCGCATCAGCGCCGATGTCAGCCCGGAATGGGAGCCGAGCATATTTACCGTTAAAAAACCATTCCACGATGAACCGAACATGCCCTGCGCCCGCAACGCCATCCAAAACATCATCACGCGTGCGCCCATGGATCCCCACTGGTGGGTAAACGATCCGGACTGCCTGCTGGTGCGCGCTGATTCGAAGCTGACTCTGCCCGAGGTGCAGTCCCTGGCGAGCGCTATCAGCCTGACTGGCGGAGCACTCTTGCTCTCGGACGACTTGAGTAAACTCAGCGAAGATCGGCTGAGGATCGCCCAGAGCTTGCTGCCGGTACTGCCGCCAAATCCCCAGGTTCCTGACCTGTTCGAGACATCCATGCCCACCAAGCTACGCCAGGTAATACCAACGCCAGCTGGCGAACGGCACGTTATTGCACTTTTCAACTGGTCGGACGAGCCGCAAGACCTTGAGCTCAATTTGAAAGCTTTCGGGCTGGAAGGCAAGCCCTGGCTGATGCGTGAGTTTTGGACAGGCGAATGGTCAGAAGTTGAATCGGATTACGTTTTCCATGCAGTTCCGGCGCATGGCGTGCGCTTGATGACCCTCAGTCCTCTTCAGGATATTACCTACCTTGGCAGCGATTTGCATGCTTCGCAAGGGATAGAGCTGCGCTCGTGGAAGGTAACACGGTCCAAACTCACCTTCGATCTGGACCTTGGGCGTGAAGCCGAAGGCAGGATCTACCTCCATTGCCAATCCATCCCCTCAGGGATCACAGTAAACAAGCAAGAAGTTTACTGGATCCAGGAGACTGAAAAAGTGATCAGTATCGCAGTTAAGCTGGCCAATCCTGTGACTGTAAAGGTCAGCTTCTAATATTTACAGATTTCAGTGTCCTATCAGAAGTAACCCACCCCCGTGCCTGCCATGTGGATCAAATGAGAAGCGGTCAACCACAGGAGGTTGACCCTACCGAAGAACAATTGTCTTTGCCTTTTGAACCTTGGGGTAAGATTCTTCGCAAAAGCAGCTCAGAATGACAGCGTATCATTGTCATCCTGAGGAACGAAGGATCTTGCTTTTTGAACCTTGGGGTAAGATTCTTCGCAATAGAGGCTCAGAATGACAGCGTATGCTTGTCATCCTGAGGAACGAAGGATCTTGCCTTTTTCACCCTAAGATTCTTCGCAAAAGAGGCTCAGAATGACAGCGTATCATTGTCATCCTGAGGAACGAAGGATCTTGCCTTTTGAACCTTGGGGTAAGATTCTTCGCAAAAGCAGCTCAGAATGACAGATTTTAAACAAACAACCGTCCTCTTGCAGGGCGGTTGTTCGTAGTAACTTTAGGAATTATTTGTTTTCGTCGGGTTCGACGGGAGTGGGCTCAATGACAGCATTTGGAGAGGCCATCTCACGGTTTTTACGCGTGTTGGGGCGGTTGGCAGAACGCTTGCGCAGCGCCTTCACCAGGAAGAAGATACCAATACCCAGCGGGATAAGGAAGGGCAGGCAACTAATTCCGAAGCGGATCAGGAAATCCACCAGACCCTGGAAGCTGCGCACCAACTTTTCGAGCGACTCGCGCACCACGCCTTCGGGCTTCCATCCACCAATCTCGATCGGCTGCAGGGATGCCTCAGCAACCAGCGTGATTGCTATCGAAGAAAGGTCAGCAGACTCCTTCAGGTAGTTGATGTGACCCTGCAGGACTTCAATTTGTCCGCGGATGTTGGTCAGTTCGCGGAAGACTTCCATGGTGTTCGCAAGGTCTGTTGTATTCTCCATCAGTACCATCAGTTGCTCTTCAGCGGCTTTGAGGTTGCGCAGCCGCGATTCCGAATCAACGAAATCTGAAGTTACATCCTGTCCGGACTGGCTTTCAGAAATTACTCCCTCTGTACCATTCGCGCTCATGGCACGAATTTCAGCCAGTGTGGAATCCAACTTTTCAGCCGGTACCCGAATGGTAATCGTGGCTCTATCGTACGAGCGACCGCTGGAGTAATCCTCCTCTTTCCACGTGTAAGAATTGACCACAAATCCTCCCAAGCGACTTGCCATGTCAGAAATCTGCTTCATGGAATCATTGGGCTTGGCTACAGAAATGGTGATCTCGGCAGTCTTCAAAACCACTCGTTCCACTTGAGCTTGCTGCCCGGCGGAATCGTAAACGGCTCCGCTTTCATCTTTGCTCCAGCCTTCTTCCGTCATAGGGGGTGCCCCGTATTCTGGCATAACAGCAGGCGCTTCTGCTGGAGTTTCAAGCGAATTTCTTGAGGCAGAACTACACGCGGATAACATTAACATTGAAATCAGGGCTATTAACAAAATTTTATTCTTCATTTTGACTCCTTTTATTTTGTCTTCCACCCTAAAGACGAAAAAAATCGCTAATTGTTCCTGTGAGAAATTAAATCCCCTGGCTCAGCCTTGAGGCATGCCTCGAAGGAATTCCCAGGGCAAGGATGCGCTGTTGCACTGATTCCACATCATACGCCACGCGCCTGAAGAGCCAGGTATCTTCCTGGTCATCCCAAATAACATATGCCGCCTTGGGATTTCGGTCGCGTGGCTGTCCCACCGAGCCTGGGTTGAGAATAAAGCGCCGGTCAGAGCGCCAGCGATCGGCGTTTTGGGGTGTCAGAATCGTGGGACGTCCGTGAGCATTCTCGACAAATATGGACGGGATATGAGAGTGACCCACCAGGCAAATTTGCGTTTGGTATTCAGGAAAATTTTCGTTTGCGATGCGCGCACTGACAACGTATTCCCAAATGGGGTCGCGCGGACTGCCGTGTGCCAAGGTGATCTGACCCTCTTCAATCACAATCTCCAGCAGTTCCAAAAAATCGCGTGATTCCTGGCTGAGCAACTCGGATTGTATGGTGACTGCCCGGGCAGCCTGATCGTTAAACGTTCGCAGGTCAATGTAACCCATCAGGGCTGCATCGTGATTCCCCATGATGCACCGCAATCCAGGCTGCTGGCGCAGGAGTGAAATGCATTCGTTGGGGTCTGGCCCATACCCCACCACGTCTCCCAGGCACCAAACCTGGTCAAAGCTGCCAGCATCCGCTAGCACAGCTTCAAACGCCGTTAGGTTGGCATGAATATCCGAAACAATCAGTGTCCGCACTGGTTTATGGGATGCTAAACGTGAAGCTCCACTCCCCCCCTTCGATGTTTACCAAGGAGCTTGTGCCAAGCAGGACGATCCAGGAATTCCCGGGTTTTAGCATAAACGGTTTCCCGTTCTCGTCAAAAAATTGGATCGGTTTTTCGGCATCCGGGGTTTTCCAGGTAATCTCGTAGGCTTTTCCATCGCGAAAAACAGTGGCTGGCAGACCGTCGCCGTTGCCGATCAGGTCAATACTGTGCAGCGTGGTCTTGTATTCGGTGTAGGGCACATTGACGACTATCAGGTTCGAGAACGCGAGCTGGTCACCCGTGTTTTGATCAATCGATGGACCGTAAATATTGTTGGTGGTTTCGTCCATCGCAAAACGCAGGTATTTCCCGCTGGCTTTATCGAAGACAAACTCGCTTCCTTCAGCTGACGAGAAACTGATCCAAGCACTCGCACCTGCCTCCCCGCCTTCCGGGGTAATGCCATGAAATGCCATACCGCTTAAATCCGGGTCGTCAAGGGCATAGCCTTGATTGTTGAAATATTGTGAGAGCGAGGCGGAGTTGCCGAAAACACTATAAACCACGTTGCGACCGTCATCACACACCCCGGGGCAGAGGTACTTATCCGCAAAGTAGCGGCCTGGAATGTAATTGTTGAGGTAGGGTAATACATCATTCATATCACCGCCAGTAGAGCCCACCACAGCCTGGTAGAGACTGCCCAGGTGACCATCAACGCGGCGAATGGAGCGCACCGGACCAATCCGGTCGCTGTCCTGCCCGTAGTAGAGGGCGGCAAAACGATTGGCTCCCCAACCAATGAAGTACTCAAAGATGAGATCAGCCTTTGAAAGACCCGATTGCGGTTGATAATCAATCTGGTGATTGGAAATCTTCATGATAACCGGGCGGCGATTGAGCAGTGCAGGGTCTTCAACCTGCAGACCCGTCAGGGGATTGACGCCCTCGGGGTACGAGTCCGGACCCACGGGCGCAGCCACGGTTGGAGTAGGCTCGGATGTGGGAGCCAGGGTGGGTTCAGGGGTCGGCGTTGCACTGGGAAAAACCTCGTCAGTGGGTTTGGTCGAGAAAACAGCAGTGACCGTGCCTGCGATTGCAGTTCTCTCAGCATCCGTCAACGTCGGGGCAGCCGGAGCAACACAGGCGTTCATCAGCAGCGCAACGGTGAGTAAAACGAGCAAGATTCCTGGGGTTTTCTTCATGGCATCCATCCTTGAACAACGAAATTGTACCCCATTATCAGGGCAGGGACTATCTGCGTAGAATTTTTTTTAACATAGCGACCACTTGGCAAACCATACCTCGACTTTACTTTTCAGACCTCGACAACTATCTCAACAAAATCGGGAGGTATTGCAGCACTTGCTTCGATCCCATCAAGGCAAACTCACTGAGGTGGCAAAGGGGCAAACTGATCCAGTTCTCAGCCAGGTTGCGTGTGGTCGTGCCACCCGGGCAAGTCGTCGCGGCGTCTTCCCAGTCGTTGCTGGTGGAATTCCAATAAAATAGGCCTAGGGTCTCTTCACGCACACCAATCAAATCGCTCTCATTGTATGAGATCCGCATGTTCAAGGGCAACATAAACTGGCTGATTGGGTTGCTGAGGCTATCATATGCGGAGAGGTCAAATGTGAGACCGCCAAAGGCCAGCCCATCAGCGGGATGACCGGGAGCTCGCAGAGGTTTGTATTCCAGGTAAAAATCGAGGCTTGCAGCCCCGGCCGGAACGGTTATGAGCGCCCTGCCAGAATAGCTGAGGATGATTCTGCCTGTCGCGTTGGGTATGTATTCCCTCTGCCATTGAGTCATGAACCAATCGGGGTCCTTGATTGCCAGGAAGCTGGCAGGCGGTTCTGTTGCAGGCACAGTCAGGCGGTTGTACCCGAGATTCAGCTCATAACCAGCACTACAGGGAAAAGTTGGGTCGCCTGGTTCACATAATTCGACCAGATTGGTAAGGCTGGCCGGCACATTTCCGCTCAATAGGTTCCCACTCAGATCGAGGTAATTCAAGTTAACAAGATTTCCCAATTGAGTCGGAAGCGAACCGCTAAGCTCGTTATTTCGCAGGTTTAGAATCTGAAGTGTATCCGAGAGATTGCCGAGTGCAGCCGGGATCGCCCCGCTGAGGTGGTTATCTTGCAGGTAAATCTGAAACAGTTGCCCCTGACCCAACTGGGAAGGAATCGTACCAGTCAACTGGTTGGAATTTAGTCGTAACCAGGTTAGGTTTAGAAGATTCCCAAACTGAGTGGGGATCGAGCCAGAGAACTGATTTTTTTCAAGATACATCTTGGAAAGTTGGGAGAGATTTCCCAGGGATGCCGGTAAGGAGCCGCTGAGTTGGTTGTTATAGAGCTCCAGGTATCGCAAATTAGAGAGATTGCCCAACTGCGAGGGGATCGAACCACTGAGTTGATTCTGGCTCAGGTCGAGGTACATCATAGAAGTAAGCCCGCCGAATGTTGCAGGAATGGAACCGGTGAGCTGACAATCCTCGATGTATAGTGCGTATGCTTGGGTCAGGTTGCCGAGTTCAGGTGGAATCGATCCTGAAAGGAGGTTGCCTCCAATAATTAAGGCTTGAAGATTGGTCAAATCTCCCAATTCTGCAGGGATGGTCCCGGATAGTTGGTTATTGTAAAGGGCGAGGCGGGTCAGGTTGCTGAGATTCCCGAGTTCAGGCGGGATCGATCCTTGTAGCTGATTCCATCCCAGGTCAAGTGAGGTGAGTTGGGACAAATTTCCGAGCTCAGCGGGGATCGTTCCGCTAAATTGGTTCGCAAACAGCTGCAAGTCCAACAGTGTCGTCATGTTAGTCAAAAAAAGAGGTATTTGCCCGGAAACCTGATTATTGCTGACGTCCAATGTCTGCAGACTACTCAAGGCGCTCATTTCTTCGGGGAGGGGTCCGCTGAGCAGATTACTATCGAGGATAAGCTTGGTTACATGCCCGCCCAAGACGGTCACGCCAAACCAATTGTCAACAACCGTCGTCTCAAGCCAGTTGGTATGATCTGTCCAGCCTGCGCCATTGGTGCTGGAATAAAACGCCACCAGCGCTTCACACTCCCCGACTGAAACGTCAGTAACGAGGGCACAATCGAATGTGTTTATGCCTGAGTCAGGTTCAACCTTGTGGGCGTTAGTGGGTACAACATGGAAAACAACCAGAATAAGCGCTGCAAAAACAAGACACCGGCGAATTCTCTTCATATGTAAATCCTCGCAACTGGAATAGGTGATTATTGAGCCAAAAGTATACTCCCAAGCATGATTATTGCGGGTATTTGATGCAATATTTCTTAAATTTTGTCAATAATTATGGGGTAATTCACGGTAAATGCTAACTTAAGATCAATAAACTGAATTTAGCTTGCCTTCAGCAATCTTTAGAACACCAAATATGTTTAGCGGTCGGCTGGAAATACCCAAGCCGACCGCTTCTATTTCAGGGTTACCCGCCGAAAGCGCGATCGGTCAGGCTGGTGCCGACGTTGAAATACTGCGCGTCGGGGTGATGCAAAATGATAGCTGCAGTGGACTGCTCAGGCACCAATTGATATGCCGAGGTCAGGCTCATACCAAGTTCCTGCTCGGCAGGCAGCAATTCAAAGACCTTGCCATGGTCCTGCAATTCCGGAATGGAAGGGTAGCCCCACGAGTAGCGCAAACCCTGCTCCGGGCTCATCTTGAGCTCCCGACGGATCTGCTTGTGCAGGTAATCCGCGGTCGCCTCAGCCAGCTGCACAGCCAGCCCGTGGAAGAAGAATCCTTCCGAATATTCCCCAGCTGCGTCCAAGGCCTCAAAGCGCTCGGTCGCCTGCTTGCCAACCGTCACGACCTGCAGAGCAACCATGTCCATTACGCCCGAATCAAGCGGCATGAAGTAATCCGCCAGGCAGAGCTGCTCGCCGGCTGGTTGGCGTGGGAAGGTGAAGCGGGTCAATTCGCGCAGGTCCTTGCCGAGGGATGCCGGGTCAAAGACGATCAGGTCATTGCCCTCGGAAGCCGCCGGCCAGTAGCCGTAGACTGCCTGGGGTTTGTACCAGCCTTCTTTTTCCCCTTCCACCAGCATGCGTAACCTGCGGGCGTCAAACTCAGCCTGCATTTTTTCCCAGTCCTCACCTTTCAAGCCTGTTCCTCCCCAATTCATGCGGTACAGTGATTTGATGTCAAGGTGGGTTGCCACAGTTTGCAAAGGCAGGTTTCGCACCACTCTCGGTCCCCACTTGGAAACCTCAGGGATGAAGGTAGCTGGTTTGACGTTCGAAGTTTTTTCCGCAATGGAGACCGGGCGTTCCACTTTCTTCTTGCCAAATTCCTGGTCGGCTTTTTCCTTAACCGTCGCCAGCAAAGCTTCCTTGCGAACAGGATCCGAAAGCTGATCCATCACGTTCAAGCCTTCGAAGGCATCCTTGCAGTAGAAAACGCCGCCCCGATAGTACTCACCGCTTTCGGTTTTTAGAATCCGCCGGCCAAACGCCGGGTTGATCGCCGCTCCGCCAATCAGCACCGGGATGTCCAACCCTCGGCGCTGCAGTTCGTTGATGATCAGCGCCATCTGCTTACTGGTGGAGACCAGCAGCGCGCTCAGACCGATCGCGCTGGCTTTTTGTTCCACCGCGGCGGAAATGATCGTCTCCATCGGCACCTGTTTGCCAAGGTCGACCACTTCGTAGCCATTGTTCGAGAGGATCGTGCGCACCAGGTTCTTGCCAATGTCGTGCACATCGCCAAACACGGTCGCAATCACGAGTTTGCCCTTGGAGAGACCTTCCTGCTTATCCAGGTAATTCTCGAGATGGGTGACAGCCTTTTTCATGACCTCTGCGGATTGCAAAACAAAGGGCAGGATCAGGTCGCCCGCTCCGAAGCGATCGCCAACTTCTTTCATTGCTGGCAGCAAAACTTCGTTGAGGATCATTACCGCAACCACACCCTTTGCCTGGTCAGCGTTCTCGGCGAGAATGGCATCAATGTCTTCCTCGATGCCAGCCTTATGCCGGCGCAAGACCTTCTGGAACAATCTCTCGCTGTTCGTCAGCCCTTCGAATGGATCTGCCTTGCCAGCTTGATCATCCTCGCTGGTGACAACGGAGTCGAAGTAAGCGATGAAGTCAGGCAGTGCTGCGTCTGAGCGGTTGAAGATCAGGTTCTCCGCCAGTTCGCGTTCGTTGGCAGGAATTTCCGCGTATGGCTTCACCTGAGCCGGATTGACGATAGCCATGTCGAGCCCGGCTTGAACAGCATGATACAGAAAGACGCTGTTGAGCACTTTGCGCGATGCTGGAGAAAAACCAAACGAGACGTTACTGACACCCAGGGAAGTGTGTACACCCGGCAGTTCTTTTTTGATCAGGCGAATGCCTTCCAGGGTCTGGATGGCAGAATCGCGGTAAATTTCCTCACCGGTTGCGAGGGTAAAGGTTAGGTCATCAATGACAATATCTTCAGGTCGCAGATCGTACTCCGCAGCCAGCTCCACCAAGCGGCGGGCTATCTGCAGTTTCCGTTCAGCGGTCTTTGCCATGCCCTCTTCATCGATCGTCAACGCCATCACGGCCGCGCTGTGTTGCTTCGCAAGCGCGAAAATACGCCGGGGTTTGGCATCTCCAGCCTCAAAATTGGTGGAGTTGATCAGGCAGCGCCCTGGGGCAGTCTCGAGGGCTACTTCAACCACATCAGGCTCAGTCGTGTCGATCACCAGCGGCACCGGCACTTCGAGCGTGAGGCGCTTGACCAATCGGCGCATCATGTCCGCTTCATCGCTGCGTTCAGTGACCGCCACGCTGACATCCAGGGCGTGCGCGCCAAAGTCCACCTGGTCTCGCGCGATCTGGAGCATGCCGTCGTGATCCTCAGTTAGGAGCAAACGCTTAAAAGCACGGGAACCCTGGGCATTGAGCCGTTCGCCGATCACAAAAGGCGCAGGCTGCTGCTCGAGAGCCACCGCCTGGACGGAAGAAGCCAGCGAAGCAAAAGCCCCAGGTTCGTTCTTCGTCGGGGAGAGAGCAGCAATTTTCTGGCTCAAAGCTAAAATATGGGCGGGCGTGGTGCCGCAGCATCCACCAACCACGCGGATACCATAGCGGCCGACATATTCCGACAGGGCAGTTGAAAACTCCTCTGCCTGCATGGGGTAGACAGCTTCGCCATCGACATTCATCGGCAAGCCAGCGTTGGGAATACAGGAAATCGGCAGTTGCGAATGCTCACTCAGGTAAGAGATTGCGCCGCGCATGTGCTCCGGACCAGTGGAACAGTTCAGCCCAACCACGTTCACGCCCATCCCTTCCAGGATTGAGAGCACTGCGGTGATGTCCGTTCCTAGTAACATTTTTCCATTGATATCGAGGGTAACCTGCGCCTGGATTGGCAGCCAGATCCCTGTATCTTCAAAAGCCAGTTGGATGCCATGGATGGTCGCTTTGACTTCCAGGATATCGTTGGAAGTTTCGATCAGCAGCAGATCCGCACCGCCTTCGATCAGTCCTCTTGCTTGCTCGCGGAAAAGTTCCACAAGCTCGTCGTAAGTGATGGTGGACATTTCAGGATCGTTGGTGGAAATGAGTTTCCCTGAAGGACCGATCGAGCCTGCAACAAAGCGTGGTTTCTCGGGGGTGCTGTATTCATCCGCGGCTTTGCGAGCCAGCTGTGCCGCCGCAAAATTGATCTCGTGGGTTTTGTCAGCCAGGGCATAGTCCGTCAGGGTTAGGCGATTAGCCCGGAAACTGTCGGTTTCAACCACGTCAGCGCCGGCTTCAAGGTAAACTTTATGAATTCCGGAAACAGTCTGAGGGGAGGAAAGTGCAAGATAGTCGTTACAGCCATGGTATTGTTCACCACCAAAATCCGCGACGGTTAGTTTCTGCAGTTGCAGCATGGTGCCCATGGCGCCGTCGAAGATCAAAACACGCTTGTCTAGTTCTCTGAGATACGCGTCTTTTCTGGTCAGTTTTTTATCCGTCATCTTTGTCACCTTTATAAAAGATACCTCACCTGGAGGTATCCCTTCGCAGTCTTTTTGCCCGACAATTGAAGCATCCCAAAGGGAGAATATCGAGTAAAGCGAGTTTATCATATTAAGGAATGACCTTCAAATTGTAGTAGATTGAACAAAATTCGTGGGCGAGCAAAATTTACCATTGGATGAAACAAATTCTTCGTAGGGCGCGCTTGGAAGCACCACATATTTCATTGTGTGGAGACGTTGGTGTGCTTCCAATCCGCCATCATAGCATTATTAATTCACAGCACGCATTTAATATCCAACACCGGGGTGCCATCAACCGCCTCCATGTCCCGCAGTCGCAGGCGATTCCCGTCCACCTCCAACACTTCCACCAGGTGAACGCCAATTGGATTCGGGCGGTGGGGTGAGCGGGTGCCAAAAACACCCTTGGGCAGCAGCTGGTGATTGCCGTGGGGCGGCAGCTTCAACGGCCAACGTTCAGCCAGATGCAGCCAGGTGAAAACCAGTAGCTGGTCGTCAGCCTTAATGCCATCCAACCCCTCCACAAACTCAGGTTCCAAAATCAACCAGGCTTCCAACCCGGAACCTACGCCCTGGGCAGGTGCTTTCTCCACCTGGGACAGGTCCGATTCGATCCGACCAATCACTTTTACTTGGTATTCTTCGGGCATATTCCTCCGACAAAACGATCTTGTCACTCAATCATACTCCCTTAACAACGCGGGAAATAATGTATAATCTCAGCATGGAAGATAACCAAAACCAGCCCATCCCCTTTAAGTTTTATTTACCCGGCATGCTAGTACTCATCATTCTTGGAGCGATCGGGGTCGGTGCGATCCTTACGCTGACTTTGCCCACCATCGGTCCGCGCTGGTTGTTTTACTTCTTCGTTGTCATTTTCGTGACTGGTCTTTTCCTGCCCTTCACCTGGTTTCTGAACTTGCGATTCCCCTCCAATCCTCCTGCCGCACCCCAGGTGATCATCCGCCAGGCAGCCTGGTTTGGCATCTTTGCCGCGCTGATCCTCTGGCTGCAGATGGGACGGGTGCTGACGGTACCCCTGGGAGTCATTTTAGCTGCAGCACTCTTCCTGGTGGAGTTTCTGATCAGGCTTTGGGAACGCAGCCGCTGGAAACCTAACCCACAAAGCAATTAATCATGGTCTCCCTGCGCGATATCCCCTCGGTAGATCAGATTCTCAAACACCCCCGCACCGAGCAGCTTTTAGGGTCCTTTGGGCACGCCTGGACCGTCTCCGCCATCCGCCAACTTCAGGATGAGCTGCGCCAAACCCTGCCAAATCTCACTGAAATCCCCTCCGATGAGGAACTTATATCCTCACTTGAATCTATTCTCGAAAAGCAATCCCAGCCGTCTCTTCGGACAGTCATCAACGCCACCGGCGTGCTTTTGCACACCAATCTCGGTCGCGCGCCACTGTCAAACGATGCCTTAGAAGCCGTCGAAAGTACTGCCAGTGGCTACTCAACGCTCGAATTTGACCTCGCCAAAGGCAAACGCGGCAAGCGCGACGTGCATGCCAGCGATCTGCTGACTCGCCTCACCGGTGGCGAAAGCGCCCTGGTGGTCAACAACAACGCCGCGGCGGTGCTGCTGGCGCTCAGCGCGCTGGCAAAAAGCAAGAATGTAGCCATCTCCCGCTCACAACTGGTGGAGATCGGCGGCGGCTTTCGCATCCCGGATG
>DAOOPV010000052.1:0-15735 GCA_035388405.1 Anaerolineaceae bacterium
GGTGACATATTCGCTGGTCACTTATGGGGATGACATATTCGCTGACTAATAACATCCCAGCCTCAATTACTGGACAAATTCCAGATTTACTGTAAAATAGTCTTTTGCAAGTATAGAGGAATTAGTTTTGGAGGAAGAAGTTGGCAAATATTAAGTCTCAGATCAAACGAAATAAGCAAAATCAGGCTGCACGCCTGCGCAATCGCGTCTACCGTGGCTCAGCCCGTACTTTCCTGCGCAGAGCTCAGGCAGCTATTCGCACCGAGGACGCTGACAAGTGCCAGGTGGAAGTTTTGAATGCGATCCGTGCTTTGGATAAGGCTGCTGCAAAGGGCGTCATCCACAAGAACAACGCCGCGCGCCGCAAGTCTCGTTTGATGGCTCACTATAACAGCTTAGAAAAGTAAGCACAATCTATTTACACACCGAGGCTCCCTAACCTGAAGGTGGGGAACCTCTTTTTTTGTTTAACGAGGACTCATTAGCTGCTTTAGGAATACGCGTTTCCCGCGAAGCAGCCCAACTATAATCCCTCGATGTTATAATCGCACCTGATAATTGTGAGAAGCCTATGTTTGAAGATGTAAAAGACCAACTAACTCAGAAGATCGACAGTTTTTGCCAATCGCGTGGACTGCCTTCTGGCAAGGTGGAGTTCCGAAATATTCCCTTCAGTGGAGAGTGGGGCATTGCCGCACCGCTCTTCCCTTTAGCAGCAGCAGATCCCGACAAGTCCCTTCCGGTGCCAAAGAAAGCCCAGGAATTTGCCGAAGTCCTGAAAACCCAGGTGGCTGACTTGCCAGGTTTTTCCCGCGTCGAAGCCGTGAAGGGTTACCTGAACCTTTACTTTGAGCCCCACCAGTATGCTGAAAGAGTTGTCAGTACGGTTTTGGAAAAGGGGAAGGCGTTTGGCTACCAGGCGCAGCAGGGCAAGCAGGTGATGGTGGAGTATTCCAACCCGAACACTCACAAACCGCTGCATGTCGGTCATCTGCGAAATGTGATCCTGGGCGGCTCGGTCTGCAACATCCTTGAAGCCAGCGGTAAGAAAGTCATTCGCGCCAACTACATTGGCGATATTGGCTTGCATGTGATCAAGTGGATGTGCAATTACGAGATGTACCACGCGGGCGAGCAGCCTGGCATTGATAAGATGCGCTGGATGGCTGATCTGTATGCTGAGGCGGACAAACGTTTTGTGAGCGAGCCTGAGTTTGAGGCTGCGGTAAGAGAGTATTTTGGGCGTTGGGATGCCGGCGAACAGCACCTTAAAGACCTTTGGAAGCAGACACGCGACTGGTCGATGGAAGGTTTTGACCAGGTTTACGGATTACTGGGAGAGCACTTTGACCGGATCTACTTCGAAAGCGAAGTGGAAGAACCTGGTAAAGGTTTAATCGACCAGCTGATCGAAAGCGGTTTGGCTGAAGA
The DNA here is from genome assembly GCA_035388405.1 of Anaerolineaceae bacterium. Taxonomy (GTDB): domain Bacteria; phylum Chloroflexota; class Anaerolineae; order Anaerolineales; family Anaerolineaceae; genus Mesolinea. Next base: position 1,432 of record DAOOPV010000052.1, read on the forward strand.
TGGTCGCCCGGAAAACCCTGTCATCATCGACCTGGATAAAAAACTGGGCACCAAAGAGGAATATCGGGTGGTGGTCATTCTGCGCTCGGATGGAACCTCTTTGTATGCCACCAAGGAAATCCCCCTTGCGATCATGAAATTCACGGAGTACGACCTTGATCAATCCATCTACGTGATCGACGTGCGTCAGTCGCTGCATATGAAGCAGATGAGCAAGGTAATGGAGCTGATGGGATACCCCTGGGCAAACCGGATGCAGCACCTCGCCTACGAGATTGTCAATTTGCCTGGGAATGTGACCATGTCCTCCCGGGATGGCACAGTGGTGCTGCTGGATGACCTGATCCGCGAAGCTACTCAGCGTGCCCTTGAGGTCGTCAGAGAGAAAAATCCCTCGTTGGATCCGGAAACTATGCACGACGTGGCACAGAAAGTAGCCCTGGGTGCCATCAAGTACCCGATGATCGCACGGGAAAACACCAAGATCGTCACTTTCGACTGGGACACTGCGCTTGACTTCAATGGACAATCCGCCCCGTACATCCAGTATGCGGTGGTGCGAGCCAACAGCATCCTCCGCCGCCTGAGCGAACCCGCACCCAGCCAGGCTGCTTTTAGCCACGAGCTGTTGCCAGTGGAAGTCAATCTGATTGAAAAGATTTCACAATTGCCGGATGTAGTCCAAAAAGCTTCCATAGAATTCAAGCCGTCGCTGGTTGCTACTTATTCTTTTGAACTTGCCCAATCATTCAACGATTTTTATACTCAATGCCCAGTGCTTTCAGCTGAAGGCTCAACCCGACTTTCGCGCATTGTGCTTGTACAGGCAGCCAAGGCTGCCCTTGAGAATGGGTTATCTTTACTTGGAATTCAGTCACCGCAAGTGATGTGATGTAGAATAAGAACAATCAAAATCAAAGGAGAAATATATGAGTCGAATTCGTACACTAATCATGGGGGCAGCAGGTCGGGATTTTCATAACTTCAATACTTTCTATCGTGACAACGAAAAGTATGAAGTGGTTGCATTCACCGCGACCCAGATCCCTAACATTGACGGGAGAAAGTACCCCGCCGAGCTTGCTGGAAAACTGTATCCAGACGGCATCAAGATCTACCCCGAATCGGAATTGCCTGAATTGATCAAGCAGTTCAAAGTTGATGAGGTCGTTTTCGCTTACAGTGATGTTCCTTACGATTACGTGATGCACAAATCTGCTCTGGTCAACGCTCTTGGCGCTGACTTCCGCCTGATGGGCACCAAAGAGACCCAGGTCAAGTCCACCAAACCCGTGGTCGCGATCTGTGCCGTTCGAACTGGATGCGGTAAAAGCCAAACCACCCGTCGTGTTGCGGCAATCCTGCAGGAGATGGGCTTGAAAGTGGCAGCCATTCGCCACCCCATGCCTTACGGAGACCTCGTGAAGCAGCGTGTTCAGCGCTTTGCGACCTACGCTGACCTCGACAAGCACGAGTGCACGATCGAGGAACGCGAGGAATACGAACCTCACCTCGACAATGGCGTGATCGTCTTTGCTGGTGTGGATTACGAAGCAATCCTGCGCGAAGCTGAAAAGGAAGTGGATGTGGTCCTGTGGGATGGCGGAAACAATGACTTTTCTTTCTACAAGCCTGACTTACAAATCACTGTGGCAGACCCTCTGCGTCCCGGGCATGAAAGCGCTTACTATCCTGGTGAGGTCAACGTTCGCGTGGCGGATGTGGTTGTGATCAACAAGGTTGATACCGCCAATCCTGAGGACGTCATCAAAGTGCGCGAGAATGTCCACAAAATCAACCCCAACGCGATCATCATCGAAGGCGCATCCCCGATCTATGTGGATGACCCCGAATCCATCCGCGGCAAGCGCGTGCTCGTCGTCGAAGACGGCCCCACGCTGACCCATGGCGGTATGAAGATCGGTGCTGGTTGGGTGGCTGCACGCCGCTTTGGCGCAGCAGAAATTGTGGATCCACGACCCTTCGCGGTCGGCGAGATCCTTGCCACCTACAAGAAGTATCCCGACACTGGCAATATTCTGCCGGCGATGGGCTACGGCGATCAGCAGATCCGCGACCTTGAGAAAACCATTGAAGCTGCAGACGTGGACATGGTCATCATCGGCACGCCGATCGATTTGACCCGCGTGATGAAGATCAACCGCCCGAGCCAGCGCGTACGCTACGAACTTGAGGAAATCGGCAAGCCCGACCTCGAGGATATCCTGAAGAAGAAGTTCGGCAAGTAGTTATTTGTCACTCAAACAACCGGTCGAGCGATTGACCGGTTGTTTTTTTTAGGGATGGATTCACTCCAGGTCAGTAACTCCCCTCAAGCCCAACGAGGAGTGTGATAGACTCACCCTAATCAAAAACGAAAGAGTAACTATGTTCATCGATTCAGTTCAAATAAAAGTCGCGTCTGGCAAAGGCGGCGATGGAATGGTGCATATGCACCGTGAAAAGTACCGTCCGCGCGGTGGTCCTGACGGTGGGGATGGCGGTAGAGGTGGGGATGTCATCTTCGAGGTCGTCCCGACTCTCAACACACTCAGCCATTTTCATCAAAATGAGAATTTCTTTGCTGATGCAGGAAAAAATGGCGGACCTACCAACCGCAGCGGTCGCTCGGCTGATGACCTGATCATCCGAGTTCCTCCGGGGACTTCCATCTATGATGACGACAAGGCTGAATTGATCGGGGATCTTGTTCTGCCGGGTCAGCGGCTGGTTGTTGCGAAAGGTGGCCGAGGCGGCAGGGGCAACCAACACTTTGCGACCAGTCGAAATCAGATGCCGCTAACCGCCGAAAAGGGCGAACCAGGCGAAGAATTCAACCTAAGGCTCGAATTGAAGCTCATCGCGGATGTTGGGCTGGTTGGGCTGCCTAATGCCGGAAAATCGTCCATTTTAGCCGCAACAACGAATTCCAGACCCAAGATAGCCGATTATCCCTTTACCACGCTGGAGCCAAACCTGGGCGTGGTTAAGTTGGATGACGACAGCTCCTTCGTGATGGCGGACATCCCCGGTCTGATCGAAGGCGCGTCAATGGGGATCGGCTTGGGTTTCGACTTTTTGCGGCACGTTCAGCGCACCCGCTTGCTCATCCACGTGTTGGATGGTCTTTCGGAAGACCCCTTGGATGACTACCACACCATCAATGCAGAGCTGGAACTCTTCGATGATCTGCTCGGCAGACGTCCGCAAATCGTCGTTTTGAACAAAATCGACCTTCCAGATGTGGTCGGGAAGTTAGAACCTCTGCGAGCTGAATTTCAGAACCTGGGAGTGGAATTAATGCCCATCTCAGCTGTCAGCCAGTACAACTTGAGGGAACTCATGTGGAAGGTATTTACCACACTAAGGGAGCTTCCCGAAGAAGAAAAAGAGATCGAAATGCCTGTTTACAGGGCTGAGGTTGACCCGAATGCCTTTGAGATTGAGAAGACCGAGGATGGTTTTGTGGTTTCCGGGGCACGCATCGAAAAAGCGGCTGCGATGACTTACTTTGACCAACCCGGTTCAGTTCGACGCTTCCAGAAGTTAATGGCAGGATTGGGAGTCGAGAAGGCTTTACGCGCTGCGGGGATCCAGGAAGGTGACAGTGTCATCATTGCCGATTGGGAATTGGAGTGGCAGGACTAAGCTGATATTAAATGCGCACGACTTGGGTGAGGGGGGCACCCAAGCCGTGCGCAACGGTATTATCACATCATTTTGCCCGATTGTCAATATGAATTGATACAATTTTCAGAATTTTTAGTTCATTCGAATTGTTCACAATTACAAGGCATTTTAACACTCGCTGTGCCCGCAAGTGTAACATTTTCGACAGCCCTCTTCGTTAATCATGGTAGCCTGACCACATTCCGGACATAACTCGCCGATCTTGTGAATGGGAGAATCAATCCCAGGCATCGGAATCTGCTCGATGGTCTTTTCGGTCATAATTTCTTCTTTTTCCCAATGTTGTTGGTAGAGGTACTCATCCAGGGCTTTTGCAATTCCATCCGGCAGTGAGCGCACGCGATTGGGCCCAAACCCAAGCGACCTGCCGCCACCTATCCCAGCGAGTTGTTCCATGACTACCTTAAGACGTTCCCGCGGTTCGATGGGGGAGGCCAACCGTAGGATGTAGGAGATCAATCGCCCCAGTGCTTCTGAATGGGCTGCAGTCTCAGAGCCCGCTTTGGCAGTGTTGACAAAGACCTCAAAGGGTTGTGAGCCGCCATTTTCATTGATGGTCACAAACGCTTTTCCGAGAGGGGTCTCAATTGAGAAAGTGTAGCCATGCAGTGTGCGTGGGCGGGGTTTTTTGCTGTCTTTCCAGAACGAAAGCTGCGTCTCCTGACCACCCTCAAATAACGTGGGGGTAAGTGCAGAACCAGTTTCTTTCTTGTCCATGGTTGCTTTGGTTTCGAGAACTACCTTGTCGCGGGAACCAGTAATGTAGACGGTGATACCTTTGCAGCCAAGTTTCCAGGCACTAATGAAAGCGTTGCTGACATCTTCCTCAGTTGTTCCCTCAGGAAAGTTGATCGTCTTGCTAAGGCTGTTATCAACAAAGCGCTGCAGGGCAGCCTGGAGGTGAATGTGCTCATCGGCGGTGATATCGGAAGAGACTACGAAAACGTTGCGGATGTGCTGCGGAAGTTGCTCAATATGCTGGCAACTACCTTGTTCTATTGCCTTCTTAATGATTTGATCTTTGGTTTCCTCGGGTAAACTGGCAGCATTCAGGGCGTTTTGGAAGAAGGGACTGACGTAATTAAGGAGCAGATCATTGCCATTGTCGTTGACATGGCGCGTGTACGCGAGCGCGAAAACAGGTTCACAGCCATAACCTTCGCATCCAGCAACTGTGCCGATGGTGCCGGTAGGGGCGATGGTGGTCTGAGCGGCGTTGCGGATGCCGTGGGCATTGATGCCGTCGATAATTCGCTGCCAGTCCAATTCAGGTCGCAGCCAGTCGCGTTTGTAGGGAGCAAGCGGAGTTGGGGGTTGCCATGTGAGGTTTTCTGGATCGTAGATACTTCCCTTGATAGCCGGGAAGGAACCCAATTCCTCAGCCATCTCAACGCTGGTTTCCATGGAGAAGTAGCGAATGAACTCCATCACCTGTCCACAAAATTCCAACGATTCTTCAGAACCGTAGCGTACGCCACAGTGGTACATCAAATCCGCCAGGCCCATGATTCCCAGTCCTATACGGCGCGCATTGTGTGCGGCCTCCTTTAATTCTGGAACCGCAGGAACGTAGGCATTTTTATCGACAACATGATCAAGGAAGCGGGTGGCAGTCTTGGTCATTTGGCGGAGCTTTTCCCAATCGACCGTGCCGTTCTCGCCGAGCATTTGGGCGAGGTTGATTGAGCCAAGGCAGCAATTCTCATAAGGACCAAGCCATTGTTCCCCGCAGGGATTCGTGGCTTCAAGCTCATAAAGATGAGGGACAGGATTTTGCCGATTTGCAGCATCCAGGAAGAGCGCGCCTGGTTCACCGTTGTGATGCGCCTGCTGGACGAAAAGGTTGAAAAGTTTGCGTGCTTTGATGGTTTTTAAAACCTTTATTGGTACGCCAGCCCGTTCGGCTGCGTCGATCGTGCCGCGGAATTGCTTATACAACGGGTGATGGACATCCGGGAAACGCAGATCCCAGTCAGCCTCATCTTCGACTGCTTGCATGAATTTGTCGGTGATACCGAGGGAGATGTTGAAATTGGTGATTGCCATTTCACTGGTTTTACACTGGATGAAGGCTTCCACATCCGGATGATCAACCCGCAGAACACCCATGTTTGCCCCGCGGCGTGTGCCTCCCTGGGCGATCTCACCAAAGGCGTCGTCATAAACTTTTAAGAAGCCAACCGGGCCAGTTGCCTGGCCGGCAGAGGTGTTGACGATGGACCCCTGTGGACGAAGGCGGGAAAAATTGAAGCCATTACCACCGCCGGTCTGCTGGATCAGGGCGGCGTTGCGCAGGGTGCTGAAAATGCCATCCGAAGCACGCCCCATGTCATCCGAGACAGGGAGAACAAAACAGGCAGCCAATTGCCCGAGCGGTGTACCGGCACCAGTGAAGGTGGGGGAATTGGGAAAAAAGGATTTTGAGGACATCATGCGGTAAAACTCTTCCGCCAGGGATTCCTGATCGTGCGGCCGTTCAGGGACGTCAGCAATGTGCCAGGCAACGCGCCAAAACATATCATCGATGCTTTCGATGGGTTTTCCGTCATTCCCACGGCGCAGATAACGTTTAGCTAGCACCTGGCGCGAGTTTTCGGTTAATTCGATTTTTGGTAAACCCTCCGGAATTGGGGGTGTTTGGAGTAATCCCGAGTTTATCAGTGTCGGTTCTGGCATGGTAGTCCTTTGTAGTTTATTTTTCTTCTTCAGACAGCAGGTGGTCGATTTCGTCCCGAATGGTATGCAGGTCGTCCATGCGCAGGTAGACAGAGGCATAGCGGATGTAGGCGATGTGGTCCAATTCAAGCAGACCTTTGATCGCCAGATCTCCAACTACACGCGAATTGATCTCGGAACGTCCTCGTTTTTGTAGCTCAGCTTCGATTTCATTGACAAGATTGTTAAGAGCAGCAGCAGGAACTGGCCGTTTGGCACAGGCTGTACGCAGACCAGCCAGCAATTTTTCGCGGTCGAATTCCTCGCGTGTGCCGTCCCGTTTTACCAGGAGGGGAGTGGTCATGATAGTGCGTTCGATGGTGCTGAAGCGCTGGTGGCAGGTATCACATTCGCGCCGACGGCGAATAAATCCATGATTGACATCCTTGGTGGTGTCCACAACGCTGGATTCTGTAGCCTGGCAGAACGGGCACTTCATAATCACTCCTCAAAAATAATAGAACCCCTAAATATGGGGGGTTCGCGTATCTACCCCCTACATGTAGTATAAAAATTCTAGCACAGGCGATTGGATAAGACAAGGAAAATCAGGTTATCAATCTTAAAACTTTTAACATTTTAAGAGTACGCGAATCTTTGCGTATAGAATAGCAGTTTATCGCCTAAGAGGATGACTTTTAGCTGATGATTAAATCCGATTAGGGTATTTACTGATAAGATTTTCTGCTGTGGCAGCTAATAAATTTATGAAATGATCATGAATGATCCTGGGGGCACACGATGTGGCATTCCGCAAATCTACCCCAAGAAAAAAACAGCCTGAGAAAATCCCAGGCAGGCAAAAAACGTTGAAGAAAAAGGCAGGAGATCGACCTGTTACAACTTTGCCGAGATTCTTCCTCCGGTTTTGCGGAGGAAGAATCTAATCAGCACTGTCAGGAGACCCTGAATAAATAGTTTAGCGGCTTGAGCGTTTGCTCAGTTCTCGTCGAACAAAGGCCGGAAGGGTGATGTCTACATCACTGGTGTAAACGTACTCCTCCTGTTTTTTGGTTTGAGCCTGTTGCGCATTAGGAGCGTTCTGTGCCCGGGTATCGTTGACGCTTAGACGGTCCTGCTGTTGACGGGGAAGTTCCTGGCGAAAAAAAGCGGGCTCCGCCTCCTGGGGAGGCGTAGGGCGATCAAAGCCAGTGGCAATCACGGTGATGCGGATGTTATCACCCATATTTTCGTCGACAACGGCACCGAAGATCAGGTTAACGTCCTGGCTGGCGGTTTCTTTGATAATCGCAGCAGCCTGGTTGACTTCGAACAGAGACAGGTTGGTTCCACCGGTAACATTGAACAGGATGCCGCGTGCGCCATTGATGGTGACGTCCAGCAGTTGGCTTGAAATAGCCTGTTCAGCCGCGATCTTGGCACGATCTTCGCCAGAAGCCTGACCCACAGCCATCAGTGCTGCGCCGCCTTCGGACATGATGGTGCGCACATCAGCAAAGTCGAGGTTGATCAAGCCAGGGATGGTGATGAGTTCGGAGATGCCCTGGATGCCCTGACGCAAGACGTCATCTGCCATGCGGAAGGCGTCGTTCAGACCAACATTTTTGTTGACGATTTGCAGCAAGCGATCGTTGGGGATCACGATCAGGGTATCAGCGTGTTCCTTGAGGCGCATAGCACCTTGCTCGGCTGAGCGCGCGCGATGAGCGCCTTCAAATGAGAAAGGTCGGGTTACGACACCGATGGTGAGTGCACCAATTTCCTTGGCAATTTGCGCAACCACGGGAGCTGCACCGGTACCGGTACCGCCACCCAGACCTGCCGTCACGAAGACCATGTCCGCGCCTTTAAGCACTTCGTATAACTCTTCGGCTGACTCTTCTGCTGCTGCCTGACCGATTTTTGGATCGCCGCCAGCACCAAGCCCACGGGTGGACTTGTCGCCAATGCGTACGCGGTTCTGCGCCTGCGATTTGAGCAGCGCCTGCGCGTCTGTATTGATCGAAATGAATTCGATCCCTTGCAGTCCTTCGGCAATCATCCGATTGACCGCGTTACAACCGCCACCACCAACACCTACTACCTTGATCCTTGCGAATGATTCAGTTTGTCTTGCTTCCATTTTGATCTCCTCTATTTGTGTGCTTGATTGATTGATTATGGCAACATTCGCTTGAGCCACTGAACAAGGCCATCCGCTTTGGCATTGCTGTTAGCTCGCTGCGATTTCCCAGAACGCTCAGGAGCGATCTGAGTTGTTTCACTGAAAATGATGCCCCAGTCCAACAGTCCGACGCTGGTCGCGAAGGCGGGGCTAGATATTTGGTCGGTCAGGCCGACCATGCGCTCGGGTTTGCCAACGCGGGCTGGCAGACCAATCACTTTGCTTGCCAGCTTGCGAATGCCTGGCAACTGGCTGCCGCCACCCGTCAGGACCAAACCTGCCGGCAGGAGCGAGTCGTAACCTGAGTGTTTGATCTCCTGGTGAACCATCATGAAGATTTCTTCCACACGGGCTTCGATGATGTTGACCAATTCACGCCGGTCGACCTTGGTGCTCTGTTCAGAGCCGAAAGTGATCACGTTGAAGGATTCGTCCTCGCGTATATCTTCAAGGACGGCATAGCCATGCTTAAGTTTGACCTCTTCCGCGACTTCAATCGGCAGTCGCAGACCCTGGGCAATATCGGAAGTGACGAGGTCGCCGCCGACACCCAGAACATTGGCGTGGAAGACGTCTCCTTTGACGTAAATTGCCACGCTGGTGGTGCCAGCGCCAAGATCGATGACTGCCACGCCCATCTCGCGTTCAGTTTCGGAGAGAATACTTTCTCCGGAGGCGAGGGGGTTGAGCACGAATTGTGAAACGTCAATGCCAGACATTGAAATACACTGGCGCAAGTTTTCCATCGAAGAAGCAGCACTGGTGATGATATGGGCCTCGACCTCCATGCGGAAGCCGTGCATGCCCACAGGCTGGCGGATGCCTTCCTGCCCGTCCACACTGAAACCGCGTTGAATTACGTGCACAATCTCACGGTTGTGGGGTACAGCGATAGCCTGGGCTGAATCGAGCGCGCGATAGACATCTTCCTGGTCGATCACCCGTCCCGAGATGCCTACGGCACCCTTGCTAATGGTGGATGAAACTTGCATCCCAGCCAGGTTGACTATTGCTGAGTTGATCTCAAAGCCGGATGTTCGTTCAGCTTTCTCGATCGAGCGTGCAATACATTCCGAGGCAGCGGTGATATCGGTCACAATTCCTTTACGGATGCCCTTGGTGGGTTCGATACCCACCCCCAGGATGCGCAAATTGCTGCCATTTTCAACTCTGGCTACCAGGCTGCAGATTTTTGCAGTTCCTACATCTAATCCAACAACAATCGGTTCTTCTTCCATAATTAAGGCTCCAAACGATAATAAGGTGCGTGTAGAAATTCCATACTGATTAAAACTGGTTGCAAGTTTCTATCCAGAATGGTCTCAACAATCTTGGTGTATTCCATTAATTTCAAATCGATGTTTTCATCGTCGTCACCGAAGTAAACTTGCCAGCCGTGGGGATCCATCCAGCCGAGCCCGTTCATTTCGTCGTATAACATCGGGCTTTCAGCAGGCTTGATGCTGTTCAGTTTTTGCACGGTCGTGACGAAGGCGGGATCCACCAGTGGGAGGATCTCTGTGGTTTCAGCTTCGTCTTCCTTCAGCGTAAGTTCAGGCGCAACCCATCCCAACGGGTGGGGTGGCTCACTGTTTGCGTATACCCTGATGGGAAGGGTTGCTTCACCGCGAACGGTAAAGGCAAAGCCTTCCTGGTCGATCCAATAAACTACTTCCTCATTTTTTAGCCACAACAAGGCTGGAATGCGTTCCTCGATGAGGATGTCAATGCCCGCTGGCATATTGACTTTGACTTCAGCAGCTTTGACGTCCGGAAAGGCTTCCAGAATCTGGTTTTCTACTTCACTAGGCATGACACTAATGATTGATACGCCCTGCAGATCCAACTTTTGCGCAATCTCCTCTGCTGGAACCCGAAAGCCGCCACTGAGGTTTACCTCGTCCACCGCAAATACGGTTGAGGTTCCCATCATAAAGAGCAGGACTATCATTCCGACAGCGATCAGACCCGAGAGCAAGCGCCAGCTGAATCGAAACTGGGGCAGGGCAGGCAGGCGAACTTCGCTGCCAGGCGTGCCAGTGGGCATGTAGACCCGGCTGCGGTTGCGCGTAGCTGCAGATTTGGTGTATTGGGTGCTCGTGTATGCTCGACGTGAGACAACCCTGGAGGCGTTTTGGGCGTCCCTTGAGACACGCACTGAAGGGTTGGCGGGGATGGGTTTGCGCCGCACCGGTTCAATCTTCCGGCGGGCTCGCACCTCATCTGCCCTGGTTGTTCTGTTGGATCCGCTCGCCATCTTACTCCTCGTACTTCCTGACGGTTTCATCCTGTTCGGCTTTGCGCTCAAGCGCCAGCTCCACAAGCCGGTTGACCAACTCGGTGTAGCTTAAGCCTGAGTAGAGCCAGAGTTTCGGGTACATGCTGATCTGCGTAAAACCAGGCATGGTGTTGATCTCATTAAAGTAGGCTTCGCCTGTGGCTTTGTCGATCAAAAAGTCCACCCTTGCCAATCCCGCGCCGTCGATCGCTTTGAATGCATCCACAGCGTATTGCTGCAGTAGTGTTGACTGCTCAGCTGGCAGGGGAGCTGGAATAGCAACCTCAGGGTCGCCGGACTGGTACTTGTCTTTGTAGGTGTAAAACTCGTCACCAGGAACAATTTCCCCGGGTACGGTGCATTGCACTTCGGTGTTACCCAAGACGCTGATCTCGATTTCTCGGGGTGAGATGCCGCGTTCCACCAGGATACGGCGATCGTAGCGGGCTGCAATCTGCAATGCTGTTGCGAGTTGTTCGCGATTGCGCGCTTTGCTGATACCCACCGAAGATCCAAGATTGGCTGGTTTGACAAATAGTGGGTAGGGTGCAACCTGTTCTGCCTGCTCGATGGTTTCCTGTAAATTCTCCTGGATATCACGGCGGGAGAAAACTGCGTATTCAAGGACCGGAACACCAATCGATTGCATCACGTGCTTGCAAACAGCTTTATCCATCGCAACGGAGGAGCCCAGAACACCTGCGCCAACATAGGCGCAATTTTGGATCTCGAACAAACCCTGGATGGTTCCATCCTCACCAAAAGTGCCGTGCAGGACCGGGAAAATCACATCTATTGATGTGATTTTTTCGAGGTTGTTTCCCTCGCGGATGTAGAGGTACGGCTTGCCGCTATCGCTGAGGATAAGCGTTTCGCGAAGTGATTCGTACTTGCCATCGAGGAAAGCTTGGTGGGCATTCGAGCCGTAGAGCCAGAGCCCTTCGGTAGTGATTCCAACCTGGAAAACCTGGTATTTGTTTTCATCCAGCGCATTTAGAACAGATTGAGCAGAGCGCAGTGAGACTGCGTGTTCGCCGGAGCGTCCGCCAAAGATCAAAACCAGATTCAGCTTATCAGTCATCTTCAAATTCACCTAACAATTCGATTTCAAGTTTTAGACTGACATCGAATTGCTCTTTCACAGTTTTTTGTGCCAGGCGGATCAACCTGTAGTAATCCTGCGCGGTTGCTTCGCCATCATTGAGAATGAAATTAGCGTGCACTGTGCTGATGGAAGCGTGACCTGATGTCGCACCTTTCATTCCTGCCGCTTCCAATAGCCGACCAGCATAGTCGCCTTTAGGATTCTTGAAAGTCGAACCAAATGATGGACCAACAGGTTGGGTTTTGCGCCTTTTTTCGGTCAATTCTTCCAACAATCGTTGGGTAACTTCAGGTTCCACTTTTGTGCCGGAGAAACTGGTGCTCAGGATGACCACAGCTTCTCCGCTGCGCTTGAATTTACTTGAGCGGTATCGGAAGCCCATGTCCTCACTGTCGAGGCTTTGTTCGCCTTGGTCTTTGGTAATGACTTGCGCAACGATCATGCAGCTAGAGATATCCGAGCCATGCGCGCCGGCGTTGCCATAAACGGCTCCGCCAACTGTGCCCGGAATGCTGTTCGCCCATTCGAAGCCAGAAACACCCCGCAGGCTGGCCTGGCGCGAAACCGCGCCGAGGTTCGCTCCGCCTTCAGCAAAGATAATGGGCTGTTCGCCTTTGGTGTCGATGCGTACGTTGTGGCAGCGGTTATGAACCATGACACCCTTATACCCAGAATCACTTACCAGCAGGTTGGAGCCACTGCCCAGGATGCGGAATGGCGCATCCAATTCCCACAAAATCTTAACTGTGCGGCGCATCTCATCAGCGGTATAGACTGAAATAAGTCCGCTTGCAGGTCCACCAACGCGTGTGGTGGTGTAATTCGCCATACGGACGTTTTCCTGCAGTTTGTCGCCAAACAAGGCTTGGAGTTTTCGCAGCGGCAGCTCAGTCATTCTGCCTCCCCATGTCCAACCTAAAGCAAAGCATGTTCGCAAACTCAGGACCTTTACCAGCAGAAAAAACAATCACAATATTCAACCCGGTGGCTTGCTCCGCGACATACTCAACGGCTTCAGCAAAAGTTGGGAAGTAAGCTGCTTTTGAGCCCGGAATATCCTCTGCTATCCGGCGTGGAGTGTCGGTTTCAACGGATTCCCTGGCAGCATAGGTCGGGAGGATCACAACCCGGTCAGCTCGCTGCAGTGCTGTAGTGAATTCACTCTGCATCCGGTCGGTCCGCGAGAATGTGTGAGGTTCCCAAACTGCCCAAAGTCGATGGTCAGGATATAACTCACGGGCGGCTTCGAGTGTCAGATTCAATTGGGTAGGGTGGTGCCCATAATCATTGATCACCACGGTATCACCGCTGTGACAAACCTGTTCAAAGCGCCGTTCAGTGCCAACAAACTCCGCCAGGCTCTCGCTTGCTGCGGAGGTCTGCAATCCCATCTGGTGCAGGACAGCCAGTGCTCCGGCCGCGTTGAGAAGATTATGGCGACCAGGAACACTCAATGTGAACTCACCCAGATCCTGTTGAGCAGGGGTATGGATGAGGTTGAAATCGTATCCATCGCCATTCCAGCGAACATCTTGAATTTGATATGTGCATTCCGGGCTGTATCCGTAGGTGAGGATTTTTACATCGTCAAAACCTTCACTTGCCAGCAGGTTGCGCACACCTTCGTCTTCAGCACAGGTGATCACCGCGCCACCCGGCTGGGTTCTGCGGATAAAAGCCGCAAAAGCCTGGCTATAGGCTTCCGGAGTTGGGAAGAAGTCGGGGTGATCGTACTCTACATTTGTGAGCAAACTGAATTTTGGGTTTAAACCGAGGAACATGTAATCATATTCGTCAGCTTCAATGACAAAGAGGTCGCTTGAGCCTGAATGGGCATTGGTCGCCAGCGGGCGAATTTGAGCCCCGAGGATGAAAGTCGGGTCCACGCCTAGTCCACGCAGCATGGTGACCAACATAGCAGTGCAGGTGGTTTTACCGTGGGAGCCAGCAACCGCAAGTGTCTGGTAACCAGCAGTCAATTCCGGAAGAAATTCATTGCGTTTGAGGACCGGGATACCCTGCTCGCAGGCGGCAATAACTTCGGGATCATCATCACGAACAGCTGAGGAGCGTACAATCAGGTCCGCTTCCAGCGCCAGTTCGGGGCTGTGCCCCAGGAGCGTGTATGCGCCTTTGGCAGTAACCGCATCGAAGTAGCGTGAAGCAGACCTATCCGTACCGCTTACCTGCCAACCTTTTTCAAGCAGCAAAAGCGCGATTGCTGATATGCCCGTTCCGCCGATCCCAATGAAATGCACTTTACGCATTAAATCATCACTCCAATCATGATCAAAACTGCTATCGCAATTGCCACGTACAGTCCATTGCCTGTCAAGAGTTGCGGCACCTGGTTCTGCAGCAGTTCAATCGCCTTCTGACCAGCTTCAGTTG
>DAOOPV010000053.1:0-15631 GCA_035388405.1 Anaerolineaceae bacterium
TGCCGAGCACAGCCTGCTTGTAGCGCACTTTGATGTCGCGCCAGGTTAAAAAGTAGATCAACTCGCGGTAGTGCCAGAGCTCTTTCAGGTCGATCCCCAGCCAACCTTTGGCCGGTTTGAGGGTCACCACCTGGGTGGAGGGGTTCAGATTAGCCTCTGCCATTGGCCCTCTCGTTGGCATACCAGGCAATCGTGCGCTTGAGGCCTTCTTCGAAGTCGGTTTTGGCTTCGAAGCCGAATGCCTCCCGTGCACGCGAAGTATCGAGTTTACGGCGGGGCTGACCGTTGGGTTTGGTCGTGTCCCAGCGGATGGAGCCATTGAAACCAGTCAGGCGCGCGATTGTTTCGGTCAGCTCTTTAATGGAAATCTCAAAACTCGAGCCAATGTTGACGGGTTCGGAGCTGTTGTAATTCCTGGTGGCGAGAGCGATGCCCTCAGCCGCATCTTCCACGTAGATGAATTCCCGCGTCGGGCTGCCATCGCCCCAGGCGATGATCTCAGACGCGCCCTGTTCTTTGGCTTCGAGGTACTTGCGGATCAGAGCGGGAATGACGTGCGAACTGGCAGGGTTGAAGTTATCGCCCGGACCGTAGAGGTTGACAGGCAACAAGAAGATCGAGTTGTAGCCGTACTGCTCGCGGTATGCCTGCGATTGCACCAGGAGCATCTTTTTTGCCAGCCCGTAAGGGGCGTTGGTTTCTTCGGGGTAGCCGTTCCAGAGGTCTTCCTCTTTGAAAGGAATGGGCGTGTACTTGGGATAGGCGCAGATGGTGCCGATTGCCACGAACTTTTCGACGCCCTTCAGCCAGGATTGGTGGATAAGCTGGACGCCCATCATCAGGTTGTCGTAAAAGAATTCGCCGGGCTTTTCGCGGTTGGCGCCGATGCCGCCGACCTTGGCTGCCAGGTGGATGATGATATCCGGCTTAGCAGTGTCGATCATGCGGATGATGTCCGCTTCGCGCACCAGGTCATATTCTGGATATTGCGGCACGAAGATCTCGTGCGCGCCGTGTTCCTTGAGCCTGCGTATGAGGTGCGTGCCCAAAAAGCCGGCTCCACCGGTGACACAAATACGTTTAGTGGCAAGGTCAAGAGCCTTATCCATGTTCGCCTCCAGAGTTGGTTGGGTGTGAAGGCGTGGAATCAGGCACACCTTCGGGTAATATCAGTGCAAGTTTTAGACCGTCGATACTGATTTTGGGAGCACTTTTTGACTGGGTCAGTGAGACGCCATTTTCAAGACAGGTCAGGCTGATCACCTCAGCGATCTCGCCTTCACCCAGGATGTGAACCTCGCTGTAGCCAGCGGCATTAAGCTGCTCAATGCAGCGGGTGCTGCGTTCGCGCACGCGGCGATAGAGGTCAAAAGAGGTCTTGATGTAGTCCACGGTCAGGTTGGCACGCAGAGCGATGCCTTCGGGCGTGATGATGTAGCGCAGCTTCTTGCGCTGGGCACGCTTGACTTTGACGTAGCCCTTGGAGATCAGGCGTTTGAGGTACCAGTTGATCGTGCCCACGGCCACGCCGAGTTCATCCGCCAGCGTCACCTGGGAGATGTCGGGGTTGGCTTCAATGTGGGTGAGCATCTCGAGCGCGCGCGTGTTTTCTTGTTCGGTCAGTTGTGTTTCCATATAATTCAGTTGTTGAATTATAAGCGGATTGGTAAGCTTGTCAAATGGCACAGAAATTTGCAATTGATAGGTTACAATCATATCAAACAGACAAAGCAGAATCGGATTGGGAGGGCAGGCATGGAGAGCAAAAACGCGAGTTTGCAAAGGGCAGCGAAGGCAAAGGCAGACGAATTCTATACCCAACTCCCGGATATCGAAGCAGAATTAAGACACTATAAAGAGCATTTCAAGGGGAAAAAGATCCTATGCAACTGTGACGATCCGTTCGAGAGCAATTTTTTCAAATATTTCGCCATGAACTTCAACCACCTGGGCTTGGCTAAACTGACCGCCACCAGCTATGTCGACTCTCCCATCGCAGAAGGGCAGCTGCCGCTCTTTGAAGTCCAGGGCTTGGGTGTCAGGCAAGAGGAAGGCAAGAAACCTTACAAAATTGAGATTACCGATGTCAGAGATGAGGATAGTGATGGGGCTGTTGGTCTTGCTGATGTAGAGTTTTTACTTCGTAACCAGCGCAATACGCTCAGTTTACTGCAGGGTGATGGCGACTTTCGCTCGCAGGAATGCATTGAACTCCTCAAACAAGCTGATATCGTCGTCACTAATCCGCCTTTCTCGTTGTTTAGGGAGTATGTCGCACAGTTGGTGGAGTTTAATAAGCAATTTATTATCATTGGTAACGTAAACGCTATTACCTATAAAGAGACCTTTAAACTCATCCAGAACAATGATTTATGGCTAGGCCAAAGCATTCATAGTGGTGATCGTGAATTTCGTGTGCCAGATCATTATCCACTGGAAGCCGCAGGTTTTAGGGTTGATGAAAATGGGATAAGGTACATTCGAGTAAAGGGTGTCAGGTGGTTCACCAACTTAGATTATAAGGATCGGCACGAACCAATCACCCTCTACCGTCAATATGATCCAAAAGTCTACCCCTACTATGACAATTATGATGCCATCAATGTAAATAAGGTCGCTGAAATCCCATACGATTACGAAGGAGTGA
Organism: Anaerolineaceae bacterium; assembly: GCA_035388405.1. Classification (GTDB taxonomy): domain Bacteria; phylum Chloroflexota; class Anaerolineae; order Anaerolineales; family Anaerolineaceae; genus Mesolinea. The sequence goes on from DAOOPV010000053.1 coordinate 2,648, forward strand.
TGGGTGTGCCAATTACCTTCCTGGATAAGTACGATCCGGACCAATTCAAAATCATAGGTCTCATTGCAGGTAACATAAGGGGTCTTGCAGGTATTCCAACAAAAACCGGCAAAGATGGACCATACTTAAACGGGAAACTAAAATATGGTCGTATTCTAATCAAACGCAAAGGGGTTACGCAATGAAAATAAAACTTGAAGAGATCACTGTCCGCGATGTGGCGGAGAATTATGTGGATAATGACGAAGAAGGCGTCCTAGGCTACAACGGCAAGCTCAACATCCGCCCGAAATACCAGCGTGAGTTCGTCTATGACGCCGAAAAACGCAACGCGGTCATCGATACCATCCGCAAAAATTATCCGCTCAATGTGATGTACTGGATGAAAAACGAGGATGGCACCTTTGAGGTCATGGATGGTCAGCAACGCACCATCAGTTTCTGCCAGTACGTACACGGTGATTTTTCGGTGGATAGTCTCGCCTTCCACAACCTGACCCAATCTTCTAAAAACGACATCCTGAATTACAAATTGATGGTCTATATCTGCGAAGGCACCGATGATGAAAGGCTGGCCTGGTTCCGCATCATCAACATGCAGGGGGTTAAGCTGACTGAGCAGGAACTGCGTAATGCCACCTACACCGGTCCGTGGCTAACGCACGCCAAGTCGATCTTCAGTAAATCTATGGCGCCTGCTTACCTACTGGCAAAAGATTATGTCAACGGTTCTCCGATCCGGCAGGAGATTCTGGAAACCGCCTTGAAATGGATCTCAAAAGATGATGGGCGGGATCAAATCAAAGACTACATGTCCAAACACCAGCACGATCCTAACGCCAACGAGTTGTGGACCTACTTCCGGAATGTGATCGAATGGGTTCAGGGCACTTTCACAACCTACCGCAAGGAACTGAAGGGTGTCAACTGGGGGCCGTTATATGACCAGTTCAAAGACCAGCTTTTCGACACCAAAGCGCTTGAACGTGAAGTGAGCGAACTGATGATGGACGATGACGTCACCAACAAACGCGGCATCTACCCTTATGTGTTGACGAGAAGCGACCGAACCTTGAACCTGAGGGGTTTTTCGTGGAGCCAGAAACGCTCAGCGTATGAACGCCAAAAAGGGATCTGCCCGGTGTGCGGCAAGCATTTTGAGATCGATGACATGGAAGCCGACCACATCACCCCCTGGCACGCCGGCGGCAAGACCGAACCCGCCAATTGCCAGATGCTCTGCAAAGACGACAACCGCCGGAAGGCTGGGGTGTGAGGGGGAAGGAATGGGTTCCGATAGACATGGGCACCGAATCTTTTGCGGAGTTGATGTGTCGAAAGGAGCGAAAGGACCATCAGGGATTGTGAGCAGGAGTTTTTCCAGTTAATGGGTAAGAAAGGGCTTACACAACTTTACAAAGTTTTAGCACAACACTATCCATTTGTTATATAATTGTGTTATAAAAAGGAGCAGGATGGTTAAGCGTTATGTTGACGGCGAAAAAGTCTTAGAGTCATTACTCTATATAACCAATTCTGGTGTCCAAGATGTTTGGCGAGCGTTAAAGTTGTTGTTCTATGCCGAAAAGATTCACATTGAGACTTATGGACAATCAATTACCGGCGACGTTTTTATTGCAATGAATGACGGCCCTGTACCAAGCTTTGCCTACGATCTTATAAAGAAAGCACGTGGCACTCCTTGGTGTGAAGATCAAGATGTTGAACGACTGAATCCCCAGGATTCACTGATTACAACCGGAACATTTAGAGTTGATCCTAAAAGGAAACCTAATTTATCTTTGCTTAGTGAAGCCGCCTTAGAAGCCTTAGATAAGTCGCTATCCACATATGGTTCTTTATCTGACGAAGAGCTTTCAAAGTTGGCACATTCGGAATCATGTTATCTTGCTACCCAACGAAATAATCAGATCTCGATGTCAGATTATCTGGAATGGTTGGACCTATCCCCTGAAGTCAAAGAATATTTATTGGTATAATTAATAATATTCTATGCCTATCGGACAAGTTGGTGGGATTTATTACTTTCGCGCATGGCAATCTATAAGCCAAACTTACGAATATAAAACATATGTCTTCATTTGTGAAACAGATACTGGTCTTTATCTGTTAAAAATAAATTCCAAATCTTATCGTAACACTGTTCAATTCAAACTTCTAGCGTCAAAATACAATAACGTGAATGTGATAACGAGAGATTCTTATCTTGATTGTGGACGGATAGCAAAGGAAGCTATTACGCAACAGGAGTTCGAGCGTTTGGCTGAGGGCACATTTAGAGGATTCCTTTTATTAGAAGATCTTAAGACAGCCCAATTAGTTGTACCAACGGCGAAAACATTGTCTGATGTGGAGAAAAACATAATTATCAATCATCTTCAAAAAGCTATTGACACGTATTCAAATCACGCCACTTAATAATGAAAATGAGAGGGCATGCCAGACACAGAAGTGCGGCCGGAAGGTCGGAAGAATGCAGGACTTCAGAGGGAAGCAGATTCTGATCGTGAACGGGATCGCTTGGTTCGATTGTGTCCAGAATATAATAACTACATCTCATTAGTTGGAGGATATAATGTTACGTTTGTTTTGGAAGAATCTTGACGAAATAGAAGTTGAGATCAGAGACATGAAGTGGTTTTGTGATCAGGATATCCACGATATCAACTTTATGTGGCATGGAAATGATATAAATCTTGGGCTCTTGATAAAAGACGATGACAAGATCATCTTTACACGAGAAGTAGCTCGAGAACCACGAGGTTATTTTGACCCGGAGGGGGCGTGCATGGCGAAACTAGAAGCTCAAAAGACCGATGAGCAAATGTATTTTGAAAGCATTCAGAACGAACTTAAATATCATAGAGGCTCTAAGATCAAGCGGGTTGTGTTGAACATTAAGTATTTTCCGGAATATTTCAAAATGTGCAGGGAAGTAGTTGAACCCGGTAAATTAGAATTTCAAGATTATCCGGTTGTCGTAGATCGTGGAAATCTTCTAGAAAACCATGTAGTTTACAAAATTGAGATGGAAGAGGGTTTATATCTGAAAATGGGGCAAAAAAGATAACCAATTACTAGCATAAATCCCCAGTAGCTGCCCACACTAGACGCAGGAGGGACAGGAAATCGTGGTGAAATCGCTCATCGATAAAACCTCCCGTTGATCGCAGGTTTGTCTTCTTGGAACACTGCAAGGGCGGAACGGGTCACCCTCACCAGCGCAAGGATGGCAGATGGGGATAAAGACGTCATGAGTTTGTAAAAAATATCGTGGGTATCAATAAAAAAGCCGGGTTGTATTTATACAACCCGGCTTTTTCAATTAGCGTTCAATACGACAGCGTGCTATCTCAGGATCAGGGGCAGGAAAAGCTTGATCTCTTCGGGTTCGTAATTGAGCGGGAAGAATTCGGCTCTCTGGTAGGGAGGCGCGTCGTTGCCCTGCCGTCCGCCCATCACCCGCATCCCTGGTTGACCAAACGTCGCGCCTTTGGTGTTTTCTGGCAGGATGAAGTCTCCGGCGTCAGATCGACAGCCAAGGGTAGAAATCAAGCCAATAGCCGGAAAAACGCAACATCATAGAGCGCCTAGATAAGGCGAGGCCTAGATCCGTAATGGTGAAGGCACTGGTTTGCTTGCGTTTTGCAAGCGGGTTTTATGGCGTGGGTGTGGATACCGGTTGAGCAAGCGCTAGAAGGCCCTCAAGTGGAATGGTGCAGATCATTCCCTGGGCATCCAGTGTGCCAAGATCTTTCACCAGACCAAGAATCAACTTCTCGTCTCTGACCTGGGGGAATTGGGGCATGAGTTCCTGAGTTTCGGCATTGACCGTGATTCTATGCCCATCGTCAAGCGACATCAAAAACACGGCCGGGAAGGCGCTGGTTGGTTCAGTTGGGTCGATCCAGACCAGGTATTTCTTGCTGAGATCAAAATTGGAAGGCTGTTCGCCCTGGATCAATAGCGGCCAAGAAAGTTCGCTATCGAAATCGAAGACCTTGAAAGTCTCCGGCAGTTGGTTTGGACCTTGCTCAGACCAGGCTGCGAGCGGCCAGTCCATCAGAGGATGTGATCCCGAAATTTCCATCAGGTCTACGAGTTGCTTGCTTTCAAAGCTGTAAAACAGAATAGGCAATACTTCATCCTGCGCTTTACCGCTGACGCTCTGGCTGATCATCAGGTACTTTTCAGAGACTGCCAGTTGGTTGTACGTCAGGTCAGATTCCAAACTTAGCAGAATTTCTTGAGACCCATCAGCCAGGTTGAAGGCAAGGATGGTGGAAAGCTGCCTGGAGTTGTCCACGGTTGCGGTGTAGGTCAGGAAGTAGAGCATATCTCCCTGCAGTTCCATGTCGAGGTAGACGATATTCTCGTTTGCTTCGATGTTGTCTATCAGGCGCTGTTGGACACTCGTTTCCAGGTTCAGGGCTTCCACGCGCCAGCCTTGCACGTGCATGGGGTGATCAAATATCAGCATCACCAGCCACTGGTCGTTGACTTGCAGTGCTTCGACGAATTTTCCGTCTTCTGCCAACGGCTCAGCAATTTTTACCCCACTTGCATCCCCCTCCAGAAATCGCCAGACGCTGTGTGAGTCGCCGCTTTGCACACTGTAATAGGCATCTGAGGAGTAGACAAGACTGCTAAAACCACCGGGATTACCAGGTTTGCAATAAGCTTCACTCAGTTCATCGGACCATGCCAGCGAGACTTCCTGAGTTGGGGCTTCGAATGTGGGCGGCGATGACAGGCTTGGTTCAGTGTTGGTTTGGGTTGGGTTTTCAGAGGGTGGAACTGCTGGCAGGGTGATGGGCAGCCCGCTGCAGGACGAAAGCAGCAAAAATATCAAAGCAACCAATAGCAAGGTTGTATGCCAAGAGTACTGTTTCATGCCAACTCCTTTCTTGCCCTGTGTTGACGTGGCAGGGTGCAGGCAAAGAGAACAATCTAATTGTAACCAATATTTGAGGTGACGCGAAATGATTGGGAGAATGTAGAGTCACTGAGGCTCTTTATAGTGGAATAAGAGGCAAATCGTCAAGTTCGCAAGCTCCCTCGCGATGACGGGAAAGTGAGGGATCTACTCTCCAACAATTAGATTCTTCGCAAAGAAGGCTCAGAATGACAGGAAGTGTCGGCTTGAAAACTGCATACTCTTCGACCACGATGAGCCGACCCACGGCTGATTAACACGCCAACATGCAGATCGCCTGCTGGAGACCCGGCGGTCAGACCCCGTGCTCGGACGGGAGACCCGCACGATCGGGAGCGAGACTCATTTCGACCTACGGCGGATTCACACATTTACAGGCAGATCGCCACGATCGCAAGCTCCCTCGCGATAACGGAATGATCAGGGGGTTTCGACGTCTTTCGCCCAATCACGATTGGCGAGATACCAATCCACCAGGCGTTTCAGACCCTCATCCAGAGAAACCTGGGGTTCCCAACCCAATTCCCTGCGGGCTTTGGTGACATCCGCTACGTTTTCAAATACATCTGCCGGATGGGAGGGGATGTAGGTAATGTTGCCTCTTTTGCCCATCAGCTGCTCGAGTCTATGCAAAACCTGGTTGATGGTGATCACCTCGTGCCCCCCGAGGTTAAAAACATCAAAACCAACCGGTTTGAGCGCCAGCAGCGTGCCGCGAGCGATGTCGTCCACGTAGGTAAATCCGCGCGATTGTTCGCCGTCGCCGGTGATCGAAACGAGCTTTCCCTCAGCAATCCATTGGCAAAAGCGGAACATCACCATGTCTGGTCTGCCGGCTGGTCCATAGACTGTGAAGTAACGCAAAACACTAACATCCATGCCATACAGGTGATGATAGGAGTAGGCAAAAGCTTCAGCGCCTTTTTTGCTGGCAGCATAAGGCGCCAGGGGGTGCTCGGTGGGGGCAGTCTCGGCGTGCGGTGGCTTGCCCTCATTGCCATACAGGCTGGAAGTGGAAGCCAGGATGAACTTGGGCACGCCCTGGTGGCGGGCATATTCGAGCATGTTCAGGTTGCCGAGTGTGTTGGTGGTGAGATAGCTCCAGGGGTCGGTCGTGCTGGCGCGGACGCCGGCAATGGCCGCCAGGTTGATAACAGCATCCGCCGAGGGTGCCACAGCCACCAGCCTGGCAATGAAATCGCGGTCGCTGATGTCATCTCGAATGAAATGGAAATTCGCCTGGGGCAGAAGTGTTTCCAGGCGGTGTTGCTTCACGCGGACGTCGTATACATGGTTGAGGTTGTCAACTCCGTAGACGGTGTGTCCCTGGCGCAGCAATTCAGCGGCAACAACCGAGCCGATGAAGCCTGCCGCGCCGGTGACGACGTACACACTCATCAGAGCTTGATCACTTTCATGTCGTTTTTCGCAATATCTTTCATGGCATTACGGGCATCGAAGATCAGCTGCGACTTCTCGAGGATCAGTTTGTAGTCGAACTTTTCATGGTTTGTAATGATGGCTACCAAATCTGACTTCTCGAGGAAGGTCGTAAGCTCTTTTTCAGAATACATCTGAACGCCTTCAATTTCAATCTCGGGTACGTAAGGGTCATAGTAGGCTACAGCAGCGCCCTTCTCACGCAGTAAGTGGATAATGTCCAGAGCAGGAGATTCGCGCATATCATTGATATTGGGTTTGTAAGAAACGCCCAGGATCAGGATCTTGCTACCGTTGAGCGGCTTCTTGTAGCGGTTCAGGGCATCCTGGATGCGGGTGACCACGTATCGCGGCATACTGGTGTTGATCTCGGAGGCAAGTTCGATGAAGCGTGCGGTGTAGTTGAGGGTTTTCATCTTCCAGGAAAGATACAGTGGGTCCACCGGGATGCAGTGCCCACCAAGCCCGGGTCCGGGGGTGAACTTCATGAAGCCAAATGGCTTTGTGGCGGCGGCATCAATGACCTCCCACACGTCCACGCCCAATCGCTCGCACATCTGCGCCAGTTCGTTAACCATCGAAATATTGATCATGCGGAAGGTGTTTTCGAGAAGCTTTGCCATTTCCGCCACCTCGGTGGTGGACACAGGCACAACTTTTTCAAGCGCTTGCTGGTACCATGCCACGGCAACATCGGTGCAAGCCTGGGTGATGCCGCCAACAACCTTGGGTGTGTTATAGGTGGTGAAATCCGTGCGTCCGGGGTCAACGCGTTCAGGAGAGAACGCCAGGAAGAAGTCCGCACCCACTTTGAGATTATTATTGGCAGTTAGTTTTGGCAGAACAAATTCGCGGGTTGTTCCGGGATAGGTGCTGGATTCGAGCACGATGATCATGCTGCGGTGCAGGTAAGGGGCGATGTCTTCGCTAGCCTGGGCAATGAAGGACATGTCAGGGTCGCCGGTTTTACGCAGCGGCGTCGGGACGCAGATGGAGACAGCATCAATCTCGCTGAGAGTCGCATAATCGGTTGTGGCGCGGATGCGACCGTTATCGATATGCTTGCGCAACTGCGCGTTGCTGATATCAGAAATGTAACTCTCACCGCGGTTGACCATGTCCACTTTTTCCTGGATTGGATCAATGCCCGTCACGCTAAAGCCGGCGTTAGCAAAAGTCACAGCCAGTGGTAACCCCACATAGCCCAAACCTATTACGGCAATATTTGCGCGTTTTTTCTGGATATCCTGAATTAACTCTTCTTTAACCATCAATTCCTTACCTTTCATTAAAACAGACTGAGCTGTTCGGGGAGACTGGGCTTTTCTTGCTTCTTTACTGGTTTTGTCTCAGGGACAAAAGCTTCCACCTTGGGCTGAAACAGCGTTTCTACTTTGGTCTGGACAACCGCTTCTTTTCCAAGCAGTTCAGGTAATTTCTTGAAATCCTCAACCAAGGCGGGTCTCAACGCGGGTTGATGAAGCGCTGCTGCGGGATGGTACATCGTGACGACCAACCGCTTGCCAATTTTATGCGATTTGCCGTGGATCTGGCTGATCTTGCCGTTTTCAATGAACTTCGCCATCGAAAACCTTCCCAGGGTGACGATCACCTTGGGGTCAAGCAGGGCGATTTGTTCGTCAAGGTAATGCGCGCAGGCAGTGAGCTCTTCGGGCATGGGGTCGCGATTGCTCGGCGGACGGCATTTGACCACGTTGGTGATAAAGACTTCTTCGCGTTTTAGCCCGGCTGCAGACAGCAATTCGTCAAGAAACGCGCCTGCCTGCCCCACAAAGGGCTTTCCCTGCTGGTTTTCGTGATAACCAGGCCCCTCGCCAATGAACATAATCTCCACCGACGAAGGTCCCTCTCCTGGCACAGCATTTTTCCGCCCTTTAGCAAGCGGGCACTTTTGGCAGTGAAGGATTTCTTCCCGAATTAAGCTTAAACGATTCATTTCCGACATACTTGTTTCCAGTGACAGATTTTACTCCAAGAACGTGCAATTAAGACGAAGATGTTTGTGTTAAGTTCCTTAGAAATTCCATTTCCAGCGGGTCCAGATCCAGCAAGAGAGCGTCCTCTTGCTCGGTTGGGTAATAATTGGGGCGCAAGCCGACAGCTTTGTAACCAAAGCCATAATAAAGGTGGAGAGCGTCAGTGTTACCTGAGCGTACCTCCAATAAAGATTTCACTGCACCGCGGTCAGCCGCTTGCAGGAGACCTTCTGCCAGCAGGCTGCGCCCGATTCCGCGGTGGCGGTAGCCTGGGTGGACGGCGATGGTGGCAATATGAGCTTCATCCACGATCAGCCAAATAACCAACGCACCCACGATGTTCTGACCTTCAACCGCGCCTGGATCTTCCGCGACCAGGCACAAACTATAGTTGTTTGCTTTTAGTTCGTATTCAAAAGATCCCTGTGGCCAGGGATCCGCAAACGAGAGGTGGTCGAGAGCAGCGACTTGCGGAATGTCATCCGTGCGCATGTCTCGCAGCCTGACATGGCCGGCGTCAGCATTCGGGCTCATAGATCAGGCACATTGCTCAGCGTGTGAACGTAAATTGGCGCCAGGCTGGCAGCATCATCCGCCTGCCCTGCCTGGATTTTCGCCCAGGCAAGTTCCGCCAGAACAGCCGGACGGCGCAGGCAAAGGCTGGGGGGTGCCAGGCGGGCGGTTTTCCACTTGCGGCCCAGGATCTGGCGCTGCTCGGCGTCCATATCACCCACAACGTAGGTTGGGGATTTGATGGTGGCGGCCATTGCACGAATATCGTTCACGGTGATGTCGGTAACAGCTTGCCAGGAGCCCTGTTTGTATTGATAGCGCACATAAGCGTACCGCCCACGACCGACCTCCAGGAATGCAAGCATCGGTCGGCGCAAACCAGGTTGAGCAGCCGCAAGGATTTCGAGCGAGGGGATACCAGCAACGGGTAAGTTTCGCCCGAGGGCGATGCCTTTGGCTGCACTAAGCCCGATCCGTAAACCAGTAAAAGAACCCGGACCAAGCGCCACGCCCACACCCGTCAGGCTGCTGGCCTTGGTTTGGGTTTTTGTGAGCATTTCTTTGATGGCAGGGATTAACTCAACAGTGTGATAGTTTTTGCTGCGCCAAATCTGTTCGGCGAGCACATTGTGGCCATTAAAAAGGGCGATGCCAATCCATTCGGTGGAAGTGTCAATTGCCAGTAACATAATTAACCTCCAAACAAAGCTTGCTGCAGCTTTTTGAGAATGGATTCGTAGCGGCGTCCATGCGGGGTCAGGATCAGATGGCGTTGGTCTTCATTGATCCAGTCCATCTGGATCCACAGGTTTTCTTTGGGAAGGCTGGACTTCATGCGTTCTGCCCATTCCATCACCAACACCCCGTCAATGAGCACGCGGTCCAGGTCGAGGATGGCGCTGTCGAGGGGGTTATCGGGCTGCAGGCGATATGCGTCGCAATGGAAAAGCGTATCGCCGCCCGGAAGGGCATATTCGTTGACGATGACGTAAGTTGGGCTGGTGACCTTGCTGGGCGAACCCCACCCCTGGGCAATGCCTTGCACCAGGGTGGTCTTGCCGGAGCCAAGGTCTCCCTCAAGGCAGACGATGTCTCCAGCCTGTAGCAAACTGCCAAGGCGAATGCCAACCCGCCGTGTTTGCTCGGGACTATGCGAAAAGACTTCAAAAGCATGCGGTAAAAGTATTGGCATCTTAACAAAAGATTATACCTTAGCATTGATCGAAAATTTGAGAAATCGTGATTTTCGTATGCGTTTCACGAGTCAGTAGACTTGATATTACCCGAGCAGGACATTTTTTGCTGAGCCTGGATCCAACGCGTCATCGTGAGTTGCACCATCACGACCCAACACGTCCTCGCGAGAATTTTTGCCACCGATACGGTTGGGATTGCAATGGTGAATGACAAGGCAAAAAATCGTGGCGATCTACCTTCCAGATTTTTTTGTTGGAGACCTGCGGTCAATTACCGTGCGCGGCGTGGACGCCGGCACGATCGGTTGTGTCGCTCCCTCGCGATGACGGAGAATAGCCAACGGTTAGGTACTGAGTTATGACAGAAAGATGTGATTGTCAGGAGTTGCTTTCGCCGGAATCTGCCTTTGGAGTGTGCTTTTTCAGGCGGCGGTTCAATTCGCGCCGGCTGAGCATCACACGGTGTTGGCATGTCAGGCAAACCAGACCAATATCCGCCCCAAGTCGCACCACTTCCCACTCAAATCCACCGCAGGGGTGCTCCTTGCGCAGTGTCACCTTATCTCCAAGTTGTATATCAGGCAGCATAGCGGGATTATAACACTCGCATGTTATAATCCCGCCATCGCCGAAGGGCATCCCAATCGGGATTTTGGAGCTTATATGAGTTTTGACCCACCCATACTTATTGCCAGAGTGATTACATTGATAATCGCATTCACCCTGCACGAATACGCGCATGCCTGGACGGCTACCCGGTTTGGTGATTACACCGCCATGGACGCAGGACGCCTGACGCTCAACCCGCTCAGCCACTTGGACCCTTTTGGCACGCTGATGCTGATCGTCGCTGGTTTTGGCTGGGCTAAACCCGTGCCGATCAACCCCGCCATAATCCGCCGCAATAACCCCGCGGGTGTCATGTGGGTCTCTCTGGCGGGTCCTCTGACCAATTTGCTGCTGGCGCTTGTGGCTGCGATCCCGCTGCGCCTTGGTGTGGTGAATATCAACCAACCCTCTGGCGCCATTTTTCCTTCGCTCGGATATTTTCTGCTTATATTTGTCTTGGTCAACATCACACTTTTCCTGTTTAATTTGCTGCCACTGGCGCCTTTGGATGGCGAGAAGGTGCTCTCATACTTTTTGCCCCGATCATGGCAGCCGGTTCTTGAGGGTATACGCCGCTATAGCCCCTATATTCTGCTCTTTTTAGTATTTGTGGGACCGCGTTTGGGCTTTGACTTGATCGGCAAGCTTGTTCACGAACCCGTCATGGCAATCGCCCGATTTCTGATCAATCGGTAGATACCCCATGCCCTATTATTGCTACATGCTGGAGTGCGCCAACGGAAAGTACTACACCGGCTGGAGCACGGATCCCTTCAGGCGTCTGAAGCAGCATAATGCCGGGCTGGGTGCCAAATACACCCGCATGAATGGACCTTCCAGGCTGGTATACGTGGAAGAATTGCCCGACCACAGCACGGCACTGAAACGCGAGATCCGCATCAAACAACTGCCGCGCCACCAGAAACAGGCTTTGGTTTCAGACCCTTCACGCAATAAATTGCCTGAGTTACTGGCAAACCTACACAACAAAACCGTAAACCCAAACAGTTTTGTGATCCACTCGCCGGCGAGGGTCAACCTGCTGGGAGAGCATGTGGATTACAACGACGGCGTGGTTTTACCAGCGGCAATCGACCGCTATGTGACGCTTCGGGTGGAAGTTTTGGATGAGCCAGTGGTGAATCTGAGAGCTGCTGATCTGGACGCAGAGATCTCGTTCTCATTAGAAAACCTGGCGGAAAAATTGGACCTCAATGGTCAGCCATTGCCCGGGTTTGCGCTGTATCCCGCTGGGGTTGCCTGGGTGCTGCAGCAAGCCGGGCTTCCCGTTAGAGGGCTGTCGGTTCATTACAGCTCCGAAATCCCCATTGGGGCGGGGCTCAGTTCATCAGCTGCGGTGCAAGTTGGCTTCGCCCTTGCCTGGCAGACAGCTGGTGAGTGGGGCATCCCGAAAATGGAGCTGGTAAAGCTCTGCCAGAAAGCGGAAAACGAATATGTGGGGGTCAAATCCGGGCTGATGGACCAATTTGCGTGCGCGCTTGGAGTGGCAGGGCACGCCCTCGCACTCGACACGCGCAGCCTTGCCTGGCAAACGCTTCCTATACTGAAGGATGCTGTCATTGTGATTGCCGATAGCCGCGTTCGACGCAACCTTGCCGGCTCTACCTATAACAGCCTGCGCGAGGATTGCCAGGAAGCTGTGGAACGGCTGCAAACCTGGTGCAGCAGTCTGACCTCTCTGCGGGATGTGACTCCTGAGTTCCTGCAAGCCCATATGGCTGAGTTACCTGAACGGGTTGGCAGACGGGCGCTCCACGTTGTGGGGGAGATGGCGCGCGTAGAGCAGGCCATTGGCTGCCTGGCTGAGGGCGACAGCGTTGGTTTTGGCGCGCTGATGCTTGCCACTCACGCTTCCCTGCGCGATTTGTATGGTGTCAGCTGCCCGGAACTGGATTTGCTGGTGGACCTGGCTGCCAGCCATCCGGCGTGCTATGGCGCAAGGCTGACGGGCGCGGGTTTTGGCGGCTGCACAGTCAACCTGGTTGCGCAGGACGGTCTGGAAGACTTTGTAAGCTGGTTAAGAGCGGCTGTGACGGAAAAAACCGGACACGAAATACCGATCGAGGTCTGCCACGCAGTAGATGGCGCGAACCTGGTGGTTTAGACCAACTACTGGATTCGACGGGAACTGATCACCAGCAATACAACCCCAAAAATCACCAATCCCAACACCCCTAATGCCAAAAACTTGGCGTCGCTGCTCATGATGCGATTGAACACCCCCGGGTCTTCCATGGGCGTTGGCTCCGGC
>DAOOPV010000054.1:0-15618 GCA_035388405.1 Anaerolineaceae bacterium
GTCAAAAGTGTATACAGTGTGCTGGCCTTCGCACAAAAGTACCCATTCAATGAGTTGACAAGAACTTACCTTGCAAAGTAAAATGTACTTACACCCAAGTAGATATTGGGTTAGCAATTCTATGGAGAGGATGCCTGTTGACATGACGATTGGTTTTGTGGATGACCAGATTAGTTTGTTTTCAGCGCGTCTTAACCAAATATTCACTCAAATCCATTAAGGAGGAACATATGAGAAAGTTGTTTGTCGTATTAAGTTTAGTTATCGTTACTAGCTTGCTGCTTGCTGCTTGCGGCACACCGACTGAGGCTCCGGTGGTTACCGAACCTCCAGTGGTTGAAGTTCCCACTGAGGCACCAACTGAAGAACCAACTGAAGCTCCCACAGAAGCTCCCACACCAGAACCCACTGAAGAACCTGTTGTGAGAACTGAACGCAAGGGTGGTTGGTTGGATGAGATCATCTACACCGTGGCTGATCCCGCTGCTGTGCTGACCCAAATTCAAGCCGGAGATGTTGACATCTACGCTGAAGGTCTTGCACCTGCATTCGCACAGGAAGTAAGAGATTCTGGGCTAAAATATTCCACATCCCAGGGTACCTATTATGGAATCCTGTTCAACCCTGCCACTTTCAATGATGGTCGTTTTAATCCATTCTCTAACCGCAAGATCCGCGAAGCTTTCAACTGGCTGACTGATCGCAACTATTTTGCCCAGGAAATCTTCAACGGCGGCGGCAAGGCGAAATTCTTTGCCATTACGACTGAATGGCCGGATTACGCTGACCTGGCAGATACCGTTCGTAAGCTGGAAAGCTATTACGCCTACGACTTGGAAAAGGCAAGGGAAGTTATCACCACCGAGATGGAAGCCATGGGCGCGGAATTGGTTGACGGCGCATGGACCTATGAAGGCGAACCGGTTAAGATCACCTTCATCATCCGAAATGATGCTGCTCGTACCGCCATGGGTGACTGGACTTGTGACAGACTGGAAGAGCTTGGCTTCACAACAATTGATCGCCAGTATAAGTCTGGTTCCGAAGCTTCCCCCATCTGGATTGGTTCAGACCCGAAAGAAGGGCTCTGGCATCTTTACACTGCTGGTTGGGGTGCCTCTGTTATCGATCGCGATCAGGGCAACATCTTCCAGGAAATGTACCTTCCTACTTCACAACAGGGTATTCCTGTGTGGTATGAAAACATTGCCGATCCTGAATTCCAGGAACTTGGCGATCGCCTCTACAACGCAGACTACAATACTGTTGAAGAACGAAAAGAAATGATGGCGCGTGCGCTTGAATTGTCTCTGCAAGATTCCTTCCACATGTGGTGGATTGACTCTTCTGAGTTCACTCCCTACGTCACCGACTTGGTGGCTGTTGCTGATCTGGCTGCCGGTGTTCAGGGCGCCCAGGTTGCTCCTTATTCCCTTCGCTATGAAGGCGTTGAGGGTGGTTCTGTTAAATGGGCACAGCAGGATCTGTTTGCTGAGCCTTACAACCCGATTGCGGGTACCAACTGGACTTTCGACCAGGCCGTTGTCCGCGCTACCCAATCTGGCGACGTGCTGTACGACCCATACACTGGTCTTGTCCACGGGCTTCGTCTTGAAAGTTCTGCTATCACAGTGCTGGAAGGTCTGCCAGTTGGCAAGACCTTGGATTGGGTAACCCTTGATTTCGCTCCTGAAATCGTGGTTCCTGATGATGCATGGATTGACTGGGACGCTGAAGCTCAGAAATTTATTACCGTTGCTGAAGCTGGCCTCAGTGGCACCACTGCCAAACGCAAGGCTGTTTCCGTCTATCCTGCCGACCTGTTTGAAACCGTGAAATGGCACGATGGTTCCAATATTTCTTTGGCCGATATGATGATGTCCTGGATTTTGACTTTTGATCGCGCTAAAGAAGAAAGCGCCATCTACGACGCGGCAGCTGTTCCAACTTTCACAGTATTTCAGGATGGCTTCAAGGGTTTGAAGATCGTATCCACTGATCCTCTGACTATTGAATACTATAGCGACGTCTATTCTCAGGATGCTGAATTGAATGCAGCCGGATTATGGCCGACATGGACTACAGGTGAATTGTCCTTCTCACAGGCAGCAGCCGCGAATGCCGCTGAAGCTGCTGGTTTGCTGGCTTACTCACCAGATAAATCCACTGAATTGGAAGTTGAATGGACCAGCTTTATTGGTGGCCCAAGCCTTGAGATCCTGGCTGCCCAGTTGGATGAGCTGATCGCAAATCAAACCATACCTTACGAAGCCACTCTCGGTCAGTATATTACTGCTGAAGAGGCTGTTGCCCGTTATGAAGCCCTGAAAGCCTGGTATACAGAGAAGGGTCACTTCTGGCAGGGTACTGGTGCCTATTATCTTGATCAGGTCTTCCTGACCGAGAAGTCTGCCGTCGTCCGGCAGAACGCCGATTATGTAGATCTCGCTGATCGCTGGGATATGTTCGCTAATCCCATGATCGCAACTGCCGAAATCGATGGTCCTGGCCAGGTTAAACTTGGCGAGGCTGCCACCTTTGAGGTTTTCGTAACATTCCAAGACGAGGCATATCCTGCTGATTCCATCAAGATCGTGAAATACCTGCTTTATAACGCAGCAAACGAACTGGTTGTTATTGGCGAGGCTGAGCTGGTCGAAGATGGTTACTATGTTGTAGAACTGACTGCTGATGACATTACTGCTCTTGGAGCTGGCGCAAGCAAGCTTGAGATCGCTGTAGTGCCGATTCCAGTAAGCCAACCGACGTTTACTTCGGTTGAGTTTGTAGTTGCCCAGTAAATTCGATTTGGACAATTAAGAAATTGGGGCAAGTTAGCGATAACTTGCCCCAGTGTTACTAAAAGAGAGCGATGCTATGACCACTGAGACAAACATCGAATTATTAAATAGAACCGCACGGGCAAATACCGCAAAGCGGTTGGGTAAATTTTTGGCACTTAGAGTTGTGATGCTCTTCATAACCATTGTTGTGGGCATCTATATCACAATCATAATTGCCAACATGGGTGGTTATGTTGATACGATCATGCGTAACGACATCCGTGAAAGAGTCAATCAGCAAGTGTCTGCGATGACTGCCAGCAAGCCGATGAGCACCGAGAACAGAGCTCAACTTGTGAATCAGATGATCGCGCTTGAAGAAAAGCGAATTGGCTTGGATACTCCATTTGTTGTGCGTTCATTCCGATATTTGGGGAACGCCCTGACCTTAAATCTCGGTCGCGCGGTTCACATGGTAAGTGATCATGGCTCCAGAGCTGTAAGCAACATTATCCTCGAACGACTGCCAGCCACACTCTTATTAATGGGTGTCTCTCAGTTGATACTGTTCTTTTCCACCGTATTTTTCGCATTGTCGCTTTCGAGAGCCTATGGCAGTTTTTGGGACAAATTGATCATCACACTCTCTCCTACTTCATCCGCTCCACCATGGTTTTATGGAATTTTCCTAATTCTGTTATTTGCAGCGGTACTTAAGTTACTTCCTTTTAGTGGCATGGTTTCTGCCCCACCACCAAAAGAAACCGGCGCATATATTTTGGACCTTTTAAAGCACTTAATTCTCCCCGCTAGTTCCCTGATACTCGCATCATTTTTTCTCAGTGTCTACAACTGGAGAACTTTTTTCCTGATCTATTCAAGTGAAGATTACGTGGATATGGCCAAAGCGAAAGGGCTGCCTTCACGAGAAATTGAAACACGTTATATTTTGCGTCCAACCCTGCCAACAATTATCACAAATTTCGCGCTCATAATCATCGGTTTGTTTACCGGAGCAACCATCACAGAAACGATATTTCTGTGGCCTGGCTTGGGTAGGACAATCTTTCGGGCTGTCAGCCTGTATGATACCCCAGTGATTGTTGGCACTACCATTATCTATGCTTACTTGCTTGCCTTCACTGTTTTTTTCCTCGATTTCATCTATGCCATCGTAGACCCAAGAGTCAAGGTGGGAGGCGGGAACAGCTAACATGAAAATATTAAAAAATACTCTTCGAGAAATATCACATTATCCCTCCGCAATATTTGGCGCTTTAATCATATTGATTTTGATAGCACTGGCAATTTTTGCGGTTTCAACCATTCCCTATGATGAAGCCATTCAACTTTGGAGAGGCGGAGAGGACACAGTTTACCGCAACCCTAAAAATGTACCACCGTCGTGGTTTAATAATTTTACGGATAAAAGTCTGCCTATTTCTTTCTCAGTGATGGCTGGTGAGGATGAAGACTTCTCAAAGGTTGTGAATCCTGGAGAATCAGGTTCAACTATTGAATATGCATACACCTTCGATTTTCAGTATGACGATTATCCACAGGAACTATTTCTCTACATTCAATCTACTTATCAGGTAAAGAACCCCTTTATCTCGGTAGTTCTTGAAACACCTGGCGGTGAAGAAATCAAAATTTCAGATTTTGGCACATCAAACAAGCAGACCTATCGTTTTTCACAAGATGATAGATTGATCACCCGGCTACGTCGCATTCATGGCAAAGAGCTTCCGGTGATGCAAGGCTTGTTCTCTGTACCTAAATCGGAGCCTTTGGAGATTAACAAGGGTATCTACACTCTGAAAATTCTTGCCTCGACATTTGAGGCGGATTCAGATGTGCAAATTGAGTTTGTGAGCCATGGTCTTGTTTTTGGTTTGTTTGGAACTGACCACATGCGTCGGGATCTAACCACAGCTATTTTGTGGGGGGCTCCGATTGCGCTGGCGTTTGGTTTGTTGGCAGCTGCTTCAACTTCGGTCCTTTCCATGTTGATTGCAGCGCTTGGTGCCTGGTTTGGAGGTTGGGTCGATGAATTGGTCCAAAGGATCACTGAAGTCAACCTGGTCCTGCCATTCCTGTCAATTCTGATCATGGTTGGCACCTTCTATTCACGCAGTATTTGGATAATTCTTGGAGTGACAATTGCACTTTCGATCTTTACAGGCGCGATCAAAACAAATCGAGCTATCTTCCTTCAGATCAAGGAATCCACCTATATTGAAGCAGCCAGAGCCTACGGAGCAAGCAACACCCGGATAATTGGTCGATATTTAGTTCCCCGGATTATCCCATTGCTCATTCCCGGTCTGGTTTCCGCAGTTCCTAGTTACGTATTTCTTGAAGCTTCATTGGCCTTACTCGGTCTGGGTGATCCGACATTGCCCACCTGGGGGAAAGTTATCAACGATGCTTACTCAAATGGTGCACTGTATAGAGGTCAATTTTATTGGATACTCGAGCCTGCCATTCTGCTTATGATTACCGGTTTGGGATTTGCTATGTTAGGATTTGCGCTTGATCGAATATTCAACCCAAGGCTAAGAGGTATGTAAACATGACTGAGGAAAAAGTAATTCGAATACAAGATCTCAAACTTTACTTCACAACTAACAAGGGTGTCGTACAAGCAGTCGATGGTGTAAATTTCGATCTAATGCCTACAAAAGCTGTCGTTGTTGTGGGCGAATCCGGTTGCGGGAAAACCTCCCTGGCAAAAGCAGTTCTGCGATTGCTCCCCCGAAATGCTGGTGAGTACTCCGGACAAGTCTGGTTGGGTGATACGGAAACGATGGCTCTTTCAGACGAGGAATATCGTAAGCAAATCCGGTGGGTTCAAATGTCCATGGTTCCTCAGGCTGCCATGAACTCGCTAAATCCTGTATTGCGTGTTGGTGACCAGGTTGCAGAACCCATGCTTGTGCACTTTGGAAAAAGCAGGGAAGAAGCCCTGGCTCAAGCCGCAAAAATGTTTCAAAATGTTGGCGTTCCGGTTGACTTTCTCTCGCGCTACCCGTTTGAACTTTCTGGGGGCATGCGTCAACGTGTTGCCATAGCCATGGCTTTGGTCACTGGACCCAAACTGGTTATTTTGGATGAACCGACTTCTGCCCTGGATGTATTGACTCAAGCTAACATCTTTAATCTTCTCAAAAGAATAAAGACGGAACTGGAAACAAGCTTCATATTAATTACACACGACATCTCAACATCGTCCGAACTGGCAGATATTGTAGCTGTCATGTACGCGGGACAAATCGTTGAGGTAAGCGAATCTCACCGCTTCTTTAGTAATCCAAGGCATCCTTATTCCATTAAGCTGATGGGTAGTGTACCAAGACTTCGAACCAAGGCGGAACCTGACTTTATCATCGGTCGACCGCCTTCATTGATCAATCCCCCTACAGGCTGCCGCTTTGCAGAACGATGTCCCAAGCGTTTCGAAAAATGTGTTAACGAACCACCGATTACTAGATTTGGTGAAGATTGGGTCAAATGCTGGCTTTACGAAGGTGAAGGTGAACTCGTATGAAACAAGAAGTAGTCACAAATTCAACCTCTACAACCTCCTCGGAAAACATCCTCGAGTTGAAGGACCTCAAGGTCTATTTTGAACTTAAGAAATTTGGATTCCAGCACGCTGGCTATGTTCATGCTGTAGATGGCGTGGATTTATCTCTAAAGCGTGGTGAAACCATCGCAATCGTAGGGGAAAGCGGTAGCGGTAAGACGAGCTTGATGAGAACAATCCTGCTCCTAAATGTACCTACCGGAGGCACTGTTACCTTTGAAGATCAACTCATCAACGACTTGAGCTCCAAAATGCTAAGAGATTTTCGCCATAAAGTAGGGTATGTCCAACAGGACCCTTACGGTGCCATGCCGCCATTTATGAATGTCCAGACCATCCTTGAAGAGCCATTAAAAATTGCCGGGATAAAAGACAAAGAGGAACGTTATCGCCGCGTTTTCAAGGTTATGGAAGAAGTCAAAATGACTCCGGTGGATGAGTTTCTGTCAAAATTTCCACATCAACTTAGTGGTGGCCAACAGCAGCGTATAGTCATTGCCAGGGCGATGATCCTCAACCCTGTTTTGCTGGTTGCTGATGAACCTGTGTCTATGCTTGATGCTTCAGTACGTGTAGAAATTCTAAAATTACTTCGAAATTTGCAAGAAGAACACAACCTGGCAGTTATATACATCACCCATGATCTGGCAACCGTAAGATATTTCTCGGAATACATCAATGTAATGTATGCTGGGCAAATCATCGAAAAAGCAACAGAGTCAGACCTCATCAACAATACAGCCCATCCCTATACACACGCTCTCTTGGCTGCTACGTCTGACCCGGATCCGAAAAACGTGGATGAATTTCAGGATGTTCCTCCTGGGGAACCACCCAGCCTGGTCAATCCACCGCAAGGATGCCGTTTCCACCCGCGCTGCCCCCGGATAATTAAAGGTACCTGTGACGTTAAGAGTCCACCTGAAATTGACCTTGGCAACGAACATTTGGTGTCCTGTTGGCTGTTTGCTGAAAATGAAACATTGGAAGACTGATCCAAAGACCCTGATTTGGGTTGGAGGCATAGCAGTAGTTTTAGGCTTCGTAATGCCTTTGCTGATGGTGAGTAAGGTTTTGCCTTCAACCTATTTCCTCAACTTTCTCGCCTTTGCCTTTCAACTTTTAGGAATGTCAACCTCGATTATCGGTGCCTTTAGTCTCGTCAAAACCCGCCTTGACGTAAAGAAAGCTGATAAAAGTTTTATAGAAGAGCAACCATCTGACAAACACCGCTGAGGTTTTCTAAATCTTTTCCAATCAAGGAAAAAGGCACCTCTTCTCAGAGGTGTCTTTTTTTTGATCCAGCATCATTATCTTTTCCCTCAGACCGACTCTCCAAGGCATTTAACCGCTCTTATGTGAGTTTCTGTGGAATTTACTGCTAAGATCCAAATGTCACTTTTGGAAATGGCTGCAGCTTTAAGAGGAAAAGAAACAATTCATTCTAAGATTCTGAGTCTGGTGAGGTGAGCAATTACAATTGCGTCAGTAGAGGTTTTACTGATTTAGGCTTACCACTTGGTACGCGGAGGGCTTACCGCGAGTTGAGATTGCACACCTGAGGCGCACTCAATGCAGGACTGCTGATTGTATAGGTATTTTTCCCGGCCTCAAACGACGTATTCTCAAACTCGAGTAATATTAATGGGTAGCCAGATGTTGGCAGGCTTTGAAATCTATGTTAAAATATTGGCTGCGTTGGGGCATGGTGCAATGGCAGCACATCGGACTTTGAATCCGCTGATCTTGGTTCGACTCCAAGTGCCCCGGCCTGATTTATTGTGGACACACAATCTGATGATCTAAGTTTTGATGATAGCGAGGCTGACAGTCCGATTTGGGCTGCTGTCCGCATTTTTGATTCCCGGAGTTTAAAATGACAATTGCATCTGTAATTCTTGCTGCTGGCTTAGGCAAACGCATGCATTCCAGCTTACCTAAAACTCTCCATCCCCTGCTTGGTAAACCTATCGTTTTCCACGCCCTGGATGCCGTCCTTCCCCTGGCTGACCTGCCTCCGGTGCTCGTGACCGGCTATGGCAGCGAGCTTGTGCGAGAGGAAATCGCACGCGCGTATGGTGAAAAAGTTGCTTTTGCCTTGCAGGCAGAACAACTCGGCACTGGACACGCCGTTCGGTCAGCCGAAGAGCAACTGCGCGGTAAGGCTGACATTATGTTGGTCACGTTCGGGGATATGCCCATGCTGCGCCCTGAGACGATCCAGCGCCTGATCCAAATTCGCCATGAAACAAACAGCGCCGTCACAATGACGAGCGTGATCGGTGATTTGCCACGGGGATTTGGGCGGGTGTTGCGCTCCGAAGATGGAAAAGTGCGCGCAATCGTGGAAGAAGCAGACGCCACGCCTGAGCAGCTCAAGATCCGTGAATACAACATCTCTGCCTACTGTTTCGATGCGGATTGGATGTGGCAAAGCCTGGCAGATCTCAAACCCTCCCCAAAAGGCGAATTTTATGTCACCGACCTGGTTGAAATAGCAATCGCGCAGGGCAGAGGCGTGGAAGCCATGGTGCTCGAGGATGCCGCCGAAGGACTCGGGATCAATAACCGCGTGGACCTGGCGGACTGCGAACGGGCGATGCGCGCGCGCGTGAACCGCCAGTGGATGCTGTCGGGCGTCAGTTTCCTGGACCCTGATACGACCACGGTCGAAATGGGCGTGACAATTGGGCAGGATACCGTTTTGTATCCGCACACTTATCTGCGCGGCAGGACAACCATTGGTGAGAATTGTGCCATCGGACCCGACACCACCCTGCTGCACACCAGCGTAGGCGACCATTGCATGATCCAGTACTCGGTAGCCGAAAAGGCAACCATTGGCAGTTATGTCACAATGGGACCTTTTTGCCATTTGAGGAGCGGCGCAGTTCTCAAGGACTACGTCCACCTGGGCAATTTTGGCGAGGTGAAAGATTCGACCCTCGGTGAGCACACCAAGATGGGTCACTTTTCGTACATTGGCAATGCAACCATCGGGCGGGATGTGAACATTGGGGCAGGCACGATTACCTGCAATTATGACGGAAAACTCAAACATCCAACCGAAATTGGGGATGAGACGTTTATCGGGAGCGATACCATGCTGGTGGCTCCGTTAAAGATTGGCAAGCGCGCCAAAACGGCTGCAGGTGCGGTTGTTACGCACGATGTGCCAGATGACACGCTGGTGATTGGAGTACCTGCCAGACCCAGGGAAAGAAAGGATCATTGTGAGTGATGAAATCGGGCTTTGGATAGCCCTCGCGGTTGCAGTCTTTGTCTGTTTATTGGCTTCAGCTGCGAAATCTGCCTTCACGCATGCCCGGCTACCCTATCTTTTAGGCATAGCAAGTGGGCAGAACGGGAAGATTGACCAAACCATTAAACTTTTTAGTAAAACCGGTCTAAGGACTGCCCTGCGTTTGGGGCTGATCATCTGTCACTTCATTGTGGCGGCAATCGTCGTCCTTATTTGCGACAGATTATTTGCGATTCAGAATTACTGGCTGGTCGCACTGATCGTCTTTGGGGCTTTCTTAATTCTGAGCGTTCTCGAGTTCTTGATCGAACGAAAGATACTGGACGCACCAGATCAGTCGGCAATCACCTGGACGGGCATGGCAGCGTTCATTTCATTCCTTTTGTCTCCACTAACGCGCCTGATGACTTCGGTGCTTGGGGAACACGCCGAGAAAGTTACCCTGACGGTGACGGACGATACCCTCAGGGACTGGGTGGAGAATGAACAGCCTGAGAGTACGCTTGAGAAGGGTGAGCGGGAAATGATCTATTCCATTTTCCGCTTCAGTGAGACCATGGCAAAAGATATCATGGTGCCGCGCATGGACGTCTTGGCGCTGGAGGTCAACACCACCATCAGCGATGCGCGCCACGAGTTCATCAAGGCTGGGCACTCCCGTGTGCCTGTCTATGAGGACTCGATTGATAACGTCGTCGGTTTGCTCTATGCCAAGGACCTGTTGGCAGTAGTGGATGGCGCTGATACAATTGCAGCCCAGCGGCGGCTTCTGCGGCAGGCTTACTTCGTGCCTGAAGCCAAGAAGGTGGACGAACTGCTGGCAGAGATGCAATCCCGTGGGGTGCACATGGTGCTGGTGGTCGATGAGTATGGCGGTGTGGCCGGCGTGGTGACGCTGGAAGACATCGTTGAGGAAATTGTCGGAGAGATCCGGGATGAGTACGACCAGAGTGAAGAAAAGCTCTATGAACAGGTTGATGAAAACACCTACCTGATCCTTGGGCGGGCAACGATTGACGAGTTCAACCTGATCACGGATGGATCACTCTCGGATGAGTATGCGGATACCCTGGGCGGCTTTATCTATGGTCAGCTGGGCAGGGTTCCTCAACCAGGTGAGGTTGTAACTACCGAGAATTTGGAATTTACGGTGGAGCAGGTGGTAGCAAGGCGCATCATCAAGGTGAAGGTGCGCAAATTGACCAAAGAAGCGTTCCAGGAGGACAGTGAGAATGGAAACACTGACAAGTGAGTATCGCAAGATCCTGATTGACACAGCCCGGCAATATCTGAAGAACAGCTATTCGCCCTATTCCAACTACCCGGTTGGAGCGGCAGTGCTGGCGGAGGATGGACTGGTGTACGGGGGAACAAACATCGAAAATTCGGCTCATCCTTCAGGGCTGTGCGCGGAGAGAGTGGCGATTAACAAAGCGATTTCCGAAGGGAACCGAAAAATCCTGGCTGTGGCGGTAGTCACCCGCAACGCCGGGGCTCCTTGCGGAGCCTGCAGGCAGGTGATGCGGGAATTTGGTCGCCTGGATATTCCCGTTATTCTGACGACAGTCGAAGACGGCGTTGAAGAGAATTTCACGCTGGGGGATCTCCTGCCTCGGTCTTTTGGTCCGGATGATTTGAACCGGTAATCCACTGACCGAAAATGACAAGCCCGGATTCTCGCAGCTATCGCGCTCAGGGGGTTGTGCTGCGGCATGTGGAGGTTGGTGAAGCAGACCGCATCCTGACGTTCTACACATTGGAATACGGAAAAATACAGGCGATTGCCAAAGGGATTCGCAAAATGCGCAGCCGCAAGGCGGGGCACCTTGAGCCCTTTTCGCGGGTGGAGCTAATGCTCGCCAAGGGGCGCAGCCTGGATGTGATCACGCAGGCAGAAGCGCAAAGTACCTATGAAAATCTGCGCGCTGACCTGCAGCTGATTGCATACGCTGCTTATGTTATCGAATTGCTTGATCGTTTCACTTACGAGGAAGGCGAGCAACGCCAGCTCTACAATCTACTGGTAGATACATTGGCACGCCTTGATGAAGGCGCGCCCCCTCAGACCGTAGTGCATTACTACGAAGTCCAATTGATGGATTTGCTGGGGTTTAGACCTCAGTTGCAGGTTTGCGCAGCATGCGGGGAAAAAATCAAGCCGGAAGACCAGTTTTTCTCAGCTAAATTAGGCGGAGTGCTCTGCCCCAACTCGCTTTCGGCAGACCCAACCGCCTGGAGAGTGAGCTTGGGGGCGTTGAAGTACATGCGGCATTTTCAGCGCAGTTCCTGGGGCAAACTCAAAAGTCTTGAGATCCCCCGGGAAATTGAGCCGGAGCTCGCCAGCCTGTTGGAGCGCTATCTGACTTATTTGTTGGAATACAGCCTGCGAACCCCAGGGTTCTTAAAAGCCGTTACTTAACCCCTGGCGATTTGCCCAAAAACGCTCGATTGTGCCGGGCTTACGAAGTACCCTGCCGACGGAGCCAGGCGCGGGCAGCCCGAGCACACCTTTTCGCCTAAGGCGTCCTCCATCACGCCCTGCTGGCATTGTTCGTCATCGCGAGCCTCTTTTGCGTGGCGATCTGCCCATAAACACCCGATTGTGCCGGGCTCCTGCCCGAGCACAGCCTTTTGCTGTGCGCGTCCAATCTCACAAGGAGACCTGCGGTCAAAGCCTATGCTCGGCGAGGACGCCGGCACGATCAACGATGCCACTTGTTCTTGCAAGGTCTCCTGACCTTGCAAGGTTTTTGACCGAAGGTCTCCACATATAATCGACATGGGACACCACTTTTAATAGTCCGATTCTCGTCGGTATAGGGAGAAAGGTAGGTCCCCACGATCAGTGCTGCAGCCTGCCGCGATGCTGATGTATAATCAATCTGTTAAATCAACCACGAGGTTTCGCGATGAGCACAGTATTAGATTTTCAATCCATCATCTTTAAACTGCAAACATACTGGGCGGGGCAGGGCTGCCTGATCTGGCAACCGTACTACTCCCAGGTTGGCGCGGGCACCATGAATCCCGCCACATTTTTGCGAGTTCTTGGTCCGGAGCCGTGGCGTGTGGCTTACGTGGAGCCCTCGGTTCGACCGGATGACGGACGCTATGGCATCAACCCAAACCGCCTGCAGCAGCATACACAGTTCCAGGTGATCCTCAAGCCCGATCCAGGCAATCCGCAGGAGCTCTATCTGAACTCACTGCTTGCCCTGGGCATTGACCCGGCGCAGCACGATATTCGCTTCGTGGAAGATAACTGGGAGTCGCCGGCTCTCTCCGCCTGGGGTCTGGGCTGGGAGGTGTGGCTGGATGGTCAGGAAATCACCCAATTCACCTACTTCCAGCAGGCGGGTGGAATCGTGCTGGATGTGCCTGCGGTCGAGATCACGTACGGTCTTGAGCGTATTGCCATGAGCTTGCAGAAGGTGAATCATTTCAAAAACATCCGCTGGAACGAAAGCCGCAGCTATGGGGACGTTCTCCAGGTGGCGGAACGCGAGCACTCAACCTACTACTACGAAGTAGCGGATGTGCCCAGTCTCAGGCAGATGTTCTCCTTGTTTACCAAAGAAGCCGAAAATGCCCTCGCAAAAGGCTTGGTGCTGCCGGCTTACGACAACATTATCAAGTGCTCACACACTTTCAATATTTTGGATGCCCGTGGCGCTGTCGGTTTCACCGAGCGTCAGGCGCTGTTTGGCAAGATGCGCGAGCTTTCCCGCAAGGTGGCTGAGGCGTACTATGCCCAGCGCGAAGAGATGGGCTTCCCCTGGATGAAGGGTGAACAACCAGTCCTGGCTCTGGAGAAGGAAGTTCTGCCTGAAATCAGCGAAGATCGTGCGGACTTTTTGTTTGAAATTGGCTGCGAAGAACTGCCAACTGCAGATCTTGATGCTGCCATCAGCAACCTGGAAAGTTTGATGAAAACGCTGTTGTCCGAAACACGGCTCGAGTACAACAAATTGATTGTGCATGGTACGCCACGCCGCTTAGTCGCACAAGTGGAAGCCCTGCAAACCCGCCAGGCTGAGCGCAAGCTCGAGGTGAAGGGTCCTCCAGCTGACCGGGCTTTTGACGCTGAAGGCAAGCCGACCAAGACCGCCGAGGGCTTTGCCCGCAGCCGTGGGGTAGACGTCGAACAGCTGCAGGTTCGGGACTTTGAAAACGGTCGTTACGTGGTCGTTGAAATGCACGAAGCCGGTAAGCCCGCCCTCGAAATACTTGCCCAGGCACTGCCGGGAGTTATCGCGAATTTGCGCTTTACCAAGGCCATGCGTTGGAACGACAGCGGCGTGAGTTTTTCGCGCCCGATCCGCTGGTTAATGGCGCTGTTCGGGGAAGTAGTGGTGCCGTTCAGCTATGCAGGGCTGAAGTCCGGACGCATCACTCACGGTTTGCGCTTCTCACAAGATGGGCAGAAGGTGTTGCAATCCCCTGCGGATTATCCAATTTACTTGCAGTCGCAAGGCATTATTCTTGATTCTACTGAGCGGCGCGAAACAATCTGGAAGCAGGCGCTGATACTGGCAGAAAAAGTCGGTGGCTCCCTGGCAGAGGACCCTGATCTGCTCGTGGAAGTTGGTAACCTGGTGGAAAGACCCGCAGCTTTATTAGGCAGTTTTGACCCGCGATACCTTCAGAACCTGCCAGCGGAAGTACTGATCAGCGTAATGAAGAAACACCAGCGCTACTTCCCGGTGATCAACACTGATGGCAGCCTTACCAACCATTTCATCATTGTCCGTAATGGCGATATGGAACATGCAGAGACCGTAGTGGATGGTAATTTGCAGGTAATTCATGCCCGCTTTGCCGATGCAGAGTTCTTTGTTAGAGAAGATCTTCAGAGGAAACTGGCGGATTTTGTGCCCGAACTCGAAAAATTGACTTTCCAGAAAGAATTAGGATCAATGCTGGGGAAGACCCAACGCATTCAGGAATTAACCGACCAACTAAATCTACAACTGGGATTGAGTGAAGCCGATCAGCTTGCTGCCAAACGCGTGGCTGAGCTTTGCAAAGCAGACCTTGCCAGCCAGATGGTGGTGGAAATGACCAGCTTGCAGGGCATCATGGGGCGCTACTACGCAGAAAAATCCGGCGAGACGCTGGAGGTTGCTCAAGGCATTTTTGAGCATTATCTCCCACGCACTACCGAAGATAGCCTGCCGGAAGCTTGGGCAGGAGTTAGCGTGGGATTAGCTGACAGGCTCGATTCGATCGCGGGGCTCTTCGCGGTGGGCTTAGCCCCAACTGGCAATAAAGACCCGTTTGCCTTACGGCGCAGCGCGTTAGGGCTTGTGCAGCTCTTGATTGAGAAGAAAGTTAGCTTTGACGTCCGGGATGGACTAAAAACGGCAGCTGGCTTACAGCCAGTGGAAGTGAAGCCAGAGCTGATAGATGCGGCAGCTGAGTTTGTTGCAGGCAGACTCCACGGTTTGCTCCTGGACAAGGGTTTTCGTTACGACGTCGTGGACGCCGTGGAGCAGGTGAATTCGAACAACCCGGCAATTGCTGCTGAACAAGCTGAGGTACTGAGCAATTGGGTGGCTCGGGATGATTGGGGGACAATCCTGCCAGCCTTCAGCCGCTGTCTGCGGATGACCCGCGATTTGTCACAGGAGTTTGTTGCGGATGGGAACTTGTTGGTGGAGCCGGAAGAAAAGGCTTTATTTGAGGGCGTTCAAAATGCGCAAAAGGGTATTCAGACCGAGACTACCTTTGAAAACGCGCTAGTTCAAATTGAAAAGCTTGTCCCGCTAATCAACGGGTTTTTTGACAAAGTGCTGGTGATGGTGGAGGATGAAGCCCTGCGCAATACCCGGCTGGGAATGCTGCAGGCAATCGCAGGTCTGTTGAAACCGTTCGCGGACATTTCCAGGTTGGAAGGTTTTTAGGGAATTCTCGTATGGAAGGGGCTCGTTGTATGACACCACATAGGTGACAATTTGTTACAGGACATGGGTTACACTTTTTGA
>DAOOPV010000055.1:0-15547 GCA_035388405.1 Anaerolineaceae bacterium
GAACCGGAAGTCGTCGTGAAGACAGACATGAAAATTTACGAGGCAACTGGCATTCGGTTTGCGATCGCCCAGGCTGAGACGACTGATGTCTATGAAATTGGTGATTACATGAGCAAGCTTAAGGTCGCTTTGAAAGAACTAAAAACACAGAATGGCTTGGATTTTGCAGGCTTGATGATCACTGATGTCGTTAAAGGCTCCAGCAGGTTGATATTTGTTGATGAACCAGCTGCCCTGGAGGAACTGCCGTATACGCCACTAGGCGATGGCAGCCTTTTGGCTGATGGCGTGGTCTCGCGAAAGAAACAGTTGCTCCCAATAATTCTCTCATTATTAGAGGTTTAGGAATGGATTTTATCGATAGATTGCACGAAGCGAAAAAGGATGGTAAGGCTGTAGCGTTGTGTATTGTGATTGAAACGAAAGGCGCAGTTCCGCGTCATGCCGGCAGCAAGATGTTAGTCTACTCAAACGGACGCACAGAAGGCAGCGTGGGTGGAGGAGAATTGGAATCACGGACCGTGAACGCGGCGATAGAATCGCTCAAGGATGGAAAATCCAGGATCGTGGAGCATTCTCTCTCAGCAGAAGATCCGAATTCGGTGGGTGTGTGTGGGGGAGAGGTGAAAGTGTACATTGAACCACAGGTAACACAACCTATTTTGTTAATCTTAGGTGCTGGCCACGTTGGGCGATCGGTAGCAAAGTTTGGGCAGATGCTGGACTTTCGCGTAATCGTCTCTGACGACCGTCCTGAGTTATGCAACGCAGATGCTTTGCCGGGGAAACTTGAATTTTTACCCATGCCAATGGTGGAAATCCCCAAGCACCTGGAAATTAATGAACGGGTCTATATCGTTGGAGTTACACCTGGCAGCTCAGTGGACGTGGAAGGATTGGGACCTATCCTGGAAGGCTCACCAGCCTACATTGGATTAATGGGCTCAAAAAACCGTTGGGCTGCGACGAAGCGAGGTTTGATGGAGCGTGGTGTCAGCCTGGAAAATATCGCAAAAATTAAGTCCCCAATCGGAATTTACATTAAGGCTGAAACGCCTGATGAAATTGCCATTAGTATATTGGCTGAGGTTATTGAAAGACAAAAGAGTTAACCGCAAAATTTGGAGCAAATATGTGGAAACAGTACTTAATGCCTGAGAGTGTCGAAGCCTTAATGGCTGCGTTGGATGCCGCGGAAGGACAAACCAAGATCATTGCCGGTGGCACTGACCTGATGGTGGAGATCAGGAATGGAAAATGGCCTGAACTGGACACGGTTCTTGACATTTCTCGTCTACCAGGTCTGGACCAGGTTTGGAAGGATGATCGGGATGTCGTTCACATAGGAGCATTGGTAACCCACAGCGACGTGTTGCAATCCCCAATTCTCAGGGAATTCGCAAATCCCCTTGTTCAGGCCTGTTATCGGGTGGCGTCACCGCAACTGCGCAACCGCGCGACCGTGGTCGGGAATCTCGTAACGGCTTCACCCGCGAACGATACGATTACGCCACTGATGGCGATGGATGCAGCACTTGTGTTGGCTTCAAGCCAACGAGAACGCACGGTTGCACTCAAGGATTTTTATCTCAGAGTTCGCAAAACTGTGTTGGCTCCGAATGAATTTGTCAAGGAAGTTAATTTTCCTGCCCTGGAACCAAGTCAGCAGGGAAGCTTTATGAAGCAGGCGTTGCGTCGCACGCAGGCTATCGCTGTCTTGAATTGCTGCGTACTGCTGGAGATGGAAGATAAGCAAATTCAAAAAGCAGTGATCACTATGGGATCGGTGGCTCCAACGATAATCCATGCAGTGGAAGCTGAGAATTTTTTGATCGGAAAAGAGCTTGAAGACGAAGTTATCAAAGAGGCAGGTCGGCTTGCGGCTGAAGCGACAAGACCTATCAGCGATGTTCGAGCCTCGGATGAGTATCGCCTCTACATGATGCAAGTCCTGGTGGAAGATGGGTTGAAGGAACTAAAAAATGGCAAACAGGGGCAAAAAGTACCCTTCAAGCCGGTTGCCCTGGACACAAAAGAAGGATTTCGCAGTCCTGTTGCAGGAGAGTGGGACGGAGAGACAATTGAAACGACAATCAATGGACAATTGTTTGTGATTGACGATTCCAAGGACATGACATTATTAAATATGGTGCGGGAGCGCATAGGTTACACTGGAACCAAAGCGGGGTGCGAGGAAGGGGAATGCGGCTCGTGCACTTTATTCATGGATGGCAAGGCTGTCGTGAGCTGCTTGGTGCCTGCACCGCGGGCGCACCTGGCCAACATCACCACCATTGAAGGGATTGCGGAAGAAGAAACGCTGCATCCTGTCCAGCAAGCTTTTGTGGATTATGGAGCTGTGCAATGCGGTTACTGCACACCGGGATTTGTAATGTCTGCAGTGAAGTTGCTCCAGGAAAACGGACATCCTGATCACGATACGATAAAAGAAGGAATTTCTGGCAATCTATGCCGTTGTACAGGATATTACAAGATCGTCGAAGCGATCGAAGCAGCCTGTGGGAAGATGAGGAGCTAAGATGAGCACAATTGGAAATTCTATTCCTCGTGTTGACGCGATTGCGAAAGTGACTGGCAAGGCCAAGTATCCGGGTGATTTTCAATTCTCCGATCAGCTGGTAATGAAAGTGTTGTTCGCCCATCGGGCGCACGCACGGGTTCTTGCGATCGACACAGCCCAGGCTGAAGAGGTTGAGGGTGTTGTGATGGTGCTTACGGCAAAAGATGTGCCAGTGAACGAGTATGGGCTCGGTGTTAATGACCAACCCGTCTTGTGTGGACCGGATTCCAGCATTCAGATCGCTGATGTTGTCCGTTTTGAAGGGGACCAGGTTGCTTTAGTCATAGCAGAAAGTGAAGCGATTGCAGCGAAGGCACTTAAGAAGATAGTGGTAACCTATGAAGATTTGCCAGTTGTAAAAACCCTCGGAGAAGCCTTAAGGGAAGGCGCGCCAATTCTCCACTCTCGTCTGGATAACAACATTTTCCATCACAACATTGTTCGCCGTGGGTCGACTGAGGAAGCCTTCAGGAACTGCGCGGTGATCGTGGAAGGCGAGTACCAGACTCCGGTCCAGGAACACGCCTACTTACAGCCGGAATCTGGCGTTAGTTTTGTGGACGAAGAGGGTAGGATCACAATTGTGACTGCCGGACAGTGGGCTCACGAAGATCAGGAACAAGTGGCGCATTCCCTTGGATTACCGCTTGAGAAAATCCGCATCATTTATCCTGCTATCGGAGGGGCATTTGGTGGAAGGGAAGACATGTCCGTCCAGATCATTCTTGGGCTGGCTGCGCATAAACTCAATGAACGCGGGATTAACCGACCGGTGAGGATTGTTTGGTCGCGTGAAGAGTCCATCATTGGGCATTGTAAGCGGCATGCCTACACGATGAAGGCAAAGTGGGGAGCCAGCGCGGAAGGGAAAATCCTGGCTGCTGAATGCGAAATCTGGGCGAATGGCGGAGCTTACGTTTACACCTCGCCAAAAGTACTAGGCAACGCGACGCTGCTTGCCACTGGACCCTATGAGGTACCGAACGTCAGCACTGATGCTTATGCTGTTTATACCAACGACATTCCTGGCGGGGCTTTCCGCGGTTTTGGTGGACCGCAGGCAGCTTTTATGGCTGAAATGCAAGTGGACAAATTAGCTGAAGCCCTGAATCTGGATCCGGTTGAATTTCGGATGCGCAATTTGTTCAAGGAGGGTTCCACAATTTCCATGGGATCGCAGCTTCCAGCGGGAGTAACTATCCGACAGGTAGTTCAGAAATGTGCTGAAGAAGCAGGTTGGACGCAAGGTCCTGATGGTTGGAAAAAGCCTGAGCTTGTGCCTGCAGAGGACCCAAACATAAAGCGCGGACTTGGGATCGCATGCGGATATAAGAACATTGGTTTTTCTTATGGAGCTCCCGAAAATTGCGGAGCGATCATCGTCCTGGAGGGGGGAGAAGAAATTGAGAAAGCGAAGTTGTTCCATGCTGGCGCGGAAGTTGGACAGGGAGCACATACCACGTTTGCCCAAATCGCTGCCGAGGCACTTGATTTATCACTCGAGAAACTTGAACTCCACTACTCCGACACCTCCAATTCGCTTAATTCGGGCAGTGTTTCGGCTTCACGCATGACCCACATGGCAGGTAATTCCATCATCGGTGCGGCAAAATTGGCATTGGAGCGATGGCAAGCCGGCGATAGGCCTGCTGTCGGATCTTATGTTTATCGTCCACCAGCTACCTCAAAGATGGACAAAATTGATGGCCACTGCACTCCCAACTTTACCTATGGTTATGTTGCCCAGGCAGTTTTTGCCGACGTCAACATCCAGACAGGCGAAGTTCGTCTGCGAGATGTGATCAGCGTCGATGATGTCGGAAAGGCGATCAACCCTACGCAGGTTGAGGGGCAGATTGAAGGCGCTGTAGTCCAGGCTGCTGGTTATGTAGTTCTTGAAAACTGGAAGAAACGGGGTACCAAGGCACTAACCAAAGAATTCTCAACCTACCTAATCCCCACAGTTTTGGATATCCCGGATCGAACACGCGCGGTGATCATGGAATTTCCTGATCCAATTGGTCCTTATGGTGCCAGGGGCATGGGTGAGATGCCTTACCTGCCTTTTGCCCCGGCAGTGATTGACGCGGTTTACCAGGCCACAGGACATCGCTTCCACAGTTTCCCCCTGACTGCTGAGAGAGTACTGCGTGGGCTTGGCAAGCTCAAGCCTGAGGTCAGTGGTTTTTGGGATTATGAGTAGGCAATTAGCGGGAATTGTCCTGGCGGCGGGCGGTTCGAGCCGGTTTGGATCGCCAAAACAATTGCTTCCCTGGCGAGAGACAACTGTACTAAACAGTGTCGTTTTTACTGCGATGGAAACAGGTCTTAAGCCTGTCGTTGTTGTGCTTGGAGCAAATGCGGATCAGATTGAGCCAGGACTACCAGAAGGTTGTGTTGTCGTTAGAAACGTTGCGTGGTCCACAGGCCAGAGTTCGTCCCTCCAACTTGGACTGACTCAGATACTTGAGGATGTCGATGGGGCTTTAATTTTGCTTGGAGATCAACCGCAGGCTAATCCGCACTACTGCAGTAGCATTATCCAGAGAGGTCTCGAAACTGGAAAAATTACGATTCCTTACGTCAATGACCGGCGCGCAAATCCAGTCTACTTTCCAAAACACACGCTCCAAGGGCTTGCTCGAATAACTGGAGACCAGGGTGGTCGGGCGATCTTCTCGGAATTCCAGGTTGAATTACTTCCATGGTTGGATGACTGCATGGCGCTGGATATCGATACCCCTGAAGATTACGAGAAGCTAAAAGCCTGCTACACACAAGATTAGGGGAAGAAGAAGTTTAGTATAATCGGTTGATTGTTGATGGATCAAAACCCACATTCCTGGATGATCCCAGTTGATCATCAGGAGATAGCAGTTAGTGAAGAACAAAGAGAAAAAAACAGGAGACAATTTTGGTAAACAATGAAGCTGTTTTGAAAGCATTGAGCCATGTTATGGATCCAGATTTGCATCAGGATCTTGTGAGCCTTGGAATGATCAAAGATCTTAAAGTCAATGGAGAGCAGGTCAGTTTTTCAATAGAACTGACTACTCCAAGCTGCCCACTCAAGTCAAAGATTGAGAGTGATGCCCGTCAGGCAGTGTTAAGTATGACCGAAGCCAAAGTGGTGGAAATAAACATGTCAGCGCGCGTCAGGACCCCCAAGCCGGTAACAATTGATAAGAATCAATTTAAGCACGTTATCGCAGTAGGGTCTGGAAAGGGCGGCGTAGGAAAGAGCACGGTTTCAGTGAACCTCGCATTGGCTTTGGCACTTGATGGCGCCAAGGTCGGACTGCTCGACGCTGATATTTATGGTCCGAACATTCCGCGCATGCTGGGTATTGATCAGCTGCCAGATAACGAGGATGGCGGAAAGATCCCACTGGCAGAAGTCCATGGCATGAAAGTCATGTCCATCGGTTTTCTTGTGCAGAATGGTCAGCCGCTGATCTGGCGCGGTCCGATGCTCCATTCTGCAATTCAGCAGTTCATCACGGATTTTGATTGGGGTGAACTTGACTACTTTGTGGTGGATTTACCGCCAGGCACAGGCGATGTGCAGCTTTCTTTGAGTCAGACATTGCCCCTGACCGGGGCGGTGATCGTGACAACGCCTCAGCAAGTGGCTATCGATGATGCTTCGCGGGCAGTGGCCATGTTCGAGAAGCTCGAAGTCCCCGTTTTAGGGATTGTAGAGAATATGTCCTATCTTGTTATGCCGGATGGCTCGAAGCTGGCGGTTTTTGGCACAGGTGGAGGCGAGCACTTGGCTTTCCGCACTGGCACCACATTTCTTGGCAGCATTCCTCTTGATCCGGAGATCGGACAAGCCGGCGATACGGGAAGCCCGGTTGTGTTGATGCCAGATGGCAAACCAAGCGCTGAGGCGTTCCGGGAGATTGCCTGCAAAGTGGCTGCGGAAGCCAGCATCAAAGCTCACGAGCGTGAAACACTTGGATGATATAATCGCCAACATGTCTGAAACTAGTTATATTGGTGTTCAATTTAAACCGATCGGCAAAACTTACAGCTTCTCACTTCCGCAAGGATTGGAAGTTGAGAGGGATACCCTCGTTGTAGTAAATACCGTCAGAGGCAAGCAGATCGGAAGAGTCACAACCTCGAAACTGGTCCAACCGGAAAATCCTTCCGAGGTTCAACCCATCGAACGGATTGCCAACGAAGAGGATCTGCAGCGAAAGGCGGAAATTTCTGCCAAAGAGGAAGAAGTCGTTAAGGCGGTAGCGAAATATTTGCGTGATCCTGGTCATGAAGGTGTTAAGGTCGTTGATGCTGAGTACAGTCTTGATTACTCAAGGCTCACCATCTATCTCAATTATGAGACAACCACAGACTTTAATCCACGCAACTTTATCCGGGATGTATCTCACATGTTCAAGGATTGCCGGATTGAAGTACGGCAGGTTGGACCAAGAGATGCCGCCAAGTCCCTTTCAGGTATTGGATCTTGCGGGATAGAAAAACGCTGCTGTTCCAGGTTCCTGACAGAATTCAGCTCGATTTCGATCAAGATGGCTAAATCTCAGGATATTTCCCTGACGCCGATGGAGATTACCGGGATCTGTGGTCGTCTTCGCTGCTGCCTGGCGTATGAGCATGACGCCTATGAAGAGGCTCGCTCTAAACTCCCTAAGAAAAAGAAGGTTGTGAACACACCGCTTGGTGAGGGGAAAGTGCTGCAGGTGATGCCATTGCGAGATTCAGTCCTGATCGAACTGCCCGAGAAGGGACCGAGAGAGTTCACCCGAACCGAACTTGAGACCGGTATCCTGGAAGAGAAAGTTGCTCCAGTTGTTGCCAAAGATTTTGCATTCTCTGAAGAAAATGAAGACGTCGAGGTAGTGCGCTTGGAATCTCCGAAACCACGGGAAGACAGATCTCGCGGAAGACAAGCCGCACGTGATGATAGAGCACGACAGAGCGGTCAACCCGGCGGTCAAAATCCTCGGGATGGGCAGAGATCAACCCGCGAACAAAAGTCCTCAGGCAGTCGACGTCAGGACCAGCCGCGGAATAACACCCAACAGCCGAGTGCAAGCCGGCAGGATCAAACCGCGCAACCGCAAGAACAACGGAAAAATAACTCGAGTCGCAGGAGAAAATCACGCCCAAGGCGCGACCAAACCTCAGAGAAACCCACAAAACAGGACTAAAACCTAATGATATTTCCAAATTGGGAAGGATCAAAAAAAATCATGGTAATCCTCGCCCATCCGGACGACCCGGAGTTTTTTTTGGGCGGGACGATTGCTGAATGGATAAGCCAGGGGCATGAGGTAAGTTACCTGCTACTAACGAAGGGACAAAGGGGAATTAGCCCTGAATATCCTGATCCTGCCTTGTTAGGTGCGGTGAGGCTGCAGGAACAACAAAATGCTGCTGCAAAACTTGGTGTAAGCAAGGTGGACTATCTTGATTACCAGGATGGGTACCTTGTTCCTGATATTGAAGCCCGTAAGAAAGTGGCGCGGGAGATTAGAAGGACACGTCCTGACATCGTTGCCACTTTTGATCCGATGTTGATCTACCAACGCGGTCGGATCAATCATCCTGATCATCGGGCTGCGGGTCAGATTGTGATCGATGCCATTTTCCCAGCAGTGGAGAATCCTGCATTTTTCCCGGAACTGTTAGATGAAGGGTTCCCCCAGCATCGTATCGAAGAACTTTGGCTCTGCATGCCGGTGGAAGCTAACTTCGAGTTGGATGTAACCCAAAACTGGCCACTGAAACTTGAAGCTTTGTTGGAGCATGTCTCCCAGATCGGCGAACCGATATCATTCCTTGAAGAGATGGAAGCAAAAAGACGAACCCGTTTTGGCGAAGAAATGGGCTATGTCGAATCTTTCAGGAGATTGATTCCATGAGTGAGTCTCACATTTATCAAATCGCTCAAACCCTTCAAAACTTCGCCAGTCAACACCGCAGACACCTTCACCGCAATCCAGAACTGGCATTTCAAGAGATCCAGACAGCTGATTACGCGGCAGAGGTACTGGGAGGATTAGGGTTTAAGGTCTCGCGGGGTTTCGGGAAGACAGGGTTGGTGGCGTCGTTGGACACGGCTAATAATGGTCCACGCTTTTTGCTGCGTTTTGACATGGACGCGCTGGCGTTGCAAGAGCAAACCGGGCTTGACTTTGCTTCGACAAAGGCAGGATCGATGCACGCGTGCGGGCATGATGGGCATGTCGCAATTGGTTTGACAGTCGCAAAAATCCTTTCTGAGCTCAAAAATGAACTATTTGGAACCTACTTTTTGCTATTTCAACCAGCGGAAGAAATTGGCGAAGGGGCTGCCGCAATGATTGCGGATGGCGTACTGGATTTGATTCGACCCGATTTTGCCCTGTCAGTGCATCTTTGGCCGGAAGAACCTGCTGGTTGGCTGGGAATTAGTCCTGGTCCGGTGATGGCAGGCTGCAGGGATGTCAGCATAAAAGTGCATGGAGTCGGCGGGCATGGGGGGCGACCGCAAAAAGCGGAGGATGCCATCCTGGCTAGTGCGCACATGATCACAGCCTTACAAAGCATTGTCAGCCGAAAACTGGATCCGCTTGATGGTGGGGTTTACTCCATCACTCAAATTCACGCTGGCTCAAACAACAACGTAATCCCTGACAGCACCTTCATGACTGGAAAACCGAGATTTTTCTCTGCAGAAGCAGAGGAAGTGATTGTGAATTCCACAAAACGGATCTGTGAAGGCGTTGCCGAGGGCTTTGGTTGTAAGGTTGAAGTTGAATTTGGAACAAAAATACCACCAACTGTCAATGATGCAGCCGTTTGCGAAGCAGCTAATCTGGGTGCACTTAAGATTAATCCCGGGTTTGAGATTTTTAGTAACTTCAAACTAATGGGGTCGGAAGATATGTCCCTTTTTCTGCAACAAGTCCCTGGCGCAATGTTCTTTGTGGGGGCGGGAAAAGAAGATCCAGGAAAGCGGTTCCCGCTGCACCATCCCTGCATGGACATTGATGAAAGCAGCCTGGTCATTGCAGCCGCGTTTTTATTGGAGACTTGCCAGCAGTTGGCAAAATCCGCTTGATGAATCCGAAAGCAGCTATCATAGGTTTGTGTGGTTCAAGTGGCAGCGGAAAGACTCTAGCCTGCCAAAAAATTGTTAAGGTACTACGCAATGGCAATGTGCATTGTTGTGGATTTGTTTCGCCTGCTGTGATTGAGGGAAGCACGAAAACAGCCATCAAGGTCAAATGGCTGGAGAGCGGTGATGAACAGGTGTTGATGACTCCTGTAACAGCAGAAAGTCAACTTACCGTTGGACGCTGGCAAATCCATCCAGATGCATTTGAGTGGATCTATAAGATGCTAACCAGCCTGAAGGTTTGCCAGGCTTTTTTTTGCGATGAGATCGGACCGTTGGAAGTCCTTGAGAGGAAAGGTTGGATCAAAGCGCTCGAGATTGTGGATGAGCGGAAGTTCGACCTGAACGTACTAACCTTCAGACCTTCCTTGCGAGATTTTTTCTTGAAACGCTACCCAGAGATGACCATTTACGATCTGGACAACTCAGGCAATGACGAAATGGTCATCTGTGACGTCAAAAGCCTATTCAAGATAAACTAAACTCAGGTAAAAGCAGCCCCGGTTATGTATAATCCCAATATGGAAGAAGACTTGCCCGACAAGATGCCTCTTGGTCAACACCTGGAGGATTTACGCAAAGTTCTGTTGCGAGCATTGCTAGG
Source organism: Anaerolineaceae bacterium (assembly GCA_035388405.1). GTDB lineage: Bacteria > Chloroflexota > Anaerolineae > Anaerolineales > Anaerolineaceae > Mesolinea. The sequence goes on from DAOOPV010000055.1 coordinate 10,318, forward strand.
TTTGGTGGTGGGGGTTATTGCAGGTGCTTTTTTTGTCAAACCTGTGCTTGATTTCTTTGCGCGCCCAATCGGCGGAGTGGAGAATCTGCAGGTGATCGAAGTAACCGAGTCGATGTCGGTTTACATGCGCGTGGCGCTGCTCATCGGGCTGGTTGTTGCCTTACCCTGGATTTTCTTCCAGTTTTTCTCATTCATTGGCAAGGGTCTGAAAAAAAGCGAAAAACGCGGATTGTTGATAGCTACTCCGTTTGCTACAATCCTATTCCTGGTAGGCGGCAGTTTTGCTTTTTTTGTGATGCTGCCGGCTTCCATGAAATTTTTCACCAGCCTGCTGGAAGTGAACACCAGCCTCCGGTTGAGTTCCTATTTTGGGTTCGTGATCAACCTGATTTTTTGGATTGGGATCAGTTTTGAGTTACCCCTGTTGGTTTTTGTATTGACCAGAGTGGGGGTCATTAAACCGAATTTCCTAACCAAAGGATGGCGGGTTGCGCTGGTTGTGATCGCGGTAATGGCAGCCGTGATCACGCCAACTGGTGATCCTGTAAATATGGTGATTTTCATGTTGCCACTATTTGGGTTATATTTATTGAGTATTGGGTTATCGGCACTGGCATATAGAGCAAGGCGTGCCACACAAGCTGGAAACCCGGAGGTAGAGTGAAATGATTGGTGGTTTGCATTGGCCTGAAATAATCCTGATCCTGGTGGTCCTGGTTCTTGTTTTTGGAGTTGGTCGCATCTCAAAGATTGGCGGCGAATTGGGATCCGGCATCAAGGCATTTAAAGAAGGTCTGAACGGTAAGAAAGAGTCTGAAGAAGAGAATAAATCAGACGAGACCAAGACTTCCTAAAAGGCCCGAAAATGGAATTCCTAAATCTCGGCTGGTCTGAGATCCTTTTAATCCTCACGCTCGCATTCATCGTCCTTGGTCCGGATCGGATCAAGAAATTTGGAGGCGAACTGGGGACATTTCTGCGAAAATTGAGTAAGGACGGTCTGTTTCGGGAAGTAGTCCAGACAACCGATGAATTGCGCAATTATCCGCGAAAAATCCTGAATGAAGCTATGCTGGACCAACCCGTAATGTACGACCAGGCGGAAAAGAGCATGCTCCATCCGCCTGAAGAAATGGTAGATCAAGAACCGAGCGAAGATCAGGCTCAGGCGTGATCAAGTTTAATTTTCTGATCTGCTCATATACTTCCGCATTTTTTCCATAACCATTTCAAAAGCAGAATTTGCATCCTGCATCGGCTTAATCTCACTGGTCGGAACGATACCCTCATAGATCGCCAGGAATTGAGGTTTCGTGAAATGATGGGAGATTTCGAAGATGGCAGGTGGATTGGTTAAGACTAAGGGCAGTTTTTGCATAAACAATCCCTTTGCCAGTGTGGAAAGGCGGAAAAACTTCATCAATCGATGAAGACGTGTTATAGGGGTGGTTATAAAAGGTTCCAATTTGATACCAGTCAGTCGAATTAAGAGTGCTTTGCTCGCGGGCACATTATCGACTCTGATAATCAAGGATTTTGATGCTTCGTCGTAGCTACTTTCAAAAGCTAGCTCAACCTCTGTGCCGACAATATTTATCCCGGTTGGTTGACTGATACCAATGATTTCAAATGTGTAATTCCGAACCATTGGAAAACCTGGAATTACACCTGGTTGGCCTTCCACGATCGACTTTCCAAGCTCAATGGTATCGCCGCTCAGGCTGTGCCAGAAGGTGGTAAGGGCAAAATTGCCATGCTGATAGGACTGGGTTTCCCCGTCATCCTCGGAGAGCTGATACGTGCCGTTTTCGCCGGCAAAGAACTTGATAAGAAGCCGGGAGGGCAGCCTGACCCCGTTCGAAGGACCTTCGGCATCCAAAGGGATGATCGCTCCAGCTTTAGCGAAGACCGGGATTTGGCTTTGGTCGGCGTGGAGGGTCAACCACTGTCCGCCTTCGAATGCTTCATTGGTAAAGATATCAAACCACTGCCCGGCTGGGAGCCAGATGGAGGCGCGTGAGAGATTTGTACTTGGATCCGCAGGTTGGGTGATTGGTGCAACAATCAACTGACGAGAGAAGGTGTATTGATTGGGCGCTTGATAAGCGGCTTCCTCGTTCGGATACGAATAGTACATGGGGAGGATCAGGGGCTCACCATGTTCAGAGTTTAGCCAATTAGCGGTGTAGATCAGTGGCAGTAAAGAATGCCGGAGCTGCAAAGCAGCCCGGGCGTGTTCCAAAATATCTTTACCAAAACCCCAAGGTCGCCTGTCGATGAAATCATTGTTTGTGCAGTGAAGCCTAAAGATCGGGCTGAAAATGCCAAACTGCACCCAGCGCAGATAAAGTTCAGGATCTTCAACCCCCTCACAGTGACCGCCGATGTCGTGGCTCCACCAACCATAGGCAACGTTGGCGGCTGTGGCGGTCATTTCTGGTTGAAATGCCAGGCTTTCCCAGGAGACGATGGTATCACCCGAAAAACCAATCGGGTAGCGATGCCCGCCCAGACCTGGCCAGCGGGAGAAGATGAATGGGCGTCGCTCTGTTGTTCGGCCGAGATCGTAGTAGTGCAGGTGGTTGAGCCAAAAAAGTGGATCCAGACCGGCAGTTTTGGATTGTGTACCTTGCTGCCAGTCCATCCACCAGAAGTCGACTCCCTGTTCTTCCATTGGATGATGGAGAAACTTGAAGTAAGCTTCCGTGAAAGCAGGATGGGCAATGTCAAACGGAATGGGTTTGCCTTCAGCTGGATCCTGTCCAAGCGCCGATGCCATGGCAGGATAAGCCTCTTCATGAGGGTGAACGCCTTCAGCGGGGTGGAGGTTCAGGGCGGTTTTTAGATCCCGTTTGTGCAGGGCATCAATAAACTGTTCTGGTTCAGGAAAAAGATTACGGTTCCAGGTGTAGCCGGTCCAACCAGAGCTGGTGTTACCGGTCTTGGTGATGTGCCAATCCATGTCCACGATACAGACGGATAGAGGGATTTGATGTTGGATGAACGTATCCATAAGGTCCAACAATTCCTGGTCCGAATATGCCCAATAGCGGCTCCACCAGTTTCCCAGTGCCCAACGGGGAAGCAAGCCTGGTTTGCCTGAAATTAATTGGTAATCGGTGATTGCGGAAAGGTAGTCTTGCGCGTAGCCAAAAAAGTAGAGATCCCGCTTTTCTGGGGTTAGTTCCCTGGGCTGGAGCCACTCATCTTGATCGAAAATCAGACTGTGGCTGTCATCAACCACCGCCCAGCCGCTACGGGAGACCAGTCCGTCCGGGAAGCTGAGGCGACCGTTGGTGCTGTCGAGTGTGCGGATCGTCCCGCCAAGATTACTATGGTCTGGATTGCTGTACTGCCAGGTCTGATCCGTTTGCTTGAGGGAAATATGAAGGTCACGCCAGTGGAAACGACCATTTTCCACAAATTGAAGGTGAAGGTATTCCGTTTCAATGTGAAGCCATCCATCCTGCTTCCAAGATTGGAATTCCGGCACGCACTGATCGCGATAGAGGAACACCTGGCTGGCATGATCCTCGAAGCGCTTCTGCGGGTCAAATTCCAGGCGAATCAGCCGGCTGGTCAGGATTGTGAACCTGGCGTTGCCTTCGTAAACCATTGCTGCAGGGTTGGCCTTGGGTGTGGGTGTGGGGTGAATTGCCTGGATCATAGTACCTCCGAAACGGGTTGATGCTTTAGTTTAACGCCAAAAACGATTTTTTTGTAAAATAGCGAGTAAAATAGTGGGAATTAAAATTGAGGAGAGTGTAATGGAGACAAGTGAAGTACTTGAGTTTGAGAATCTGGATACTCCAAAAGAAAAGCCGACAAAATGGAGAACTTTACTAGCCCTTTCCCTGGGATATTTTGTGGATCAAGGAGAAGGGCAGGCCATGTCCATTTTCAGCCCGGTGTTGAGACAACTCTGGGGCTTGAGTTTCAGAAATCTATCCTGGATCACATTTGTCCGCAGCCTTTTACAGTCTCTCAGTTCTCCATTCTGGGGATATCTGGCAGATCGACATTCCCGCAAGAAAGTACTCTTCTGGGGTACAGGTTTTTGGGGAATATTCACCATCATTGTGGGTTTGACCCAAAACTTCAGTCAATTGCTAGCAATACGGGTGATTTCGGGAATTGGACTGGGTTGTTTGATGCCAGCAACATTCTCAATCATGGCCGACACATTTGCCCCCAAGATCCGCGGTCGAATGTTGGGTCTGTTGGAATCGGTTGGCATCCTCGGAATCATCATTTTCACCCTTGGATTGGGACGTTTGGCAACTCCTGAAACCTGGCGTTATGGTTTTGTGATTTTGGGGATTGCCAGCATTCTTTCCGGGTTTATGATCTTATTGTTCGTGGATGAACCATTACGCGGGGAATCTGAACCTGAAATGCAGGGAAAACTCACCCTGGAAGACTCCCAAAAATACACTGCCCAAATCAGCGACATCAGGAAAGTTCTCTCCATCCCGACAATTCGTGTTGCCATTCTGCAAGGTCTGGCAGGTTCGATGCCGTGGGTTATTATGGGCGCATTTCTGATCCTGTGGTTGGTTGAGGAACGCGGATTGTCGACGCAGATGGCGCCGATGGTGTTCGGGGCGATGATAGTTGGAACCGCGATAAGCAACATCCTGGGTGGTGTTCTAGGCGATTGGGCAGACAGGAAGAACCCCAGGTACGGCAGAACCATCATTGGGCAGGTTTCTGTTATTATCGGAATACCCTTCACCCTGTTTCTCTTTTTGAAAACCGAAAACTGGGATATCCTGCCTTTGACGATTCTCTGCTTCGTTACAGCTTTGTTCATCAGCTGGCCTGGGAAGGGCTCCAAAGAGCCGATGATGTCTGCGGTAGTTCCTCCTGAACTGCGCTCGACGGCATTCGCGATGACAACATTCATCGAGAGTGGGTTTGCGGCAATTGTGGCTTTGATTTTTGGCTTCATAGCTGACAAGATCGATCTGCACACTGCCATGCTATGGACTATTCCTTTCCCATGGATCATCTGCGCGATCCTTTTCAGCGGTTTTTATCTGACTTATCCGAAAGATCTGGAGAAGAACCGGAAACTCTTGGAAGACCGTGCCAGGGAATTTGGTATTACTGAATAAACAAAAAGAAACTGCCGAAAGGCAGTTTCTTTTTCTAGCGGGAGCGACGGGATTTGAACCCGCGGTCTCGGCCTTGACAGGGCCGCATGTTCGACCACTACACCACGCCCCCA
>DAOOPV010000056.1:0-14910 GCA_035388405.1 Anaerolineaceae bacterium
ACGTAATCACCCTAACCTAACCCCAGCATCGTCTCATATGTATTGAACCCATTCATTAGCTTGACTACTACCCCGGTGGTTGTATAATAATGGAGACTAGGGTTTTTCCTAATCGAACATCAACATTAAACCTTTTAGATGCCTTTGTAGATCGGTCAACTAAGGCCCAAGCAACCACTCGCATTCGTTCCTCAGTTTGTCAACGCTTTGAGCGTGTCCTTTTAAACCAATAATTGAAAACCAGAATAATACGGAGGTGAACATTACAAATGTCGTCTGTGTCGTATATGTTGTTATTGATTCTTCGAATATGAGTGAATAAGGAACTGACATGAAGAAAAAACTGTTTAGTCTGTTTATTGTTTTTGTTTTCGTCCTAACCTCCTTCTCCAGCTTTACTACATCCTCTGGCATCGCGAAAGCGTCTGATCCAGACCCGACTGTGACGGTTGAACAGGCTGTTTTGGACGAAATGCAGGCCAATGGCTCGGCAAGCTACTGGATTCAATTCAAGAACACGGTGGATCTCAGCCCTGCCTACACCATGAGCTGGAGCGATCGAGGTTGGTTCGTCTATAAAACCCTCCTGAATCAAGCCGAAGTAACTCAAGCTCAAGTTCAAAAATACCTCTTAGGGAGCAAGGTTGATTACAAAAGCTATTGGATCAACAACTCCATCCTGGTTACGAGCTCCTCGAAATCCGTTCTGAATGACCTCCTGAAATTCGACGGTGTCGAGAGTATCCAGGCTCGCAAGTCCTACAAACTCTACGAACCAGATACTTCTGCAGCCTTGCTCGACAACGGCATCAATGCAGTTGAACCCAACCTGATGCACGTGAATGCAGACGACGTCTGGGCACTGGGAATTGATGGCGCAGGGCTGGTGGTTGCCAACATCGACACAGGCGTGCGCTATTCGCACCAGGCGCTTGTTGGTCAGTACCGCGGTAATCTTGGCGGCACCTTTGACCACAACTACAACTGGTTCAATCCCGATGATCTGGGCGATAACGTCCCACGTGACGGTCACGGTCACGGCACCCACACCATGGGTACCATGGTTGGGGATGACGGCGGCGCGAACCAAATCGGTATTGCACCTGGAGCCGAGTGGATGGCGTGCGCGGGCTGCCCGGACGGCGGCTGTACAGACTCCGCCCTGCTGGGCTGCGGTCAGTTTATCGCTGCCCCAACCGACCTGGCTGGCGCGAATGCCAACCCGGAATTGCGCCCGAACGCTGTCAACAACTCTTGGGGTGATTGTGGGACGACTTACGATCCCTGGTTTGCAGGCGTTATCAGTGCCTGGCATGCCGTGGGTACTTATCCGATCTTCTCCAATGGTAACGCATCCAACTGCGGCTATCCTGCTCCTCCAGGACTCAACACTGTCGGTAACCCTGCCAGATCGGGCAATGTGACCGGTGTTGGCTCTTCCGGCGAGCAAAACGGACAGTATGCCTCCCACTCCAACTGGGGTCCCACAGATGATTTGGACACAATTAATCCTGTTGATCCATTCGCAATGCTGAAACCCCAGGTGCTTGCTCCAGGCGTTAGCATCCGTTCTTCTGTGCCAGGCAGCGACACCTCCTATGAAGATGGCTGGACAGGCACTTCCATGTCCGCCCCACATGTGACTGGTTTGGTCGCCCTAATTTGGCAAGCAGCGCCCTGCCTTATCGGCGATTATGCTGCCACGGAAACTCTGATCGAGAGCACCGCTGTGGACATGGTCTACGATGACGGTTCAACCCTCACCCCCACCAACTTCCCGAACTTTGCAACGGGCTGGGGCGAAATCGACGCCCTGGCAGCAGTCAACTATGCGAGCGGGATGTGTGCGATGGGGACGCTTGAAGGCATGGTCACAACCGATGGAACCACACCGGTTGAAGACGCAAAGATCTTTGCCGATAACGGCGCGGGTTACACCAAAAACATTTACACCGCCGCTGATGGTACCTACAGTTCTGGTTTGCCCGATGGCACTTACACGCTGACAGCCAGCAAATACGGGTATCAATCGGATACCGTTACTGGCATCGTTATCACCGAAGGCGCAACGACAATCCAGGACTTCGAAATTCCCCAACTGGGCATGTCACTCGTCTCGGGTTATGTTTATGATGGCGGCGTAGAAGGATTGGGCGCACACGGTTATCCGCTCTACTCCTCCATTCACGTCTCAACCCCCGGGTTTGACGAGACCATTTTCACAGATCCCTTCACCGGCTACTACGAAATCGAGCTGGTAGAAGCGACTGAACACACCTTTACGACTAATCCAATTCCTGGCGGTTACGATCCCCTCGTGGAAGCTGTCACCGCTACGGGTACTGAGTACACTCACGATATTCTCGTCCCAGTGGATGGCGCGGTTTGTGCCGCACCCGGCTACCAACCGGATTATGACATCTTCTACTCCTTCGAGGGCAGCGATGAAGGCTTTACTCCTGGCGGCACGACCTCCTTTGCCTGGGGCGACTTCACCAGCGGTCCGGGAGAAGGACACAGCGGCACCAAGGGTATCGCGACCAATCCGGGCGGCGTTTATAATGCCAGCGAACTTGGTTGGATGGCCTCGCCCGTTATTGATCTCTCCGGCAACGGCACGAATTCCACCGCGATTCAGTGGTGGGATTGGAAGGACATCGAAAGTGCGACGTATGACTGGGCGCGCCTGGATGTGACCAAGGACGGCGGCGTCACCTGGACAACAATTTGGGGTCCTGTTGGTGGAGTGACGGATACAGAATATCACCAGCAAACAGTGGTTCTGGATCCGACTTACAACGTCGCCAACTTCCAGTTCCGCTTCTACTTCAAGAGTGACAGCTCTGTCCAGTACGATGGTTGGTATGTGGATGACGTTGGCATTGTTAGCCTCCCTGTACCTCCTGCCACAACCGTCTTCTCAAGTAACTTTGACGCTGACAACGGCGGTTTTGTCGCCAGCGGCACCAACTCCACCTGGGCATGGGGTGTTCCCACCTCCGGTCCTGGCGCGGCTTATTCGGCGCCGAATGCCTGGGCGACCAACCTGGCTGGTTACTACAATAACAGCGAGGAATCCTACATTACTTCCCCTGTGATAGACCTGAGCGCCCATGCTGGCCTGGCTCCCACAATTTCCTTCATGCACTGGTACAATAGCGAAAGCAATACTTGGGATTGGGGATCCGTGGAAGCTTCCATGGACGGAGGAGCAACCTGGAACGTTATCTGGCAGAAGTTTGGCACTTCGGTAGATCCCTGGACACCAAAATCACTGCAGCTGGACCCCGCATACGCGGTCAGCAACTTCCGGTTCCGCTTCCACTTCCACTCCGACAGCTCGGTGAACAGCTATTACGGCTGGTACATCGACGATGTTGCGGTGACCGTGGCTGAACCGGTTGAAGTGGCTGCGCCTTGCGTGGTTATCCCCGGTGGCGTGGTAGCTGGCTATGTCTATGATGACAATGATGACTCACCTATTGTTGGTGCAGACGTCTACAGCGACGTGGTCGAAACCCAAACCTTCTTCATTCCTGAAGATCCTGCCAGCGAAGGCCTGTTCTGGGTCTTCCATCCTGTGATGGGTCCCGTCAAGGGAGTGCAGTCACTTTACGGCAGCAACGTGGTCTTTGACCCGACCGCTGGCGGTGCTTCTGGCTATGAACCCGGCGTCCCAACGACCCTGTGCTTTGAATCCAATATATACACAGGAGACTGGGAATATCTTTACGACACCTGGCTGAAATTCCCAATGGACTGGACTATCTCCAGCGCTTACCTGGTGGGTACGCCAACCTGTGATAGTGGCTCCTGGGGTTCATTCTCAGTTTATTGGGAGACGGAACCGTACGAGATCGATATCTATCACTCTGCTTCCACGGAAGAAGTGGATCATTGTGTGGCAGAGTACTGCGTGGATGTTACCCCTAGCGCTTCAGCTGGACTGGTCTCCTGGTACTTTGATGGCGATGGTTACGGATCTGGACCGCATCATCCCTGCAGTAGTGATAGCTACACGCCTGGATCTATGGCTTCTCAACCTTGCGACCAGTGGGAAAACCCACAAGCCTCCATTCCTGCAATAGGTGGTGAAGCGCATGATTTCATTGCTGAGAAAGCTTTGTATGGAAGCGATACCCAAACGGTAACCGTGTTTGAGGACTTCATCGTCCAGCAGGACTTCTACCTCGGCACGGGTGAATTAGAATTTGACCCGGAGAGCCTCGAAGTCACCATGTTCATGGGCGATGCTCCTGTCACCGAAACTCTGACCATTAGTAACGGTGGTACTTCAGATGCCATGTTTGAACTGGTCGAGAAGGACGAGGGCTTCGTATTGCCCAAGATGATGATCCCCGCTTTCAAGGGTGAACTACCCGAGGACACACGCCCTGTTTCGATGGGGCTTGCTCCTGATGCTGGCAAGGCTAGCACCTTGAGCGCGTCTAAGGACAATCCTTTCAAGGGCATTCTGGCAGGCGAATCTGCCTTTGCTGTGGATGCATATCCTGGTGAGAACCTTGTTTACTTCCCCGATACAACTCTGCCTGGTACATGGACAATAGTTGGTGGAGTGCCTGGCTCCGAATTCTTTGCGGGCGACTTTGTGGGTGGTGATTTCTCACAACTCTATGTCGTCAACTCCACTGGCAACACCATGTATAGTGTCAACACAGCCACTACTGCCCAAACAATGATTGGCGTTACCACACCGCCTTCCGGACAGTCCTTCTCAGGTCTTACGGGCACGCCTGATGGCACCATGTACGGCTTAACCACAAGTTGCGGCGGGACTAACCTGGTTATGGTTGACGTGGCTACCGCCGCGACCACCGACCTGGGTGCTCTGCCTGGCATCGATTGCGGTATCGACCTGGCTTACAACACTGACGATGACATGATCTACATCGTGGATCTCATCACCGACAGCCTCTTTAGGGTTGATCCCACGACCGTGACTGTCACTCTGGTAGGCTCACTCGGTGCGGCTCCCAACTACGCTCAGGGCATGGACTACGAAGAAGAGTCCGGCGTTCTTTACTGGGCGGCTTACACCACCGCAGGCGAACTGCGTATCATCGACACCACCACTGGCGCAAGCACCCTCGTTGGAGCATTCCCCGGCGGTGCTGAAGTAGACTCCCTGGCTTTTGCTACGGGCGGTCAATCCGACGTTCCATGGCTCTCTGAGGATCCGATTAGCGGCACGGTGCCGGCTGAAGGTTCGATCGATATTGATGTTATATACGATCCTACTGGCGCTGGCCTGACCCAACCTGGAAATTACCTGGCTGAGCTTAAGGTGAAGCACGACACACCCTACACTTATCCAAACATCCCGGTTGTGCTGCATCTGATTGCCCCTGAAGACTATGGCACATTCAATGGTCATGTCCTTGGCATGGAAGCCTGTGACGTTAATCCAGCAGCACTGGAAGGCGCCACGGTCAACTTCTGGCAGGATGGCATGATCAAGTACACAACCACCACCAACGCAGAAGGCTACTATAGCTATGCTGTTCCGGAAGGCATGTATGATATCGAAGTGATGATGGACGGCTACATGTCGGACATCGAATTCGGTCGGGACGTTTTGGGCGGCGATACTGTCACAGTCGACTTTACCTTGCGACTCGAAGCCCCCTGTATCAGCGTCGATCCAACCAGCCTCGAACAGACCCAACCCACTGATACCGTCACCACACAGACCCTGACAATCATCAACACGGGTGCTGGTGATGGCGTCTTTGAGCTGTTTGAGATGGAAGCTACCGGTCTGCACGCGGACGTGGAACTGATCGTAGATGACGGTACACGTGAAAATGGTATCGGTATTGGCGGCACGCTCGAATTCCTCTGGCTAAACCGCTTTACACCTGACCCTGACTCGTTCCCATTCAACCTTGATCAGGTTCAAATCTACTTCACCGCTGAAGATATGGTGAATATCGGAGATGAGATCCGAATTGTGGTCTATGAAAACGTTACCGCAAACGCTGACCCTGCAGTAGGATCGAACTTCTTATACAGTTACGACACCACTGTACAGGCGTTGGGGACTTGGAATCTGTTTGATTTACCCGAGCCGGTTGAACTGAACGGTCCGGGAGATGTGCTCGTTGGTCTGATTGGTCTCGAAGTACCTGGTACTTCCTACTGGCCAGCCGCCATTGACGAAACTGCCACTCAGGGACGCTCTTGGGCTGGCTGGTGGAATGCAAGCCCGCCTCCGATCCCCCCGACTTTGCCTCCCGATGCTGACTGGACGCTGATTGACGCATACTTCCCAGGCAACTGGATGGTACGCGGTATGGGCAGTTCGGCTGCAGGAGATATCCTCTGGCTCTCGCTGGATCCCACCGCTGGCGTTGTCTTTGCAGACAGCGAAACGGATGTGACGGTCACTTACGACTCCACTGGCTTGGCTGAGGGCGATTACTTCGCCTCAATCCGGGTCAAGAATCCACCCGCAGCCGCGATCAACGTTCCAGTGACATTGCATGTTACTAATCTACGTATGCTCTACCTGCCTCTGATCCTTAAGTAAAATCGGTCGGAGAAGAACCTGTTTACAGGTTTAGCATAAGTAACAGGGGCTGGCATAAAAGCCAGCCCCTGTTGATTCGTTGTAGGGAAAAAGCCCACCTTTTCCTTTTCGGTAAACCCTTCTTACAAAACGGTTGACGCGGGTGTCTACCATCCCTGCTCACCATTCCCCTGTAACAAGTAACGAATGTTGGCAAAAAATGCCCAAAAAAATCGAGCTTCCGACGTCAGGTTGAAATGCGCAACCTGACCTACAACTAAATGTGTTACCTATGTCTCCGAACGAATGTTACCTTTCTGTCCAGTCAATACATAAGGGGAGGGTTGCACCACCGTTCACCCTTTGTCCTCCCGATCCCCGTAACAAGCCTCCGACCTGTTATAATATTCTTTTGAGGCACGCCTCAACGAATAACGCTGCGTGTCGGAGGATTTAATGGAAATTACCTGGTATGGTCATTCTTGTTTTCGCATTACCGAGCGGGGTTTTGCAAATGTCGTTACAGACCCGTTCGATTCAGCCGTAGTAGGGTATAACCCGCTCAAACTAAAAGCCGAAATCGTGACTGTCAGTTGTAACGATCTGGGGCACAACAACCTGAGCGTTGTCAAAGGCGATGCTTTCGAGATCACCGGACCGGGAGAATATGAACGCGGCGGCGTCTTCATCACTGGCATTCAAACCACGCCTCACAGCCTGGATGGCAAAGCCCTGCGCAACACACTTTATGTACTCGATTACGGCAAGTTGACCATCCTGCATCTCGGCAAGGTCAACTTCGTGCCATCCCAAAGCCTGATCGAGGAACTTGGCAATATCAACATTGCCCTCGTACCCGTTGGGGAAGGCGGTGCGCTGAATGCCTCCAAAGCTGCTGAGGTCATCAGCATGCTCGAGCCCAACATTGTCATCCCAATGCAATACGAAACCCCCTACTCCAAACTTGGGCTTGATCCGCTGAGCAAATTCCTCAAGGAAATGGGCATAACCTCCCTAGAGACAATGGAAACCTACAAATTAGCCAATAATGTCACTTTCCCCGAGGAAGAGACGCACGTGATCGCCCTCGATCCCAAGCTCATGTCGCTCTAAAATGCCTGTTAAAGTCCTGATCACCTGGAATGTAATACCTGGTCGCGAGCAGGAATACTTTGGCTACGTGGTGGGGGAGTATCTTCCTGAGGTCAATCGGCTGGGACTGGACGTGACTGACGCCTGGGTGACCGTTTTTGGCGATCATCCCCAAGTGCTGATTGGTGCTCTCATGCCGGACCTGCCAAGCGCGCAACGCTTGATCCATTCGCCCGATTGGCGTGATCTCTCTGATCGCCTGCAGGAATTCGTGCGCGATTTTAATCTTAAAGTCGTCACACAGCGAGGCGCTTTTCAGTTTTGATGCACCCAATCCCCGAGAAACTTTTACGTTGGTACGACATAAACGCCAGGTCCTTGCCCTGGCGTTCTGATCCCTCACCCTATAAGGTCTGGGTTTCCGAGATCATGCTCCAACAGACACAGGTGGAAACGGTCATACCCTATTTCCAGCGCTTCATGGAACGGTTTCCCGACACAGCCAGCCTGGCAAAGGCTGAAGAAAGCGAAGTACTGCAGGTTTGGGAGGGGCTGGGCTACTACAGCCGTGCCCGCAACCTGCACAAAGCCGCGCGGATAATTTTGTCCGAATTTTGCGGTGAGATCCCTATGGATGTTGCAGCACTCAAGAGCCTGCCTGGGATCGGCGCGTACACCGCCGGCGCAATTGCTTCAATCGCCTTTGGCGCACCCGAGCCGGCATTGGACGCAAACATCCGGCGTGTGACCATCCGCCTGCTGGATTTGCACGAACAGCCTGGTGCCAAAACGGATGAAAAATTATGGGAATTCTCCCGTCAGATTTTGCCTGATTCGCGCGTTGGAGACTACAACCAGGCGCTGATGGACCTCGGCAGCGCTATCTGCAAACCCAAAGAACCGCTTTGCCACCTTTGCCCCTTGAATGATGAGTGCCTCGCCTTCCAACGCGGCACCCAATCCGAACTTCCCCTGCGCAAACCAAAAGGCAAAGTGCCCCATAAGCTGGTCGTGGCAGCGGTGATCGCGCACGGAAGTAAAGTCTTGCTCGCACGCAGGTCTTCAGACGGCATGTTGGGGAATCTTTGGGAGTATCCGGGGGGTGCGGTGCTGGGAGACACCTCAAACCTCCACGACGCTTTGCAGCATCTGGTTGAAACACGTTTTGGGCTTTCCATTAGTGTGGAATCTCAGTTGGGTGTCTACAAACACGCCTACACGCATTTCCGAATTACGCTGCATGCCTTTGCCTGCCGGCTGCCTGATGCCGAGCATCTGACCTTGCCTCCTGATTTTGCCTGGGCGGATATTTCAACCCTGTCTGCCTATCCCATGGGAAAAGTAGCCCGGTTGATTTCGCGGGAGTTAGCTTTTTGAAGCAAAATCGGCATTCTGCAAGCCTTCGTGACATTCCAGCAGTTCAAATTGCCGCGCTTGGCTTGCGATGACATATAATCTTGATGTTGGATTACAAGCCGACCTTTCAGTCATTCTGAGCCTCTTTTGCGAAGAATCTGGCATTTAACAAACAGATCCTTCGCGTTGCTCAGGATGACAGTGTCGGCGTTCAGATCGCCGCGCTTGGCTCGCGATGACAGATAATCTTGATGTTGGATTACAAGCTACCTTTCAGTCATTCTGAGCCTCTTTTGCGAAGAATCTGGCATTTAACAAACAGATCCTTCGCGTTGCTCAGGATGACAGTGTCGGCGTTCAGATCGCTCGACACTTGGCTTGCGATGACAGATATACTACCCGCTCAATTCCTTGAAATTGATACGCTTGATCAGGCCGGCTTCTTCGATAATTCCATCCAGGAATTCCGCGGTGGGTCCGCCCTTGAATTCATCGCGGCTGGTGAGGAACTCCAGGAAGAAAGGCAGGCTCACGCCCGCCACGATATCCGCGCCGTTGTCACCTTCTGCCATCAGTGAAGCGTTAAAAGGGGAGGCACCCCAAAGATCCACCATGTAGACATAGGGAAGACCCTGTTCACGGTAACCAGCTGCTGCTGTTCGCATCTTTTCCACCAGGTCATCGACGTTATCGCCATCCACAAAGGGCAGCACAGTGATATTTTCAGTTTCGCCGGTGATCATTTCGGCTGCTTCAAACAATCCCTGGGCAAAACTTGCATGGGAACAAAGAATTACACCGATCATTTAAACTTCTCCTTTTTCAATAGACTGACAAGTGAATACCGGCGCTTAAGTGCCAAATTGCCTGTCGCCTGCATCGCCAAGACCGGGCAGGATATATCCATGCTCATTCAGACGCTCGTCAATGGCCGCCAAATGGATTGGGACATCAGGGTGAGCTGCGTGAAGCCGGGCGATGCCCTCAGGCGCGCCAATTAAGCCAACAAACTTGATTTTCGCGACACCCCACTGCTTGAGGATGTCCACCGCTGCCACTGCCGAGCCGCCCGTCGCCAGCATCGGGTCGAGGATCAGGCAGACACCCACAGTGGGTGAAATTGGCAGGCGATTGTAATACGCCACCGGTTTGAGCGTCCGCTCATCGCGGTATAAACCAATGTGCCAAACCTCCGCGCCAGGCATCAAGCCCCACACCCCCTCAACCATGCCAAGCCCCGCCCGCAAGATCGGCACCAGCCCGATGCGTTCCAATAATTTCACGCCCTGGGTCTCCATCAAGGGCGTTTGCACACTCACTTCTCTGACTGCCAGATCAGCGGTGGCTTCGTAGGTTAACATTGCCGCAAGCTCGCGCACAAGCTCCCGGAATTTTTTGGGTTCGGTAGTGACGTTTCGCAGGAGGGTCAATTTTGAAGCGATCAATGGATGGGAAGAAGGGTAAACATTTTCCATGTGGAGTTCTCCTTTTCTTTTTGCCCTGAGCAGCGCGATCGCCTGTAACGCTCAGAGACTGCAATAATTGTACTCGACCAACGGTTTAACGGATGGTTGGAATATCGGACATGACCAATTGCCTGGCCGCAACTGTGCTTCCTTAACCATTGGGTGAATGGCAAGAAAACCGCCTGATTGGTTTACAATTGGGTCATGCAATACATTATCGATGGTCACAACCTCATTCCCCACGTACGCGGGCTCAGCCTGCGGGATCTGGATGATGAACAAGCCCTTATCGAGGTGCTAACCCCCTTCCTGCGCGCCACATCCTCGCGGGCACTGGTGTTTTTTGACCGGGCAGCCCAGGGGCACGAAGGCAAGCGCAATTTTGGGCTGGTGCAGGCGGTTTTTGTTCCCGCGTCACAAAGCGCTGATGCTGCGATCGAGAACCACATTAATAAGCTTGGAGCGTCGGCGCGCAACCAAACGCTGGTCAGCTCTGACCGCCGTGTGCAGGCAGCCGGACGTGCCCGCTATATGACCATCTTAAGCAGTGCGGAGCTTGCTCAAAAGATCCAGTCGCAGGCGGAGTCCCAAGGCAGTCAAACAGCTACCGAACAGCAACTGACGCCTGAAGAGGTTGCACGTTGGGAGGAGCTTTTTACCCAATATGGCAGTCAACCTCCTGACGGTCTGAACCCATAATCCATTTTGTTCAAAACTTACCCTGAAATTTGCCTTTTTTTGAGGGCAAATACATTGCGGGGGTTAACGGATGAGATTATAATTTAAACGTTGTACAAAAGGTATTCAAATGACTAATACAGTTAGCGAAAGACGCATTCTATCGGTCCTTGCCCACCCGGATGATGAAGCCTTCGGCATGGGCGGCACGCTCGCGCTTTATGCCATGCAGGGTGTTGAAGTCTATTTAGCCTGTGGCACGCTCGGCGAAGCTGGCGACGTTCCACCTGACTTTCTTCAGAGTTACGCAAGTTCCGCGGCTTTGCGCGAAAGCGAACTGGATTGCTCGGCGGATAAATTGGCGCTCAAGCAAGTCTTCAAGCTCGGTTTCCGCGACTCTGGTATGGCAGGTTCTCCAGACAATCAACACCCCGATGCCCTGGTTGCCCGCCCCATGGAAGAGGTTGTGGAAAGCATCGCCAATGTGATGCGCCAGGTGCGCCCGCAGGTGGTGCTCACCTTCGACCCAGTTGGTGGTTACTTCCACCCCGACCACATCCGCATCCACCAGGCGACTGTGCTGGCTTTTGAACGCGTCCGCCAGGAATTGCACCCGGCTGACCCGCAGGTTCTCGCGCGGCTTTATTTCCACACCATGCCGAAATCGAGTGCCAAATTCGCGGTTTTCTGGATGCGACTTCTGGGCAAAGATCCGCGCAAGGTCGGACGCAACGGCGATATTGACCTGGTTCAGATCGCCTCGCAGTCCTTTCCGGTGCATGTCAAAATCAATTACCGCCCTGTTTTTGAGCAGCGCGAACAGGCCGCCGCCTGCCACGCCAGCCAGGGTGGCGGGAAGAAGCCTTTTGGCTTGAGCGCCTGGATTCTGAGGATCCTCAGCAGACCTGTTGATCGCTTTATGCAGGGCTTTCCGGAACCTTCACAGAACCACCGGGCAGAAAACGACTTGTTTTGGGGGATGGATGGATAATTCTCCCTGCTGCAAATCAATGCCGTTTAGTTTGGTCAGCATCTTTTTGCTGATCAGTATTTTGCTGGGAGCCTGTCAGCTTACGGTAACCTCGGCTCCCAGTTTACCACCGACCTCTTTGCCGGCAACCTCAGTTCCTCCTACGACTACATCCACCTTGGTTCCAAGTCCCAGTCCGACACCTGAGCCACTGATAATCTGGCTCGATCCCATCCTGCCCTCCGATTTTCTGAAGAAGGTGAGCCTGCCAGAAGGCATTACAACCACCAAGATCAAGACTGAAGCAAACCTCTTTCTAATCGTTGGAGACCCCCCAAGAAACAGCGCGGTGATCGGGGAAACCTGGCAAAGCTATGCCCTCGTGGCGCCTTTCTTCACCTTGCAGGACGATGTCAGCATGGCAGACTTGCGTTCCTTGTCCCGCGGTTACCAACCCGAAGACCTCCCTGTGACAATCGACACCCTACTCCTGCGCAATCAGGACAGTGCGATGGTTTTGCACATGTTTAATATGACTGCAAATGCCATCCCCCCACAAAGCAAGATCGACTACGTCATAGACGAGTTCTTCAGACCCGAAGTGGAAACCAAGGAAAATGCCTGGGCGATAATACCCTTTGAACTGCTCGCTCCGCAGTGGAAAGTTATCCCCATTGATGGCAAGAGCCCGCTCGATGACGATTTCTCACCTGAGTCAACCCCGCTGACGCAGCGGATAACTTTGAGCTCGACCCTGCAGGATCTGGCTCTGACTGAGGAGCAACTCACCGGATTATTACCCACATCCAACCATGACCGAACTCACCTCACGAGCCTGATCATGACCGGCGTTACCGCCATGGCACGTGATACCGCTTATGTGATGTCCACCGAGGATGTGCTCTTTCCAGGTACGGAAATCCGTGATTTCATGCGGGCTGCTGACCTGACCCACATCAGCAACGAAGTGTCCTTTTACGAAGGCTGCCGCTTTCCTGACCCGGATTACACCGGCTTTATCTTTTGCAGTGATCCTGCATATATTGATTTACTATCCGACATTGGGGCGGATATCATTGAGCTCACCGGCAACCACAACAATGATGTGCGCGCGCTCTACAAAATTGATTCCGTGCCTTTCACGCTCGACCTTTACCGCAAAAATGATATGCAGTGGTACGCCGGCGGAGTGAATATCGCCGATGCCAAAAAGCCCTTATTGATCGAGAACAATGGCAACAAACTGGCTTTTATTGGTTGCAACTCCTACGGACCATACATGGCGTGGGCTGCGGAAGATAGCAGTGGAGCCGCGCCTTGCGAGGATTTTGGTTGGATCTCAGACGAAGTGACCCGCCTGCGCAGCCAGGGATACCTGCCGATTGTGACCTTCCAATACCAGGAGGATTACCTGGTGACAGCGCAATCTTCAGCCATTCGTGATTTTCGGCGCCTGGCTGATGCTGGCGCGGTGATCGTCAATGGCAGTCAAAGCCATGTCACCAAGGGAATGGAGTTCTGGAACCACACCTTCATTCATTACGGGTTGGGAAATCTCTTTTTTGACCAACCTGAGTTCTACATAACCTATGATGGCATCATTCAGAAGCATTTCTTCTACCAGGGGCGTCATATTTCCACCCAACTATTAACAATCACGCTTGAAGAAACCGCCAAACCCCGTTTGATGACCCATGAAGAACGCCAGAAGTTCCTCGACGATATTTTTGAGGCATCCAGATTGCTGAAGGAGTAGCCCATGACTACCATTGACAGTTTTCCGATTGAACCCACATTTACCATCAAGGCGGTGCAGAATCGTACAGGGATCAAGCCGGTGACTCTGCGCGCCTGGGAGCGGCGCTATGATTTGCTTCAGCCGACACGCATGCCTAATGGTTACCGCCTCTATTCCGAACGTGATATCCAGCTACTCCTCTGGGTCCAACGCCGCCTGGATTCTGGCGTGAGCATCAGCCAGGTGGTGCATCATTTCAAGCAGGAACAGGAGAAGGGCAGTTGGCCTGAAAGCATTCAGACGATTGTTACTGAAACTCCTCGCCGAAAGCCACCGCGTCCCGCGCGTGACTTTGCTGAAATCCTCTTTGGCGCGATGATCGCGCACAACGAAGACCGCGCCAATGCCATCCTGGATGAATGCCAGACCTATTTCAGTCTTCTGACGATCTTCGAGGAAATAATAAGCCCAAGCCTCGAGCTCTTGAATGAAGCCTGGTTTCGCGGCGAAATACTGATCGCCACCGAGCATATGGCTCTCGGATATCTCAACAGCACTCTCCAGGGAATGATGCACAACCTGCCGGTGGTCAAGGAAGGAGCGTTGATCCTGGTGGGCTGTGGACCTGAGGAAATGCGCGAGTTGAACGCCCTCATGCTGGCGGTTTTACTTCGCCAGGCTGGCTTGTTTGTCGAATATCTCGGACCCGATTTGCCGGTGGAAGACCTGTTGGACTACTCCACTTACGCAAAACCCAAGCTTATCTGCCTGACAGTCAACCAGGAACCAACTGCCTATCTATTGCGTGGATTCGCCGAAAAACTGGCAAATTTACGCGGAAAACCGAAGCTGGGATACGGGGGGCGGTACATGGACGAGAACCCGGAAGCTCGCAAGGAACTTGGCGGGATCTACCTGGGTTTCACTCTTAGCGAAGCCATCGCCAAGGTTAAACACATACTAACCTTTGGGGCTTAGTAGGAAACGGCAATGCGCCGTTCCGTTTGGTTGTTTTTCGGAAGGCGACGAGTGTATGGTATCAGGAGATAGGTAACAGAATGTGACAGGACATAGGTAACAC
>DAOOPV010000057.1:0-14601 GCA_035388405.1 Anaerolineaceae bacterium
ATTTCCTGCTTTCCTTTTCTTACTCATTGTCCAAGATGTATGGTAATCCTACATTTTTTTACGGGACAAAAAAGCCAGCCTGATAAGGGCTGGCTTTCGGCTAATTCGGATTGGATTAAGCGCCGGTATTGGTGACAGAAGTGGTTTTCTTCTTCTCCTCTTTCACTTTGCGCTTTTCTTTGATGGACAATTTGGGTTTTTTACGTTCTTCTTTTCCAGCTTTATCTTTAGTTGCCATGATGTACCTCCGTTCAATAATGAGATTGCCTCCTAATTATAGCCGATTACGGCGTAATGAGATTAAATGTGCATAGCCTCTGGTCCTATTCACAGCTTAATGCCTTGTATGGCCTGGCAAGCAGTTTTTTTGCCAATTCGTGCTGTTTCATGGTATACCCACTATGTGCTTTATCCCATGAGGTGACAAATGGCAAAAATGAAATTTTCCACGGGGACCCAAAAACAAAAAGATCCGCCAGCAGTTCAAACCGTATCAGATACGGTAGTCTTCTCGTGTTACATTGCCAGCGCGGTGATTTTGGTCATTGCTATCATTGAGGCAGTGAAACGATTCCAACTTGGAAATCTTTGGGGTGGGATGATATACGTCGCCCTGGCGATTGCAGGTGTCTTGTTTTCAGTCTTTATCACCCTGTGGAATCGACGCAACAAGAAACTGCTGAAGGAAAAGAAAAAGAAATAGCCGAGAGTCTGCTTTTAAACAGCTAAGCCAGATCTCTTAATTTGGCCGGGATTCGTTGTTCACCATATTTTTACTCATATTCTGGGTAAACTTCTGGTAATCCGAATTGATCAGAGCAGTGAAGAGAATGTCGATCAGGTTGAGGGTCGAGATCCTGCTACTCATTCCCCCCAGACGGTTCCAGGATTCTGTCGAATCAACAAACAAGTTGTAAGTGCAAAGGTCAACCAGGTCATTTGGTTTGACTGAGGTCAAAGAGACGGTGCCGCTGCCCACCCTCACAAGCTCCCTGGCTACCTCGAGCATCTCAGTGGTTTTTCCGGTGTAGGAGATGATGAACGCCAGCGTGTCCTCAGTGTAGGCTTTGGCATTCAGCATCATCGAGATGCGGTCGCCAAAGGCGCTGCTGGGGATGCTGAGGCGCATACATTTGATCTGGGCGTCCAGGGCAACCACGTGGGAAGGACCCATGCCGTAGAAGTCGATGCGTTTCGCCTTTGCCATGGCAGCCACAACCGCTGCGATGTTTTCGGCGGTGTTGGTGCTTATGGTATCCAGGATGGATTTGGCGTTCTGATTGGCAACTTTAGCCACGATATCATCCAGAGAGTCGTAACGGTCAACCGGAGTCTGTGCGGTCTTCAGAATGGAATTCTGGTTGTAGCGCATGAGTTCAAAGGAGAGTTCCAGCCTGAAATCGATGTAGCTGTCCTTGCCGACCTTCTTGCACAGCCTTTTTACCGTTGCTGTGGAGGTGCATGTCCGTTCAGCCAGTTCAACGATGCCAATGTTGACAATTTCGTTCAGGTTGGCAAAGATGTATTCGACAATGTGTCTTTCAGAGGGGGTCAGGTCTTTGACCTCGCGCATCTTGGTCAGCAGATTCATGGCAAAACCTCAGTTTCCCGGTGCATAGCCTGATCAGGCACACCGAGACGAATCATAACCGATGCGTTATTTTATTGCCAGTATGCTGAGGTCTTCCCCTGCTTGCTCAATAATCGGGGCATAGTCGCTGCCCGCGAGGAGCGGCTTCGCTTGGGCAAGGTAGCTGCGAGCCGCCGCTTCGTCCTGTGCAAACCAAGAGAGTTTGGCGAGCCGGTAAAGTCGAATGCCTTTTTGGATTGGGTTTGTGGTAGCGGCAAGCTTGGCCTGGAGCGTGCCGCGATAATCCGGGTTTTTATCCAGGTAGACCTGGATGATCTCTTCCCCCTCCTCAAGCATGACCCGATACCTTTCCACCTCATCCGCCTTAACCGAACGCAAGTAGGTTGCCAGTTTCATAAAACTGTCTTTGGCTTCCTCAACATCTCCAGTTGAAGCAAAAAATGACATCCGTTTCTGCAGGTATTCCACCTTCTCACGAGGGAGCAATCGCTGGGCATCCAGGTTCTTTATGAGTCGCTGGATTTGGTCATTCTGGCCAAGGCGCATCTGACCGTCAAGCTGCATCAAGAGTAGCTCACTTTTCCGAAATACCCAGGTTAGCCGGCGATTGTTTTGCAGCCGTTCGAGGAAGAGGGTCGGATTGGTGTACTGCAGCTTTGCCAGTTCCTTTTCTGCTGAAGTACGAAGCGAAAGCGTCAGGCGAATTAGCCCGAAAGCCAGCAGCACCATCACAACAAAACTAATGATGGGGAGTTTATAGGTGTCGAAGAATGTGAGGAGAGAATTCGAATCCATAAGAGGGTTTTCCGTGTAAGAAAACGGGAGCTTGTTTTCGCAAGCTCCCGTTTCGTAACACCAAATTACATATTGTGGTTGCGAAGCACCGTTTCCGTATAGTCGGCATACACTTCGTGCATGTATTCCTTGGGAACTTCGGTTACGTTGGGGGAGACAAAGATATTCATCTTGTGTCCCAGTTTCTGCAGGCGCAGCGCTGTTTCGGAAGCGATAGCCTGGGCTATGCAGATGGCTGAGATGGTTGAAGAAGCTCCAACCTTCTGGTAATAGCCAGGAATGACGACCAGGGCATCTTCAAGCGGACTGCAGTTATCGATGAGTACATCCGCCAGGTCGCCAAGTTTATTCCCGGAGGAATGGTTTGCCTTGGCTACTTTGAAATTCTCGCCGCTGGTGATGGTGATGACCTTCAGACCTTTCGCCTTGGCATACATTGCAGCTTCAATCGGAGCCGCGTTTAGACCGCCATGCGAAAAGACGATCATCGCCTCGCCTTCCTGGAGGTTGTAGCTCTGCAGGAAGTTCTTAATGTAGCCTTCTTGCCGTTCAATCCAGAGCAGTTCACGAGCGCCGCCTGGACCAATTACGTTATTCCACATCAAGCGTGGATCCATAACGGGGTGCCAGCCGACCACGCCGCCGTAGCGCGGGAAAACATCCTGCACTGGCAGGACACTGTGACCGCTACCAAACAGGTGAACGAGTTTGCCTGAATTGATCACTTCCGCGCAAATATCGGCTGCGGCACGAATGTTATCTGACTGCTCAACAGAAATCTTTTCGATTACCTGCTTGAGTTTTGTGATGTACTCTAATTCGATCATATCTATTTACTCCTAACAAAATATTAACTGAAGGCTCCGATGCCCGGGATGAAACCAATGGCGGTCACGATCACTGCCAAAACGAGGATCAGACCCATGATAGCGATCGGTTTCCAGTTTTTCTTGGCATAGAGATAGTAGACCAACAGGGTCAGGGCAAGAGGAACGATCTTTGGGAAAACGTTATTGAGCAGATTGTCCAGGTTGAAGACTGAGATCATGCCATCAGTGTAGGTCTGTGTTGCCGCATCAAACACCTGGGTTGTGGTTTTGATGTCAAGATTGAGGCTGGCATTCACGAATGTGGCTGTGAGGCCGCCCACAACGATCAGACCAAGGATGGTGACTGCTTCCATGATTTTGTCAAGCTGACCGGTTGCCATGAACTGCTGCACGCCTTCCAACCCGGCTTTGTAACCAGTGCGGAAGATCTTCCAGCTGAGGAGATAGGTGCCCAGGGGATAAACCAGCATGTAGAGCACAGGTCCAACCCAGGGAGCATTCGTCAGCGACTGCGAAAGGGTCAGGCTGATGGTGAGCAGGAGGGGAATGATGGTGGCAACCCACAGGGAGTCGCCAATGGCGGAAGTCGGGCCGATCAGGGCAACTTTGGCTTCCTGGATGGATTCGGGAGCGCCGACGCCGTTGGCAAGTTGTTCTTCCATGCCGATGGCAATACCATTACAAACGGAACCAACCTGCGATTCAGTGTTGAACAGAGTGATGTGTCGTTTCAGACCAGCAGCTCTTTCTTCCTTTGAATCGTAGAGTTCTTCAATGACTGGCGACATGGACTGACCAAAAGCCATGCCCAGCATGCTTTCAGCTTGCTGCGAACAGCCATTCCAGAAGAACCATTGATTAAAGGAACTACGAAGGGTTTTTGCGCTTACTGTCTTAGCCATTGTTAAAATGCCTCCTGTCGGTTACCAGCTGCGTAGACAATGAACGCAACAATAATTCCGACGATTGCAACGGCCATGGTGTTCAGGCCAAAGTAAGTGACCAGCACGAAGCCAGCCAGGAAAATTGCCCAGTGGATGTTCTTTTTGACCAGGAAGCTCAGAATGATACCCATACCAAGAGCAGCCATCATGCTGCCGAAGGTTGAAATACCGGTAATGAACCAACCCGGAATGTTCAAACCACTGGATGAACCTGCCGCGTTAATAGCGGCGAGGATGGCGAGAGCCGGCACAAAGCGGGCGAGGAAGCCAATAGCCTGACCGCCCAACACATTCGGCATCCACATCTTGCGGGTCTCACCCTGCTCAGCGAGGCGTTCTGCCCAGCGATTGAGGAAGACGTCCAAAGAGTAGTGAATACCCCACATGGTGCCACCGACAACACCACCCAAACCGGCTCCTGTGAAGGCCAGACCGATCAGGGCAGGAGTTGAGGCCACGGTGCCTTTTAGTGCGATGGCTGTCGCCGTGCCAATATAGGTGGCGTAGGAAAGATCCCACGCAACAGCGCCACCCGGAGTGACATTGGCTAAATACGCAATTTGAAGGGGAACCCCAACAAGCAGCGCGGTTTGCACGTCACCCATGATAAGACCCACCACGAAGGATGCCACGAGCGGTCGACCCAGACAGTACCAACCGATCGTGTTCCCCACGATGGATCCAATTGCGCCGAGGTAAATAAACAGCGCAATCAGGACCATTTGCAAAACTGACATACGAATACCTCCTTGAGAAATGAATTGAATTTGGATAAAAAAAGAAGAAGCAAATTACTTCTTCTTGTACTGCTAAATGGGTCGCAAAGTGGCTTTTGCTTCAATCCAGGTCTTCGCGGGGGCGTTAGGCACAGTCTGCACGATCAGTTTCACACCTTGCGCGGAAAGGTCATTAAACAGCTGGATGTCTTCATCACTGGCGTAAAAGACGCTGCCGCCTTCCCGGGAGAAACTGTATTTTGAAGTAGGGGTTTTGGCAGCGTTACCGATGTAAACTGTCTCGAGAGCGAGTAGTTCTTCAGAAAACTTCAGTAGATCCTGCGGCCAGCGGGTAACAAAAAGGCGGTTGTGGTCAGCTTTTTCTGCCAGAAACTTGCGCGCGTCTTCAGAAGATACAATTGCTTTTTTGTACTGTGCTGGTATTCCCATCAGCATGATGGATTGGAGGGTTTTGTTGGCTACCAACTTGTCGTCGATGCCCACAATTTCCCTAATTCCCAGGGTCTTGCACCACGCCATCACGATCTGTCCGTGAATCAGGCGGTCGTCAATTCTAAGAAAGTCTTTTCCCATGTTTGGAGTATAGGGCAGGACTGATAAAAACCCAAATTATTGACAGAATCCGACAATTATTAACAGCCCATAACCCGAAAGAATCTTCTCCCAGTAGTTTTAGAGCCTGGCAATTCTCTAAGATTTTGTCTAATTTTTTTGGATGGTGCGACCGAGCACCTCGAGCAGCTTTGCTTCACTGACCGGGCTTAGCGGACCTCTGGCGCGCCATAGTTCATTGCCCTGGTGGTCAATCAACAGCGCGAAAATGTGCTCTTCATCTTCCAAACCCAAGGCAGTCCGGAAATCATCCTTTTCGAGGTAAAGCGTTATCGTGCGTTCGCGCGATTTTGGGTTGGGGATGCCCGCCCGCATGCCCTCATTGATAAAAAACTTGGAGAAAGCATTCAAGGCGCGAATAGTGGGCAGTTCGTAGTAAACCAGTCCCGGGAATTGGGCTTCGCAGGACTCAGCCAGCGGTATCCAGGTGTTCACTTCATCCTGGTGCCACTGTTGGAAGGCGATAAAGAGCAGATTGTAATCGCCCGCGAAATCCTGAGGGAGAGTTAGTTTCGCTCTTTGTAAATTTGAACCGTTTACTGTTGGAAATGTCATTTTTGCACCTGTCAGATTCTCTTATGATTAATGGAAGGAAGCTCAGCCACTTAGCCCGGACCCACTGCGATAGGCGATCAAAACACGCTCGCGTGCCAGGCTATGGTCAACAATTGGGCTCGGATAGTCGCTGTCGATCCGGCAGTTAACCTGTTTTTGAAGGTCATCGGGCATTTCCCAGGGGGTGTGGATGTATTTGTTGGGTACCAGAGACAGTTCCGGCACCCAACGGCGGACGTAGTCGCCCTGGGGGTCAAACTTGAGCCCCTGCAAAATGGGGTTAAAGACCCTAAAATACGGCGCTGCATCCGTGCCCGTGCCGGCGGTCCACTGCCAGCCGCCGTTGTTGGAGGCTGGATCGCCATCCAACAGCTGTTGCATGAAATAGCGCTCCCCCTCCTGCCAGTTGATCAATAAGTCCTTGGTCAGGAAGGATGCGGCGATCATGCGCGCGCGGTTGTGCATCCATCCTGTGGCGCGCAACTGGCGCATGGCGGCATCCACCACTGGGTAACCGGTGAGCCCGGCTTTCCAGGCAGCCAGACCGCTCGGGTCATTGCGCCAGGGGATATTCCGCAGTTCAGCCCGAAATGCCTGTTGGCGCACATAGGCGAAGTGATAGAGGATGGCGGCATAAAACTCCCGCCAGATG
The DNA here is from genome assembly GCA_035388405.1 of Anaerolineaceae bacterium. Taxonomy (GTDB): domain Bacteria; phylum Chloroflexota; class Anaerolineae; order Anaerolineales; family Anaerolineaceae; genus Mesolinea. The sequence continues at coordinate 6,717 of DAOOPV010000057.1, forward strand.
AGCTCATTGAGCCAGGTTTCTGCGCCCTTTTGGGCGTCCGTGGTCCTTGCGGATTGGGATGATTCCTGCGCAGCCCAAACCGCCTGGCGGGCGGAGAGCATGCCCAGGCGCAGGTAAGGGGAAAGCTGCGAAGTGCCTTCCAGGTCCATGCGGTTGCGCATATCCGAATAGTCAAAAATCGCGGAGTCGGCAAAGGCGGAGAGTCGTCGTTCTGCTTCCTGCTCGCCTGCTTTGAATGAGCTCTCAGCCGGGTGGTCGGGTTTTTGAGGTATCACCATGCTTTCCAGGACAGGGAGGGCAAAGAAGTGATCCGGAGCGGGCAGGGGGCTGCCGCTGGTCGGCAGGCTGCGCCACTTGCGGCTGAAGGGGGTGAAGACTGTGTAGGGGGTGCCGTCCGCTTTGAGGAGTAATTCCGGGTGGAAAACTGTAACTCCAGGAACAAGTTTCAGGGGGAGGAAAAGCGCGACTCTACCATCGCGCTGGCGGGCATACGGGGAAAAGTCTTCCTCCGCAAAAATACCTTCGGCGTCTGTCTCGCGCACCAGGCTCGTGAGGACTTCGAGCGGATCACCGCGCCGCAGGATGAGCTGACTGCCGCGCTGCCTCAGGTTCTTTTCCAGCTCTCTCAGACCGGCGAAAAGGAAAGCCAACCGCGCTTGACCCGCATACTCCGAGTCCAGCAACTTTGGATCCAGGATAAACACAGGCACAACCAGATCAGCCTGCCGAAGCGCTTCGGTCAGTGCCTGATTATCACTTAAGCGCAGGTCGCGCCTGATCCACCAGATGGCAGTTTTCATAATTTCTATCCTCGAATTTTCTTTTTTGATTCTACCATCTGTCGGTTTTTGTTGACCCGCAAGGCTAAACACTCTCGCCCTCGTAGGGTGGTTCATCGTGCTCGAAGAGTATGCGTAGCCTGCCCCATGTATTTTCGCGGGGTTCAAGCCGGCCTTTCTGTCATTCTGAGCCTCTTTTGCGAAGAATCTGATTTTTACCAAATAGATCCTTCGCGTTGCTCAGGATGACAAGAGTGAAGAAATTGTTATGCGTTGGTGGGTTGGCTACAGCTCGGTGTGCTCCTGCAAATGCTTTGTGACGCCATACTCTTTGAGCACGATGAACCACCCTACCTGCTTCGACATTGAGATTATCGGCGGAATGCGCAAACCCTTGCAGTTGCACTGCGAGTTGAGACTATGCCTTTTTTTTCTAGAATGTCGCCCAGGTTAGGCGACTAATGGGTAATTGGAACAAAAAAGACAGCAGTTATTAGCTGCTGTCTTTTTTGGACAAAGGTAACCAGCGAAAAATCTATGCTGGTTTTGCTCCGGTCCTAGTCTTCTTTTAGGTTGGTGGCGCCGAGGTAAATGGCAACTGCGCCGATCACGATCTTGACGATCGAGTGCCAGACGGGTTCGGTGCCCAATTTCAACAAGCCGAGCACGTCCACCAAGCCCATAACTGCCAGCAGGATACCAATAACCAACAGCGCGGTCTTGGTTTTGCCGGTCTTCTGCAGTGAAACCCAGAGACCAACCAAGCCGACGACGATCTTAACAGCGGCATGCCAGGCGGGTTCCTCGCCCAGTTTGATGCCGGGGATGAGCGCCATAACGCCCATCAGGATGACAATGATACTGATGACAAGCAATACTCTTTTTTTCATAATAATCTCCTTTTGAATGATAAGGGGGTTTCGAATTAAACCCCTGAATTATGTGAAAATTATAACATTGTTTCTTTTCAGGTAATTTTCCGAAAAAAGTAGACCGAGTCTTTTTACTTCACACTTAGTTAGAATATCCCTCCTCCGATATACGCCCTTGAGTTTTAACAATCCTATTGAAGTACAATAACTGCCAGATAGTGCGAAAAGCTTCCCGAGGAGTTTGTTCATGTTGAAAATTATTGTTCCAATCAAACAAGTGCCAGAGACGGGAAATGTCAAAATGGATCCCGAAACCGGCACGATGGTCCGGGATGGGGTGGTCAGCATTGTGAACCCCCTGGATCTCTATTCCATCGAAACTGCCCTGATGCTCAAGGAAAAATTCGGCGCAACCGTAACCGTCCTCACAATGGGACCGCTCAATGCGGTTAAAGCCTTAAAAGAGGCGATAGCGATGGGCTGTGACGACGGCTATATCCTCTCGGACCGGGCGTTTGCCGGGGCGGACACCTGGGCAACCGCTTACGCACTGATCAATGCCATCAAACGCATCGGTGACTTTGACCTGATCCTGGCGGGCGAACGCGCTACGGACGGCGATACTGGCCAGGTGGGTCCCAACATTGCCTCCGGGCTGGACGTTCCCCTGGCGACCTACGTACGCAAAGTGAACGCGCTTGACCTGGAGCTGAAAACCATCACGGTGGAGCGGTCGGTTGAAGAAGGCATCGAAACCTTGCAACTGCCCTTGCCCTGCCTGCTCACCGTGGTGAAGGAGATCAGCTATCCGCGCCTGCCTACCCTGCGCGGCAAGAAGAAAGCAAAAACCGTTGATATCCCCGTGCTGACCGCCCAAGACCTTGGCTTGAAGCTGGAATATCTCGGGCTGAAAGGCTCGCCCACCAGGGTAGTTTCCACCAAGTCGCCGAAGGTGACCCGGAACGGACAGATGGTGACAATAAAAGAGGATAAAGATGTGAGTGCGGCTGTGGATGCCCTGATCACTTTTCTGGAAGAGAGAAAATTGATATGAGTGAAAAAAATGCGAACGTCTGGACCATCGCCGAAGCCGCAAACGGCAAGCTGAAGTCTGTCTCGTACGAGTTATTAGCCAGGGGCAGAAGCCTGGCGGATGCCTGCGGTGAGCAGCTGGTGTCGGTCTTGATCGGCGCGAACGTCAGCGACGCCGAACTAACCACTCTCATCCATCACGGGGCAGACCTGGTGATAAGCGTACAGAACCCTGCTTTGGACGCCTTTATTGTTGAGACTTACAGCAACGTACTGATCGATCTGGTGCAGCAAATGAAGCCCAACATCATCCTGGCGGCTGCCACCAATAACGGTCGTACCTTAATGCCGCACGTGGCGATGCGCTTGCATACCGGTTTGACGGCAGACTGCACCGATCTCCAGATAGACCTGAACACTGGCGACCTGCTGCAGACCCGCCCGGCGATTGGCGGCAATATCCTGGCTACCATCAAGACCCCCAACCACCGCCCTCAAATGGCGACAGTCAGACCGCGGTCCACCCAACCGCTGCCGGCAGACACTTCCCGCACTGGGCAGATCCAGCAGGTGGCGTTAAAGCCCGAACTGGTGGACAAGCGCGTAAAGCTGCTCTCTTTCGAGGCAGAAGCCAATGACGAAAGCAACTTGCAGGACAGCGACGTGATCGTGTCGGGTGGAAGGGGCATGAAAAAGTCCGACAACTTCAAACTCCTGCACGACCTGGCAAAGTTACTGAACGGCAAGGTCGGCGCCTCGCGCGACGCGGTTGACCGCGGCTGGGCGAGATACCCGCAGCAGGTTGGCCTAAGCGGCAAAACCGTGTTGCCAAAACTCTACATCGCTTTGGGAATCTCGGGCGCAATTCAACACCTGGCAGGCATGAAAACTGCTGAAACCATCGTAGCTGTCAACACGGACCCAAACGCGGCTATCTTCCAGGTAGCGGATTTTGGGATTGTCGGGGATGCCTTCCAGGTCCTGCCTGAACTGATTTCCCGGCTCGAGGAGAGAAAATCATGACAACCTACAACCCCATTACGCCTGATATCGTTGCCAAACTCGCGCAAATTGTTGGCGCGTCGAATGTCATTTTAGACGAGGAAAAGCTTGAAGCCTATTCTCACGACGAAACCCCCAAGGACCAATTTTCCGGAATGCCGGAAGTGATCGTAACCCCCACCAGCACACAGCAGGTGGCAGAAATCATGAAGTTGGCGAATGAGCACCTTATCCCGGTCACTCCGCGCGGAGCCGGCTCGGGGCTCTCCGGCGGCGCAATCCCACTGCACGGCGGGATCCTGATGGCTTTCGAAAAAATGAACAAAGTGCTCGACGTGGACCTGCAAAACATGATGATCGAAGTCCAGGCTGGCATCGTGACTAACGAGATCAATGCCACCGTGGCAGATAATGGGCTTTTCTTCGCCGGCTATCCGATGAGCCTTGAGTCTTGCCAGATCGGCGGGAACATCGCCGAGAATGCCGGCGGCGGCAAAGCCATCAAATACGGCGTGACAGAGCGCTACATCACCGGCATGGAGGTGGTTACACCGGCTGGCGATGTGATCAGGATTGGCGGAAAGATCGTCAAGGATGTTTCGGGCTACGACCTCAAGCGTCTCTATATCGGCTCCGAAGGCACGCTGGGAATCGTCACCAGCGCAACCATCAAGCTCACGCCCTTGCCAAAAGCCAAAACGGACCTGCTGGTGTTGTTCCCGGACGTGCAGAGTGCGATCGAGATCGTGCCAATGATCGTCAGCCAGCTGGGCATTATCCCGACCTCAGTGGAGTTCATGGACCGCCTTGCGGTGGAAACCTCCTGCAAATATCTGAACGAACACCTCGACTATGAGAGCTGTGGTTCAATGCTGCTGATCGAGGTTGACGGCACCACGCAAGACCAGGTGGATGGCGAAGCCGAAATGATCGGCGACCTGTGCATGGAGCACCAGGCGATCGAGGTCTACGTGGCAGACAATTACACCACCCAGGAACGGGTTTGGGCGGTGCGGCGCAATATTGCCGAAGCCTTCAAGGTCTACTCGCCCCACCAAAGCCTGGAAGACATCGTGGTGCCGATCGCGCAGATCCCGGCGCTGACTGAGGAAATTGCCAAACTCGCGGCTGAGTTCAACCTTTCCATGCCATCCTATGGGCATGCCGGCGACGGCAACCTGCATACGACGCTCATCAAACCGCCTGAAATGCCGCTTGACCAGTGGTATGTTGTAGAGGATCAGGTCGTGAGGCGCTTATACGCGGTGGTCATGGCGCTCGGCGGCAAACTGAGCGGCGAACACGGCATTGGCATCAAGCGCAAGGCCTACTTCCAGGAAGTCGTTGATCCTCACGAGCTGGGATTGATGCGCACGCTTAAGCGCGCCCTGGACCCCAACAATATCCTTAATCCGGGAAAAATATTCGACCCGGCTTAATATTGTTGAGAGTTTAGGGGGGTGGGCTATAATTAGCAAAGTTGCCGGGTGATGTGGCTGGTGATAAGATGAACTGCAGACGGAGCTCTGGTGGACGAAATCTCTAATCGCACACGCACGCGATATATGCTGACACTGATCATACTGATCACAATCCCCTGTTACCTGCTGGGGGTCATCCTTTTACGACTCAACCGCGGACCGCAGCGAGCAACCGTCACGGCGACACTCACCAGCACGGCGACGTTTATCCCGAGCGTGACCCTGACCCCTTATCTCACCCGTACGGCCAGCATTACACCCACGGCGACGAACACACTGCCGCCAACATCAACGGTGACACCGACCTGGACGCCAACGGAAACTGCAACGCTCACGGAGACTCCACTCCCAACTGATACTTCCGTCCCTATACCAACCGATACGCCCGTTCCTACACCAACCGCCACTTCCGTCCCTATACCAACCGATACGCCCATTCCTGAACCGACGGATACCCCCACTGAAACACCAACCGAGACTTTGGTTGAACCTACGCCTAACCCATGAGAGAGGCTTATGAAACTTGATCTGAAACAACACTTGAAAGAAATGATCTCTGCCGGGGGTCCAAGCGGTTATGAGGACCCAATCCGTGAGATTATCCGGGATGCCTGGCAGCCGCTATCTGACGAAATGCGCGTCAATAATCTTGGCAGCCTGGTGGCGATCCAGCGCGGAGAAGGCTCAGAACCCCGACCCAGTGTGATGATTGCGGCCCACATGGATGCGATTGGTTTAATCGTGACCGGCATTGTTGAAGGCTTTCTGCGCTTCATGCAGGTTGGCGGGGTAGACCCGCGTATCCTGCCTGGGCAGATGGTGACAGTGCATGCGACTAACGCAGACGTTGCGCGGGATCTGCCGGGCATGGTGGTTATGCCCCCGGCAGGTCTACTGCCAAAAGACGGAAAATCCGGACCCCTGCCGCAGAAATATTTGCTGGTTGACACTGGTTTGTTGCCAAATGAGGTCAAAAAACTCGTCCGCGTGGGAGATGTTATTTCCTTTGCAACCGAGCCGATGGAACTCAGCAGCGAGTGCATCAGCGGGCACACCCTCGACAACCGCGCGTCTGTTGCGGCTGTCACCGTTGCGCTGGAGATGCTCTCAAAGCGCAAGCACCTTTGGGATGTGATGGCTGTGGCAACCTCGCAGGAAGAAGTGGGTGGCATTGGCTCAATGACAGATGCGGTTGCGATCAAACCGGATTTTGCGATCGTGATTGACGTCACCTTTGCCAAGGCACCGGGCGGCGCGGGCATCGGCAATTTTGAGATGGGCAAGGTAACTCCTCTCACCTGGGGCTCCTGCAACCACCCGGCTTTGCATAAAGCCATGGTGGCGACCGCTGAGGAGTATGAGATCAGCGTAGCAAAGGAACTGGCGCCAACTGGCTCGGGCACGGACGCCTGGGATATCCAGGTGGCGGAAGCCGGCATACCCGTGATCGAACTCGCTATCCCGCTGCGCTATATGCACACCCCGGTTGAGGTTGTCTCGCTGAAGGATGTCCGGCGGGCTGGAAGATTAATGGCTGAGTTTATCGCTGGTCTTCCGCTCGATTTCATGAAAACCGTGATCTGGGAGTAAACCAAAATGGCAAAACGAGAAATTTCCACCAAGTTTAATCCCCGCCTGGGTAAAACAGAAATAGATCTGCTCACCAAACTTTGCAATGCCTTGAGCGTTTCGGGTGATGAGCAGGAAGTGCGCGCGATCGTTCTTGAAGAATTGCGTGATTTTGCTGACTTCACCACCACGGACGCGATGGGCAACGTGTTGGTTCGGCGTGAGGGTACTGGCGCGGACCGCGTCAAGGTGATGATCGCAGCCCACATGGACGAAGTCGGCTTCATGATCGTTAACGATGAAGGTGATGGTGTTTATGAATTCCGCGTCATCGGCGGCGTAGACCCTCGCCAGTTGGTAGGCAAGCCGGTCACCATCGGTCGGGACCACATCCCGGGAGTGATTGGTGCCAAAGCTATCCACCTGACCACACCCGAAGAACGCAAGCAAGTGCTCAAAGTGGACCAGCTGCGTATTGATGTTGGACCTGGAGGCAGCTCCAAGGTCAAAGTGGGCGATCGGGGAACCTTTGCAACAAAGCTGGCAGTGTTGGGTCCGAGCATTCGCTCCAAGGCGCTGGATGACAGGCTGGGAGTTTATAACTTGATCCAACTGGTCAAAAACGCGCCAGAGAACGTGGACCTGCTGGCGGCGTTCACCGTCCAGGAGGAACTTGGTCTGCGCGGCGCAAGAATCGCAGCCTTTGCCTTCGATCCGGAAATTGGCATCGCCATGGATTCAACCCCTGCCAACGATCTGCCGCATTACGATGGCTTACCAAACACCAGCCACAACACCAAACTGGGCGATGGTCCGGCAATTTACATCATGGATCGCGGCACCATTGGGGATCAGAGACTGATCAAGTGGCTGATCGAGTCGGCTGAAGCGGAGAAAATACCCTGGCAGTTCCGCCAGCCAGGGCTGGGCGGAACTGACGCTGGTGAGATCCACAAAACCCGCGCGGGAGTCCCGAGCGTCTCAGTCTCGGTGCCACAGCGTTACCTGCATTCGGCAGCGGGTCTGATCCGCATTGATGATGAATTAAATACTGTGAAAATGATCCACACGGCTCTAAAACGCCTTGATAGAAGCATCCTAAATCGTCAGGAGAAAAAGTAATGGCAAAGAAAAACAATTCATTATGGAC
>DAOOPV010000058.1:0-14575 GCA_035388405.1 Anaerolineaceae bacterium
GTGCCAAATCTAACCAAAAAAGAGGCCGATCCAACTTGCTTTTGGGTCAGCCTCTCGGCGTAGACCTATTCCTTAGCCCTCTCCTGGGAGAGGGTCGGCGCAGCCGGGGTGAGGGTTAGAATTTTCCTTTAACTTTTTCCTTGATCCTAGCGCACACTTCATGAAAGTGATTATCGATCTCATCATTTGTAAATCGAAGCACTTCAATACCATAGGAGTTCAAAATCTTAGTGCGCTCGATATCCTTTTGTCGATTTGCAGGATCAAAATGTTGCCCGCCATCAACTTCAACCACTAGTCGAGCAGCGTGGCAGTAGAAGTCGACTATGAAATCATTGATCACTTTTTGTCGGTTGAACTGAACCTCAAAATCCCGTAATAAATCGTACCAGAGATGCTTTTCTTGCCTTGTCATTCGTTTGCGGAGATTTCGTGCAACAGGGGAAAGGAAGGGATTTTTCGGTAATGGCATCTGATTCTTTTCTGCGTCAAGTTCTTATGATGTTAGGATTTTACCTCATCCACCGCAAGCGGTCCCCACCTGCCCTGTCTTGCCATGGGTTCCCCAAGGAGAAAGCAATTTCGCTCCATTGCCGCCTTGAATTAACAGAACATTTGTGCTATTCTATACTCATGTGATTCCTTCCACAAATTAGCACCTTAACAAATAGGTTTTTCCGCTCAATCCGCCCGCCTGCGCTATCAAAAAACACCGGAAATAGCGGAAAAAGTGGAAAAACCTCAACCAGGAGCACCGCTGAGCCATCGCTAACCGCAAAGGTTGCCACCCCGGATTCCATAAACCAGGGTGAGGGTAAGGTAAAGCGGACAGAGAAATGATTTGCAAAAATGCAACAAAAAACCGAAATTCGCAAAGATCCTACCATTCTGCCCTATCATAAAACGTTGCAATTCTTGCAAATCAAAGCGCAACTTAGCCTTCCCCAATGGGGAACCCGTGACAGGTCAGGGCAGGTGGGGACCACTTGCGGTGGATGAGAGTTTAGTAGCCTTCCCCTTTGGTGAACCCGTGACAGGTCAGGGCAGGTGGGGACCGCTTGCGGTGGATGAGAGTTTAGTAGCCTTCCCCTTTGGGGAAGGGGGACCGCTCGCGGTGGATGAGAAATGCCTTTGCCAACTGCTACCCTCACCCCGGCTACGCCGAACAGAATCCTGCACTATAATTACCCCATCCAACCATCCATCTTCCCCAGGAGGCGCACTGTGAAATCCGATAAATTGAAAACCTTCAACTACTCCATCGGCATGTTCGGCACGTCCATCCCCATCAACCTGCTCAAAACCTTTGCCTTCGCGTACTACGTCGACACCCTCGGCGTCACCACCGCGCAATGGGCCATGATCATGCTGATCTACACCTTCATCGACGCCGCCGACAACCTGGTCTATGGCTTCCTCTCGGACCGCACCCGCACCAAATGGGGTCGGCGCCGCCCCTGGCTCGTGATCGGCACCCCGCTGCTCGTGCTCGGGCTGATCCTCTTCTATAGCACCCCGGCTGGGCTCGAAGCCAACGCGCTCTACATCTACGCCATGCTGTTCTACATCTTCACCGGCACGCTCGACTCGGTCATCAACGCCAACTACGGCGCGCTCTTCCCCGAACTCTTCACCACCGATGCCACCCGCGCCAAAGCCAACGCCCTGCGCCAGGCTTTTCAGCTGGTGGCGATGATCATCAGCATCGCCCTGACCCCGATGGTGGTCGACGCGCTCGGATGGTCCACGACCGCGATTGTGTACGGCCTGCTCGGCGGAGCGGTGATCATCTACATGGCGCTCACCAGCCACGAGAAACCCGTCACCGAAGAAGAAAAGAAACCCCAACTGTGGGATAGCGTCAAGACGCTCCTGACGAACAAGAAGTTTTGGGTGGCGGGCATCACCAACGCCTTCTACAGCGCCGGCATGTCGCTGGTGATGGCCGGTCTGCCAATCTACGCCAAGTACACCCTCAAGATCAGCAGCGGGCGGCAGTCGCTGCTGTTTGGCGGTGTGCTGCTGGTGGCGATTGGCTCGGTGGCGGTTTGGGCCAACTGGGTCAAGAAGTATGACCTGGTGAAGGTCTGGCGCTTTGCCATTGCGGCGCTGGCGCTGGCGTACATCCCGCTCTACTTCGCCAACAGCTTCTATGTGGCGCTCGCGTGTGCCATGCTGGTGGGTTTCGGCTTCGCCGGCGTGATCACAACCATGGACCTGATCCACTCACGCATCATGGACGAGGACCAGGCCAAACACAACGTACGCCGCGAGGGCATCATCAGCAACGCGCTGGGCTTCATGAACCGCCTGAACGGACTTTTCACCAGCGCTGCCTATGCCCTCCTGGGAGTCCTGTTTGGATATGTTTCGGGTGAAGTCCCCGGCCCCCAGCCCGGCACCGCCGCGCGCTTTTTGCTGACCATCTTCCCGCTTGTGATGATGGTCCTCAGCTTGGGCTTCTCCTTCCTCTCCGACTTCAAGCGCATCCCCCTGGACGCGAGGGAAGAGGAATGATCATTGCCTTCCCTTTTGGGGAACCCATGTCAGGTCAGGGCAGGTGGGGACCACTTGCGGTGGATGAGGTGTTTATTAGCCTTCCCCTTTGGGGAAGGGGGACCGCTTGCGGTGGATGAGGTGTTTATTAGCCTTCCCCTTGGGGAAGGGGGACCGCTTGCGGTGGATGAGGAATGCCTTTGCCAACCTCAACCCTCGCCCCGGCTTCGCCTCCCCCTCCCATATGAGGCTGGAGTGAAATTGTTTGGATTGCAAAAGAAATGTTCTTTTAAATAGAAAGGACCCAACGTGGCGCTAATACAAATCGATCATGATTCTGATAAAGTAGGGGTCAATTTGCCCCTCAATCTCATCCTGCCGGATGATCTCACGCGCGGCGGCAAACCGCTGGAAGAGCGCAAAGTGCTCTACCTGCTGCATGGGCTTTCCGATGACGCCTCCGCCTGGCAGCGCTATACCAACATCGAGATCCTCGCCCGCGCGCACGGCCTGGTGGTGGTGATGCCCACCGCCGGGCGCAGCTTTTACGCCAACATGGCGAACGGGCAGGCTTACTTCAGCTACATCACCGAGGAGCTGCCCGCCTGGCTCGCGGCGACCTTCTGCATCTCCAGCGCGCGCGAGAACACCTACATCGCCGGCATATCCATGGGCGGCTACGGCGCGTTCAAAGCGGCTTTTCTACGCCCGGATCTATACTCCGCTGCCTGCAGCCTCTCGGGCGTGCTGGCACTCAACATATTTTTCGCGCCGCCCGATAAAATCGAAAACCCTGCGCTCATGCACGAGTTTGACATGATCTTTGGTGGACTGGAAGGACTTTCGGGGAGCTTGCACGACCCGATGACCTGGCTGAGGAACGCTGCTGTGAGCCCCGCTCCCCTGCCCCGCCTCTACGCCGCCTGCGGGTTGGAGGACGACCTGCTTCAGCTCAACCGCCTATTTGTTCACACGGCAGCGCAGCTTGGCGTTCCGCTGCACTACCAGGAGGAACCCGGCGGGCACGAGTGGATCTTCTGGCAGAAACAGATAGAGAAATTTATCGTCGCCCTTTGATATTGACGGCACATTAATAAATAAAGGTCGGGTGCTATAGGAGCAAATATACCCGACCTATTGCGCTGATTTCCTTCCAAGCGCTGGAATCTTTTTATCCAGCCTTTTCCGGGAACCAGTGCCTGGTGCGGTTGACATAGCGCGTCAACATCAGCATCACCGGCACTTCCGTGAGCACCCCAACCGTGCAAACCAGCACGACCGGTGAATCCGGACCGAAGAGGGTAATGGCGACCGCCACCGCCAGCTCGAAGAAGTCCGAGGCGGCGATCAGGGATGCTGGCGCGGCGATGTTGTGCGGCAGCTTTGCGACGCGGCACAATTGGTAAGAGAAAGCGGCGGAGATGATGTTTTGCAGCACCAGCGGAACCGCGATCAGGAGCACATTGAAGGGGTACTTCAGGATCACGCTGCCCTGAAAGGTGAAGATGATAATAAGCGTCAGCAGCAAACCAATCGTGGTAATGCTGTCGAACTTGGGCACGAATTTCTCGTTGAAGAATTCCAAGCCCTTGCGCTTGATCAACACCACCCGGGTGATCGCCCCAGCGGTCAGCGGGATGACCACAAAAAGGATAATGGAAAAAATCAAGGTGTTCCAGGGGATTTGGACCTTGTTGATGCCCAACAAAAAGGTAACCCACGGCACAAAAAGGACGATGATCAACAAGTCATTCACCGAGACCTGTACCAGGGTGTGGGCAGGATCACCTTTGGTGAGGTTGCTCCAGACGAAGACCATCGCGGTACAGGGAGCCACACCCAACAAAACCGCGCCAGTCACGTAATCGCGTGCCAGCTCGGTGGGGATGAAGGCTTTGAAAATGACATAAAAGAAGAGGGATGCCAGGCCAAACATTAGCAGAGGTTTGATCAGCCAGCTGCTGCCTGTCGAGATCACCAATCCGAGCGGGTTTTTGCGCACGTTTTTGATGGACTGAAAATCAATCTTCATCATCATCGGATAGATCATGATCCAGATCAGGATGGCGATAGGAATATTTTGATTGGCGTATTGGATCTTGCCAAGGAAATTCGGTATGCCGGGCAGATACTTGCTGATCAGGATTCCGGCCGCCATGCAGAGCAGCACCCAGACAGTCAGATATTTTTCAAAGAAACCGATACCAGCAGATTTTTGCTGTGCCATAACTTAGCCTCTGATCTTTTTTAATAGTGCTACCACTTCCTCGGTCTTGAGCACTTTGCCATAAGAGACAACTTTGCCATCCACCACCAAGGCAGGGGTGGTCATGACCCCGTAGGATGCGATCTGTACAAAATCTCTGACGTGATCGATGGTGGTATCCATGCCTAGCTGCTCCAGGGCTGCCACAGTTGCCGCTTCAAGCTGGTTGCACTTAGCACAGCCGCTTCCCAGCACCTTGACGCTCGCGCCTTCCGCTTTGGCACTTTCAGCGCTGACAAAGTTGACTTCGTCAATTGGACCACAGCACTCTGGACCTTCGTTTTTCTTCTTTCTAAAATTGGACAATACCATGATTAATTCCTTTCTAAATGATTTCAGCAACAGCTGCTCGCGTAGTCACAGCCAGATTTGTTGCTCTTTCCGTTGTAAAAAACACTTAGGTTTTTGGGCAAGGTGTACTCATTTTCAGCACAACAAGGCGCGCCTCGTGACCCGAAAACCACTTTCAAGATCGCCTCTGCGAGCATCTCCTGGGGAGGCACTTCGTAGCTTTGCCCTTCATATTCGAAGATCCGGCAATCCACAATGGAACCACTGATATCACTGCAGCAGTCGCAGGGGTTCTCCTGCACGTTCAAACAAATATCCTGCCCATTCACACGGACGGTGGGGGACGATTCAAAGCGATACTCTTGGGCAAGTTCCGGTGTTTCCATTTTTGTCTTGCGGTATTCCAGTGTGTACCCGGCAAGCTGCAGTACGGGAGTCAGCTTTGTAAGCACTTCCTCCAGCACTTGTTCGGTGCCGATACAACGATCGCAAACTTGTAGGTCCAGGTAGAGATACTCCACCAGAACGGGCTTGGGCTTCCTGCCTTCAACTTTGGCAGTTTGGTATTTTTTCAAGGGACTCAGATCAAGCGGCATGAATTCCCTCCTATCATATGAATGATTGAATAGCATTGAACAGATAGCCCACAAGAATGATCCCGATGACGCAGATTGCCACAAACAGCGCCAGTAGTTTTGGTTTGATCGCCTTTCGCAGCATGACCAAAGACGGGATCGAAAGGGTGGTGACCGACATCATGAAGGACAGAACTGTGCCCAGCTGAGCGCCTTTGGAGAGCAGCGCTTCGGCGATCGGTATGGTGCCAAAAATATCGGCATAGAACGGTAAGCCTAGCAGCGTTGCCAGGAGGACGCCAAAGGGATTATCACGTCCGAGCAGGGTAACCACCCAATCCTCGGGAATCCAGTTGTGGATGAACGCGCCAATGCCGACACCTATTAATATGTAGGGAAACACCTTTTTAAAGGTGGAAACCATCTGTTCTTTAGCATATTCCAAACGGTCTTGCGTTGTCAGGTCAGGTGATTCAATATCCACATTGCCCGCCCGCAGAACGAAGCTCTCAATGTGGGGTTCCATGTGCAATTTCTCGATCAGGGATCCCCCCAGGATGGCAACCACCAGCCCGAGGATCACATAAAGCACGGCGATCCTTATGCCGAATATACTGGTCAGGAGCACCAGGGAACCAAGATCGACCATCGGTGATGAAATAAGGAAAGAGAATGTGACCCCCAGCGGCAAACCTGCTGAGGTGAAACCGATGAAAAGCGGAACGGACGAGCAGGAGCAAAACGGGGTGACCGTGCCGAGCAGGGCTGCGATGGTGTTTGCACCTAATCCGTGGAAACGGCTAAGAATTTTTTTGCTGCGTTCCGGAGGGAAGAAACTTTGGATATAACTGATGAAAAAGATCAGGAAGCACAAAAGCAGGGTAATCTTGATGACATCGTAGATGAAGAATTGCAGGCTGCCAACCCAGCGATTGGCTGTGTCGAGACCAAAAGACGTAAGCAGCCTCCCTACCAGGGCATTCAGCCACTGCATACCCAGGATTTGATTTTGAATGAAGTCCCAAATTGAGGTTGTCATGAAATACGCTTTCTAAAGGTTATGTGTGATTTCCGGGAGAAGAGGTTCAGTTTTCGCAGCAATCGCACTGATCTGGATCACCGGAGATGGCGGTAAGTTGTTGGACGAGTGAGACAGCCGCGGGAGCGCCTTCGGGGCAAATACGATAATACGTCCATTTGCCATCCTGCCGGCTGGTGACAATCCCGGACTCAAGCAGGACCTTCATGTGGTAGGAAAGTCCGGATTGCCCACAGTCAAGATTTTCCAGTAGTTTGCAGGCGCACTTTTCGCCACCACGCAGCATTTCCAGCACGCGTAGACGGGTTTCGTCACAAAAAGCCTTGAACACACGTGCCTGGCTTTGATAATCGTTTTCCATACCTGCCTCACATAAAATATTTTTGATGTATGCAACTATAAACCTCGTGGCAGTGTTTGTCAATGCTCATATATTCTTATATCTTGAAAGGTTCTGGGTTTTTGGAACGAAAACACCTTACAAGCCTTGGATAATTTCTCCTTTTGGTTTACAATATAGAAGGAGAAGAAAATAGAGAAATCCACCAGTCGCTCCGGAAGAGGATATTAAAAAGTGCCCCGTTTCTGGCGATTATTATTGATATCTTTAATTATCGTGCTCGTGCTTTACGGCATATACTTCGCCCTGGGCAGACCAGTAATCCCCCTGCCAACCATCCCATACAAAGTTTCACCCGGACAGCCACTTCATTCCATCATTAAAGCAGATGGAGCTGATCAGATCAAGCTTACGCTAAACACTAATGGCGAAATTGAGATTACCTCAGCGGATCAATCCGTGGTTTCGCTGGACTATACGCCGGAAACTTTTGATAACACTCTCGACCTGGGCGAGAGATTGCTTATTGCACAAAAAACCGTCCAAAGTAATGGAGATGCCCCTGAAAGTTCTACTTTTATGCGGAAGTTGATAAACTGGGCTATCGCCTATTACTACCATATTGTCCGTTTTCGCTTGTCCGTTTTACTCACAGCTTTACCTTAAATAAACGCGTAGTAATCATTTAAAAACGAAATAGAGGAAATAAACATGAACAAAACACCTACTTTCATAAAATTGCTTCTAGCAATTGTCCTGGTCCTCGGAATTGTGATGACACAGCAACCCCCAATGGCAACTGCTGAGATCGCGAAACAAGAAGGCCCAACCAATACCGTCCATATTGATGTCACCTTTGACCCCGGAACCAAAACCTACAGCCTGGGTGGTTTCTCAGCGGAGGAGTTGCGCCAGGTGGGTGCGCCCCAATTCCCGGATGAAATCTGGCAGGTTCTGGGTATGCTCGACACTGCCACCCTCAAGATCGGGGGTGACATGATCGACGTCTACACAGGCGATCAGCAGTTACTTTCACTCGCCTGGGATGGACCCTCACGCGAGATTCTCTATTCGCTGCTGGGTGCTTATCTCGAGCTCGGAAACGGAAGAATTGACACAGAACGCGCCGAATCCTGGCTTGACAAGGCTGACATTGAGATCAGTCTGCGAGAGTCCAAGGAACTCAGCAATCCACTGGAGATCGCGCTCGCGACGCTTGTGCAGGTGCAGGTGAAAGATAACGGCGAGTTGAGCGTGGAAGGCTTCCCAACCGGGATGTCGCTCACCCCTGAGACGTTGGATATGATCAACGCGGCCAATGTTGAGAACCTCAAGCTTTGCTGGAACAAAGGCGTGATTGATTTGCAGGTGAACGGTCAGGTACTGCCTCAGGTAACCCTGTACCAGGGCGGCTTGGGCGTGATTGACAAGGCGTTCGGGCTCAACCTCGGCGATCTTACCCCGATCTTTGGCTCAAGCTTCGGCGCTGGACTGGTCATCGGCGATGCCGACCCGGTCACGGGCGAATGCATGCCCTAGGTTCCAACCTGGCATAAGAGAGAAGAAACCTTTCTATTAATAGAAGGAGGGCTGCCCCTGCAATATTGGGGACAGCCCTTCGTGTTTTATTTTATTTGCTTGCAGAATGGCATTGCGAATAACGCACCTGGCTCGATTGGTCTTTTAGGAAATCCTGGAATTAATTCCCCCCAAGCAACAAAACAGCTTACAATCAATCCATCAACTTTGCTTAAGGATGCCAGATGAACGAGATGAACCTCCACCGCCACATCACACCCACCGAACAAGGGCTCTACCTATTACTGCCTTTTGAAATGCCCGACAACACTGCCCAGCTGAATCTGAGCTATGCGTATCAGACTAACACCAGCGAGCTTATAGGTGGGACTGGGGGTGAGTTTTCCGGGACCAGGCGCGCGAACATCGTTGACATCGGTCTGATTGCGCCAGATGGCATGCAGGTGGGAGCCAGCGGCTCAAGCCGTTCGGAGATCATGGTTTCTGAGGTCTCAGCAACCCCTGGATACCAACCGCATCCACTTACACCGGGAAGCTGGCAGATCATCCTTGGCGCGTATGTGATCGCCCCGGAGGGCGTTGACGTGAGCGTTACGCTTGAATTTACCCCAAAAGTTCCCGGCTGGCTTTGCGGTGACCTGCATGTGCACACGCTTGCTTCAGATGGCAGTCTGCCACTGGACCATCTTGCGGAGCACGCCCGCATCCATGGTCTGGATTTTATCGCCATCACCGACCATAACCAACCGGTCAAACGCGCGTCTTTTCCGAAAGTGGAGGGGCTCACGATTATCTCTGGGCAGGAATGGACGCACTACAAGGGTCACAGCAATTTCCTGGGGCTTGAGCAGCCTTATCAGGGCAGTTTTATCGCCAATAGCCAGGAAGAAGCGCAGAAAATTTTCCACGAAGCTCACCAGAATGGCGCTCTGATCAGTATCAACCATCCTTACGAGGCGAATTTTGGCTTTTGCTATGACCTGGACTTATTGGATTACGACCTGATTGAAATCTGGAATGGACCAATGCGCCCCACCAACCTGGAAGCTATCGCCCGGTGGGATGGGATGCTCAAGGCTGGCCGCAAGCAGGTTGCCACCTGCGGCAGCGATTATCATGAAGACACCTTCTTCCAGCGCCTGGCAAGCCCTTGTATCTACGTTCTGGCTGATTCCGCGAGCGAGTCCGACATCCTCGCGGCTGTCAAGGCCGGCCGGAGTTACTTTACCTTCAGCCCCACCAAACTTCAGCTGCTACTGGATGTAGATGGGCAGACCTATGGCTCCAGCCTTGACTGGCGGGAAGGCATGCAAGCCTCGCTGAAGGGGGTGGCATTAGAAAAAGGCGACGTCATCCGGCTAGTCACACGGGAGGGATCTCAGGATATCTTGACTGCTCCGGAAAGGGGAGACTTCAAAACTCTACTACCAGTAACAGCTCCCGGATACTGGCGTTTGGAGATCTGGCGAACTTTCTTTAGCTTCCTGCCACCTATGCCCGCTCTGGTCACAAACCCGATCTGGTTTGACCAGACCAATTAGAGCCGGAATTCTTTTCCTAATCTTCCAAGTTGTTAACCTTCGGCAAAGAGGGAGGCATCAGTTTCCAGTATTCTGATCACGATCAGCAAAAACATCTCAAACAAAAACCACATAAAAAATCCGGTTAAGAGCCAAAAGTCGGGATTTGGATCCGCTTAAGGGTGGAAAAAATCATATACTTTAGGTAACCCAATCACTCTCCAAACTGCAAAATAAAATCTTTCTGATTTTTACCGGTATCAGCGAAAGGACGGATTTATACGTCAGAAGTGATCAAGGGATTTGCCGCATTGACCCGGGGCGCCAAACTCAGCCCCTTTACTTTTGACGCGCCCCCGCCAAAGGGAAATGAAATACGCGTTAGCATCTCACATTGCGGAATCTGTGGATCGGATATCCATGCAATTGATGATGACTATTCAGTTTTCGATTTTCCAATAATTGCTGGTCACGAGGTGGTTGGTTACATATCCGAGGTGGGTTCAGAAATACCCGTCAGCAGAATTGGCGAACGCGTTGGCATAGGTTGGCAAGCCAGAGCTTGCGGTCACTGTGAGTGGTGTGTCAAGGGGGAGGTCCAGCTTTGCCTGGATGTGGTTAACAACAGCACATGGACGCCTTACGGCGGATTCTCAACCTCTGTCGTGGTCCAGGACCAGTTCGCCTATCCTTTGCCCGAGGACCTGCCATCAGAATCTGCAGCAGTGCTGATGTGCGCCGGAATAACTGTTTATACTACATTGTCACGATACTATTCCCATGCCGCACAAAAAATCGGCATCGTGGGTATCGGGGGATTGGGTCACCTGGCGCTTCAATTCGCATCAGCGATGGGATATGAGGTAACTGCCATCTCTTCCTCATCCAAAAAACGAGAGGAAGCCCTCGCGTTTGGCGCGAAGAATTATGTCGACACATCAGAGAAAGCAGCATATAAACCTTTTAATGGCTATTTCGATATGGTTCTTATTACATCCCAGGGGAATATCGACTGGTCAGAAATGCAATATATTTTGAAAAGACGAGGAAAGATCATTTTGGTTGCGTTCCCACATGTTGACATTGACCCCGTGGACCTGGTCGTACATGAATTGAGCATTCTTGGATCATTCGTGGGTACTCATGAAGATATGCAGAAAATGCTCGCGTTTGCCGCGGAACATCAGATCCGACCGATGGTTGAGATAATGCCCATGTCGCAGATCAATGAA
This sequence comes from Anaerolineaceae bacterium, assembly GCA_035388405.1. GTDB lineage: Bacteria > Chloroflexota > Anaerolineae > Anaerolineales > Anaerolineaceae > Mesolinea. The sequence goes on from DAOOPV010000058.1 coordinate 11,299, forward strand.
GCAGTTGCCAAACTACGGCAGAATAAAGCACACTACAGGATTGTTTTAGTGAACGACCTTAAGTAAACATCAGCTGATAAGAAACCACGGTCAAACAAGCCTGGGAGTTGTACCTTGGAACCGGGTGCGAAATCGGAACCAAGTTAAACCAAAACACCCCTCATGTTGGTTGGTATCTATCTTGCGTAGCCTATATGATCAATACCCTTGTTTTGGTGTCTACGGTGTCGTTGGTTTGAGCAGGAAGTACCCAAAACCCAGTGCTAACCCCAGGTAGAGAATCACAGGACCCCAAATCAGGGCGTTGGCTTGACCTGATAACGCCAGGATCAGGGTAATTACAAAACCAATCGCGTCATAAATGAACAAAGCCCAGGTAATTGCAGTGCGTCCAATTGAAAATTCTGCATTGCGTCCAATCCAGGCGAGGAACAAATTTCCTATGAGCGAAGCGCCATATTCTTGCGCTGGAAATATAACTCCATTGAGTTTGTAACCAAACAGGCTGTAGAAGAACTCCGGAAAAAATAGGATGGGAATGCCTATTGATAGGCAAACGATCGCTTTGATGATCATAAGCGTTTTAAATTTCATAATATACCTTCTTTTTGGAACTATCGAACAAACTGGATACGCCCTTATTTTGGGTACTTCCATAATACAAAATATTGTGTGATTTTACAAGTATAAATCCAACTTCGTAGGGTTGGGGGGCTTACCCAATGCCTCCATCAGATAGAACGGCGAACTAGGTAAGCTGTAAAAGGGGGAAAAATAAGTGTCTATTTAAAAAACACATAAGCCCGGGATCACCCGGGCTTTCACTGTTGATCCAGCGCTATTTTTTTGGATTAAGCATGCCCCAGAGCCGTTGCCAGCCTGGTTTGGCGCGCAATTGACGCAAGCGAATCGTCCCGACGATCCCATAAGGGACAAAAAGCACAAAGATAACGTAGATTGCACCGGTGATAACGCTCGCAGATTCCCCGATGAACCGCCGCAGGGTGAAATCCAGGAGGCGAAGCGCAAACGCGCCAACGATCGCACCGCTGAGTGTTCCGACCCCACCAATCAGTACGATCAACAAGCCGGTGACGGTGTACGCCAGATCTGCCACGGCTGGACTGATTATTGGCTGGTACAACGCGTGCAGCATTCCGGCTGCTGAGGCGGTCAGCGAAGAAATGACCATAGCGACAACCTTAAAAATGGTGGTGTTGTAGCCAAGCATCTTCGCCCTGCCTTCATTTTCGCGGATGGCAACACAAACCCTGCCAGTCGGGGAGGCGACAAAACGGCGATAGAAAAGATAAGTCGCAACAAGCAATGTCAGCGCGATGGCATAGAAACGCAGACGCTCCGTCACCGGGCTGATAAACGCCGGCACAGGCACACCCTGCAAGCCCACATCTGCGCCTGTCAGGTTGATCATATCGCTGGACATGACAATAATATGAAAAACCGAGGCTAATCCCAGGCTTACCAGGGTGAAGGTGATACCCTTAACGCGCGGTAAGACCAGGCTGAAAAGCAGTGCCTGAACAATCGCTGCCAGCAAAACCAGCAAAACGACTCCCCAAAATGGCATGGTCAGCGTCTTAAGAGCGATACCGGTCAGATAAGCTGCGACTGCAAAGAACATAGCATGACCAAAGGACAACAAACCGGTTATGCCAAACAACAAATCAAAACTGAGTGCAAAAAGAGCCAGGATGAAAATTTCAATTCCCAGACCCTCAATAAATTTAGACAAACTGCCCTGGTTGCTCCAGATCATTCCCGGAGTTGAGCCTTCAAGCAGTCCAATCACGAACGGGATGATCAGCATGACTACGAAGAAGATCAGAATACCGCGGTTCTTTGTGAGAAAACTAGAGTTATTTTTCATTTCTACTCCTTGTTTCCCAACAAGCCGTGTGGCAGGATCAACAAAACAATCACCATCAGCAACACCGTGGAGGCGGGCACAAGGGGTGGCGAAGGTTTAAACACAGCATCCGTAAATGGCAACGGAATACCAATTTGGCCATATTTGATCATGAATTGTTGGATCAAGCCCACCAGGAGCGAACCCAAAGCCGCGCCCGGGAAACTCGTCAGTCCGCCAATCGCGAGGGCAATCAGCGCGCTCAGAAGCAATCTCTCTCCCATAATGGGAGTCAATCCGGAGGATGGCGCAGCTAACGCGCCACCAAAGGCAGCCAGTCCAACGCCTAGGGCAAATACCAGTGTGAACACCCGCCGAACATTGATTCCGAGCGCTTCCACCATCTGGCGGTCCTGCACACCAGCACGAATGATCATGCCGATGCGCGAGCGCTTAAGTAGAACCCAGACCAAAATCAGCACAATGATGCCAACGATCGGTATTAAGATTTCATCATACACCCTTACGCGACCACCTAAAAGCATGATAGTGGAGCAGTGGTTCTCGAACAAATCCGTTAGATTGGTGGCTGGGCAAGCACCGCCGGTGCCGGTGAAAAATTCAGGTTTTGGCCAGACAAATTCAGGTCGTCCCCAAACAGCCTGCACAATCTGGACACCGATCGTTCCCAGACCAAGTGTGAGCATGAGTTGGTAGATAGGGCGGTTGTACAGCGGGCGAATCAGGGTGGTTTCCATCAGAGCGCCCAATCCCACCCCACTAACGATCGCGATCAGGACCGCAATCACGAATAGCCAGTTGGTACTCATGGCATACATCCAGCTCGTTAATTGCGCATTGAATACAACAGCGAGGACGCCAACGAGCAATAGAATAACCGGCACTAAAAACTTGCGCCAGTTAATCGCTTGCGTTCTGCCCTCATCCCTGTTCAGCAAAGCGATGCCGAACGCCGAAATTGCGCTGGTCACCAAAAGACCTGCAATCGCGAGGAAAGGTGAGAGTTCATCAAAGGCAGCCTCAGCTGGAATGATCCGCAAGTCCTGATCAGCCATATAGGAGTAAGTGATCGGGCTCTCAGAATAATTGTTCAGGTCCCACACTGCGATGGGATAGCGCGTAAGAACCAGCGCCAACAGCCCAAAACCTATCAAGATCAGAATCCAGCCAAAAGTTTTTCTGGGCTTCGCAGCCAATTTGACCAATCCTGCCAGACGCCCCCAAAGGGCTGATAATGAGAAACCAGCCAGGATTAGCAGAACCGGTGTTAGGACATCGATGAAAGTATCAGGGCGTACATACACAGTCCATCCCACGTAAGCGCCGATCATGTACAGGGTACCCTGGGCAAGATTGAGCACATCCAACAGACCGAAGATTAGTGAGAAG
>DAOOPV010000059.1:0-14543 GCA_035388405.1 Anaerolineaceae bacterium
CATACGCCGATCGATGGCTTTGTCCAAATAGGTCTTGCGTTTCAGTTCTTCTTGGTTATCCATCATTATTTTCATTCCTCCAGATATACTTTAGTTTTCTCCGAAGGGGTGACATATTCGCTGGTCACTTATGGGGATGACATATTCGCTGACTAATAACAAAATGGAAAATTCGACCTTGACCGGTTGGAAAAATTCATGTAGAATACCTAACTCGATGCCCCTATTGTCTAGTGGTTAGGACGCAGCCCTTTCAAGGCTAAAACCCGGGTTCGAATCCCGGTAGGGGCACCAGAAACTTCGCTGATTGCGAAGTTTTTACTTTAACCGCTGGATACCTGTGACATCCCACCCATTTCGCACGAGAAGACGCTATACTTATCGAACTAATTATCTCAAACCAGAGGGTACAATGACGAAAAAATGGGAACTTTTAATCATCGAACGCAGTGGAAAAGTGCGGTATTGGGGTTCACGGGAGATTGCAGAGATGACACACGAGCAATATCTGCTAACTTGCTACCAAGCCCAGACTGAAAATCCAACCAGGGAAATCATCTACTACGCTCTGCAGGATGGTTGGGAACCTTTTTCCTACAATATCTCCGCGATCGAGAACAGCGACACAATTGCTTTTCGCCGCTTATCAAAGCCAGAAAAATCCAAGGCTGATTGAAACAAAAATTCACATCAGGCAAAATTGGGAAAGGTCCCCGCTATTCCAAATAATTCAGATCGCCGGGGAAAAATGTTTATTGTGTTAGTCCACTCTCTGTAAAAAGCCGTTCAAGCATCTCTGTACGTGCTTCGGGAGTCATCAATGTCGGCGTCGACCAGTTGAAGAACTGGGCTGTGATTAATTCAACCCCCAGATATTTTCCATCGTAGAAGATGTGACGGTCAAGAAAAGCCTTGTTGCTATCATCAAACCAGCCTAGCTGATCGAAGAAGAGATTCCCTAGCCCATAATGGATAAGGGTGTCGCCATAGAATTCAAGCAGGTGGGGTTGATGGGCCTGGCTGCCGCTCACAACTGTCGCTCCAGCATCAGCGATGCGACGTGAGTCAGCGATCATTTCCTCTGTTGGATTCCAGCGGTAGATTTCCTGGTGTTGGAAGGTGAAGATCACCAGGTAGCCATTACCCGTCAAGGACCTGATTTGCTCGGCCTGCTCATCCAAATTGCAGTGTAATGCACCAGGGGTCGTTTCGCTGGCTGTGGCGTATCCCGGAGCTTTGGCGTTGCAGCCCAAAAAAGCAATCTTATTGCCATTGTGGGTGATCTTCAGGGGCTGTTTAGCTTCATTGAGATCCATTCCACCGCCGTAGTACCCCCAGCCCTCCTCCCGGTACATTTCCAGGGTATGGACCATCGCTTCAGATCCGTAGTCGCTGAAGTGATCCCCGGTGAGCTCAACCACATCGGTACCAATTTCACGCATCAGGTCGATGTACTTATCATCTGAACAAAAAACCAGGTCCACTTCCTGCTGCCACTGCGGAGGGGGACAATCGCTGGCAAAAGGGACCTCGTTGCTTACATGCGCAATGTCAGCTTCGCGCATTAATTCTCCGATGGAAGCCGCAGGAGACAGGACTCCATTAAGTTCCATTTCTTTTGCAGTAGCGCGCGTCATGGCTGTAACACCAGTTAGAACGACGGTTGTGAGTAAGTCTGCCTGTCGATTGGTGGCAGGGACCAACCTTATAGCGTGATCTGCAACCTCGTATTCCTCCTCGGTAACAGCCCGTGGACCTTCATCCCAGCCGATCTGCACAAGTAGGGGGTAGTTTTTAACCACAAAATCTTTTTGGATCGGAGAATTCTCATCCAGGCTGATCACTTTCCATCGAGGTTCGACTTTTTCGAAAGGAACGATTGCCCAGGCATTTTCATGGGACTGGCAGAAAGTGAGCAGGTTGTCTTCTGCCAAAGGGCGGACGTCTCCACGAGGATTGCCGTACCGCAGCTTTAGGCTATCAAAAATTGCTGGCGGCATCACCAATACCCGGGTAGGAAAGTCAGTGTTATTCTGCCAGAATGAGAGGAATGATTCCAATGAGACGTCATCTGTGACGGTAGCAAAAGGGGCTGCAAGGGCGTAGATCCAGGAACTAATCGCCTCTTCAGAATCAATCGTCAGGCTGAGGAGAGCTTCTTCCTTGTTTGCTACCAGCACCAGCGAGGGAATATGATCAAGCGACTGCAAGATCCTTGTAGGTAGACGGGGATCAAGCCAGACCGCAGGCACCAGAGTGGTAGGAGTCGGCGCGATTGGGGTGGCAGTTGGGGAGAGGGTGGGAGTTTCACTCGGGATTATTGGCTGATCAGGAACTACAGGTTGAAGCAAAGTTCCGCAGGCACCAAGCACCAAACTCAGAACCATGAACAATGAATAGAAAGGAACAGTCTTCGCTCTTCTCATGACACGCATTCCGTAATCAAATGACCCTGCAGTATTGTACTTCAAATCAAATCCTCCTCCAAAAATTAAAAGAGCACCTCGCCATGTGAAGTGCTCTATATAACTGAGAAGGGTTAACTAATTGCCAGCCAATACCGAGGGCAAAAAGATCTTGTATGACTGAGTGTTTGCCACGCAAGTCAGCAACAGGACGTCGTCAATGTACCAGCCTTCTGCGGCACCTGAAGTACCAGTACCCATGCGGAAGCGGAACTGGACAGTCTTGCCCTTGTAGGGTGAAAGTTGTACTACCGTGCGTACCCATTCATCCGTGCCATAACACCACGCCTGCCTGCCAGCCAAGGGGTTGTATTCACCGCTTCTGATCGAGCCATTATATGCGTTGGTGAGCAGGTAAGACTTGGCAACCTGGTTCCAGGTGGTTCCGCCATTAATGGTGGCTTCGAGGATCGCGCCGTCGTTGCACGCAGTTGGGCTATCAAAAGTCCAGCGGTGCCAGAAGATCAGGGAGACCGGTTCAGTTGTGTTGGGAACAGTGAAGGCCGGTGAGATGAAGCGTTGGTCGGATTGCGTTTCGGGAACACTTGCTAGCACTGAAGAAACCGGTGAATAAGCCCTGACGGTGGTGATGTCAAACTTGAAGGTATCGCCAGGATTCTGCCATGCGCCAAGACCGCCCTCAAAACTATCAAAGAAAATCTCTTGCTTAACTGTGCCCTCACCACAATCCCCTGCTCCGGGGCTTGTGCGGAAAGCATACGCCTGGGTGCTGATCACATCGCCACAGATATTTTCGGCATAAACGCGCCAATAGTACTGCGTATCCGTTGCCAGGTTCATCGTCAGCGTGAAACTGGTCCCAACAATTCCAGCCCGGTCGAACACAATCTGGCTGAAAGCAGCGTCGGCTGAAACCTGCAATTGGTAGGTTTCCGCATTTGCCACAGGAGTCCAGGTGAAGGTCGGACGCGGGGAAACATCCTTGGCATTATTGGCTGGGGTTAATAGTTCGGGACCACTGAGGATCGGGGCGAAGATGGAGAGTTCGATCTGAGCAGTGTGGATCAAGTCACCCGCAGTTCCTGTGAGCACCAATGTTTGCGAGCCAGTCGCGGCAGTTCCGTTTCCACCAATTGTCGCGGTGGTCGAGCTTGGAGGGATGACCGGGTTATTGGCAAAGGTGGTCGTGAAGCCAGTCTGTGGAGAAGCTGTCAAATTGACAGGAGTGACATAATCGTTGATCGAAGTCACGTTCACCGAGGCTGAGTTGCTGCCGTCGTTACAGGTTTTGATGGCTGTGGGGTCAGCATTAATGCGAAAATCCGGGTATTTTGGACCCATTGTGATGACCAGGCTTGGGTCACCAAATATGTGATACTCTTCCCAATAATAATTACCCATCGATAACTGCGCGTCAACTTGTAGTAAACCTGCATGGGTCATGCTTCCCACACTGGGCACATCAATCAATTCAGGGTCAGCATAGAGCGTGTCAAAAACAGTGCGTTCCAGGACGTCGTCCTGGTCCCAGTATGAATTATCGCTGGCTCCGAAAAAGGTCAACCCACCATTCACCGGTTCGATCACCCACGTGTCACCAAACGATTCACCGGTATTGAAATCGGCTGTGACGCAAGCGTGTGAGGCAACATACGAAATTGCCTCGCCGGTCATATTGCGGATATCGGTTTGGTTTACACGAGGGGCATCCCAAAAAGTTGAAGCACCGTGTCCTGAATAAACAATGAAAGAACGATCATCATTCATGGATGCTACAGCATGCGCTCCTGTGCCACCATACGTGATAGCGTAAATCTTATCGCCACCAGGTTGAGGATTGTTTGGAAAGATACCCGTGTAACCGTGGGGTAAAGTATAGGAATTGATCACGTAATTGTGAGAAGCTTCCGCCACATCGTAGTAGCTTCCATCATTGGAAGCAAGAAACTCCGCCTTCTTGATCCAGGGCTCAACACCGCTCAGATCCTGATAAGCAAGATATTTATCTATCATCGCGGTTAGCTGAGAGACAGTCCGCACAGGGAAGCGCCCACCAAATATGTCAGGAACAAATTCCGTTTCACTATCCATGGTGTAATAGTGCAAATCGGTCCGAAATCCGCTATCAGTGCGGAAATTCCAGTTGGTCAGGTCAGCTGCGTTTCCTGGATAATAATCGCCTACCAAGATCACGTAATCAGGTGGATTGGCACCCAGGTACTGGGTTTTGATGTAATTCTTGATTGAGGCAGTTGTGTTCCCGCCTACCGTAGTCAGGTTCACCACAGAGGTCGTAAAACCCTGGCTTTCCTTCAACGTCACAAAATCAGCCAGATCAGCCTGAAACATGTCCGCGGTAATGATCAGAATTCGTTCAACGGGTTTAGCGCTGGCAAGGGGGCGATCCTGGTTGTAGTTGAGGACTGTTGGCTGCAGGATTTGGTTGAACGGTGCTGAATTGAGCCTGTCCGCTTCAGAATTCGTGCGTGTCATGTCACTCCCGCTCAAGCTCAAACGAAGGCTTATCTCAGAGGTGACTTCCAATTCGCCCAAAGTTGCACTGTAGCGAACCGGTCTGATTTCGACCACGACGATTCTATGCCCACGGATTATGAAATCATCGGTAATAGCGAGCTGTTCAGCCGGGTAATAAGCGCTGCCATAAAATTCAGCAGAAGGTGCCGCAGCAGGCTCAGGTTCACCACATTTTGGCTGGGAGGGCTGATTGGGGGCAATCTTGCCTTGCAGACCGAGTCCTGTCAGGCTGACGGTTTGGGTTTTAGCTTCCAGCAGTTCCAGGCTGACCTTGGCTCCAAGGGGAACTTCGATCATCTTTCGCACCACCGGCAATGCCGGCGCGCCAACCTGACCATCGAAGATGTAACCTTCGCCGCTCAAGGTCAGGTAGGTCTGCCCGGCAATGGTAATCTCTCCGAATCGAGCACCGGGCATCAGGGCGTGGATCTCGATGACCTCAGCTGAGGCAAAGACTAACGCGACTTCAGGCAGATCGCCCTGGACATCGGGACCAAACGCCAGCCACTGATCGATCCCACCCTGAGCAGCTGTTGGTGAAACCAGCAACCCTGCGAGCATGACACTGACAAACAATATGATGAAAAAATGTCTTGGATTTGAGAACTGCCTGGGTGATACCATCGAGCCTCCTGAACAATGCTTGTTATTCATATGGGCAAAACACGGTTCATTCTAACAGCAAATCAGCTGGATCACCCCAGAATCGACGCATTTTCATCCGCTTTACTGGCTTGCACATGATAAACTTAACCTATGCTCGCACATGTCTACTCCTGCGCGGTGATCGGTCTTGAAGGCGTGATCATAGATATTGAGGTCGATTATGGCCAGGGCATGCCGCACATGGCAATCGTCGGATTACCGGATGAAGCCGTCAAAGAGAGCCGTGAGCGTGTCTATTCTGCCATCAAGAACGCCGACCTGGCATATCCCCGCCAACCCCTGACAGTCAACCTCGCGCCAGCCTCCGTCCGTAAAGAAGGTCCATTTTTCGATCTGCCGATCGCGATTGGTGTATTGATCACTGGCGAACAGATCGCTCCGGAAAGTATTGAAGGGGCTTTAATAATTGGCGAACTCTCTTTGGATGGATCAGTCAGGCACGTCCGCGGAGTTTTGGCGGTTGCTGCCCAGGCACGAAAAGATGGTTACAGACGGCTGTTCGTGCCGGCTTGTGATGCCGCCGAAGCGACCCTGATACCCGACATCGAGGTGTACCCGGTCAACACCCTGCGTGAACTCGTCGACCACCTGGTGGGTGAGGAACTCATCCCACCCGGAACCCCGATCGAATACGCTCCGGGCGACGAAATAAGTGTGGATACCGATTTCAGCGAAATCAAAGGCCAGGAGCATATCAAACGCGCGCTCGAAGTTGCTGCCGCTGGCGGACACAACGTACTGATGTCTGGGCCTCCCGGGGCTGGAAAGACGCTTTTAGCGCGGGCGATTACCTCGATTTTGCCAAGGTTGAGCCTCGACGAAGCCCTCGAAGTAACCGGCATTTATTCCATTTGCGATATGCTGCCGGCTGGCACGCCGCTCATCCAGATCCGCCCCTTCCGTGCGCCGCACCATACCATCAGTCATGCCGGGCTGGTTGGCGGGGGCAACATCCCACACCCCGGCGAGATCTCGCTGGCACACCGAGGTGTGTTGTTCCTTGACGAGCTGCCCGAATTTGGTCAGCGCAGCCTGGAAGTGCTTCGCCAGCCGATTGAAGACAAGATCGTGACCATCAGCCGCGCTAACGGCTCATTCACCTTCCCGGCCAACTTCATGCTGATTGGGGCAATGAACCCCTGCCCCTGTGGGTATTACGGCGATAAACTGCGGGCTTGCACCTGCGCCCAATCGGTCATCACTAACTATCAGAAACGCATCTCCGGACCGCTGCTGGACCGGATTGACATCCATCTGCAGGTGCCCCGCGTGGATTATCAGAAGCTCAGCAGCCAGCGAACCGGCGAGCCTTCCAGCCAGATCAGGATGCGCGTTGAAGCCGCTAGGCAGCGCCAACTGGCACGCTTTGCCGGCACAAAGCTGACCTCGAACGCGGATATGACCCCCAAGGAGATTCGCACCTACTGCCAGGTCGCGCCAGATGGGGAAGCGCTGATGAAGTCCGCCATGCGCCAGCTAAAACTGACTGCCCGGGGTTATCATCGCGTTCTCAAGCTCGCCAGGACCATCGCCGACCTCGCTGGCGATCCGGACATAAAGTCCGAGCACCTCGCTGAATCCCTGCAATACCGCCAGGCGGAAGAAGAATAAATTCCCTAGTTGGATTATCTTTTTATCGTAGGTCAGGTCATCCTGCTCGAAGAGTATGCGTTTTGAAACCTGACCCACAAATTCTAAGATAATCTTTGGCTCAATTTCCTTGTTTATTCCGAAAGGGAGAGAGGATCATCCGCTTCAATATTCGCAGCGTCCCGCCATAATGAAAGTAAGCCCCGTTCTTGTGATTTGCCAGGATTTTTTTGGTCATCCAAACAGCAACCTCATCGATGGGGCTGGAAATTATCCCTAAAATCCCTTTGACTTTCTCCCATTCCTCTGGTTTTTTGTCGTATTGTCCAGTCACCAGATCAGTAAGAACCATCCCGGGTTGCAAAGCACCTGCGATAATTTTTGGGTGGTCTATTTCCTTGAATAGACACTGGTTAAAATAATGCAACCCCGCTTTCGACATCCCATAAATTGATAAACCTTTTACATTATTAGTTTTCCCGTTTGCCCCTAAGCCTTCCACATTATAGACGGCTCCAAAGCCCTGTTCCAAAAGACCTTGAAGAGCTACTTTAGTTCCAAATAATTCTCCAAGAATATTAGTCTCGACAACCGCCCGAATTTCTTCAACCGGGACTTCCCAGCAGTTAGCCTGTTTGTTTGAAATGCCTGCGTTATTAATCCAAATATCAACATCACCAAATTTTGTTTTACTGAATATCCATAAGGCTTTAATGTTGTCATATTGGGTAACATCACACGCAAAACCCGCAATTTGGTCCTTGGGATATTCTGCCTCAAGTTTTGCGATTGCATTCCCCACTGATGCATCCGACCTTCCGCTGATTACCACATTACAACCTTTTTTCAAAAATTCACGTGCAAGAGCAAACCCAATTCCACGCGTGCTTCCAGTAATAACAATTGTTTTCATAACATCCTTAGATAATTCGGGGATTTGGCGTCCATTATTAGGAGAATATACCATCAGAGTGTGTTCTATGTATTACTGTGCTGAAATCAAATACAGGATTTGCTCTTCTGTATTGCCCCCCCATTTTTGCCGGGCTTGGAAGGTATTAATTTTTACTTTGGGAAGTAGGGCATGATCCAGCCCCCCATGGAAAAGCCAACCAAATTGGCGATTAAAGCAAGCAAGAGTGCTTTGCCGCTAAGTTCAAACTCTTTAAACGTGAAGTAATAGATTCCTGCTTCCACCAAGGTGACGCCGACGATGTAAAAGACCAACATGAACATGTCGCCCTTGACTTCTATCGGGTGCGCCAGAAGTCCGCTCACTAAGCTGTGGATAATCAGATTGAGAATGAAGAAGCCGATCCAGCTCAATTTGTCGCGCATGCCAAACAGAAAAAAGACAGCCCCTTCCAATACCAGCGTGAGTATTACGCGACCTGCCACCGAAAGCGGTGCTCGCCAGTCCGGTTCACCATAGACCAGCCTGCCATGCTTCAAATCCAGTGTCATCAGACGTTTGTCTACACGAATTTCAGGATCCCTCGAGATCGGCAGCTCGTAGGCATATTGCGAGGATCGAACGATCAGTTTTGCCCCAATGAAGTCTTCGTCGAATCGGCCCTGTAGTCGTTGGTAGTAATAATTGTAGTAGGCCTCCCAGTAACGCGAAGTACGCTGCATCTCGAGCGGTTCCGGCAGCGCGCTGTTTCGGTATTGAATGGATAATTTTAGGTCTTTCGGCGCGTTGAGCACAAAAATCGAGAGCCCCGGCGTTCGCAACTGGTTCTGGGAGGCTGTTCCAATTGGGAGAAAGGTGGCGATAGCAAGCGCCAAAACGGCGATCAACAGGTAAAGTTTTCTCATCTTGCTCCTCCCATAGTGGAATGGCTTTTATTATATTCGGAAAAGAAGCTCAGGGTGACAGAGCTAATAAATGGCTCAGAATGACACAGAAAGTAAGCGGATCAAGATACCAGAAAAGAAAAGCCCTTCGCAGGACGAAGGGCTTTTCACAACAAATCGACTATTAGCTGTGCTTGGCTTCGAAATCCTTAAGGAAGTCCACCAGGGCTTCCACGCCCTCTTTGGGCATGGCGTTGTAAATCGAAGCGCGTAGGCCGCCGACTGATTTGTGACCCTTGAGGTTATCAAATCCAGCCGCCTTGGTTGCAGCCACGACCTCGGCATCCATTTCGGCGCTTTCGGTCACGAAAGGAACATTCATCAGCGAACGATCTTCTTTGATGACCGTGCCCTTGAACATCTTGCTGTTATCAAGGAAGTCATACAGAGGTTTCGCTTTCGCAAGGTTGATCTGATTCATCGCTTCCAAGCCGCCCAGGCTCTTCAGGTACTTGAAGACCTTGCCGCAGACGTAGATTGCCCAGCAGTTGGGGGTATTGTACATCGAGCCGTTTTCGGCGTGGATGTCGTAACGCAGGTAAGTCGGGATTTTCTCATCCAGATCGGTGCGGATCAGGTCCTCGCGGATGATGACAATCACAACACCAGCAGGGCCGACATTTTTCTGAACACCGCCATAGATCAGCCCATAGTCGCTGACATTGACCGGTTTGGAAAGGAACATGGAGGATTGGTCCGAAACCAGGATCTTGCCCTTGGTGTTGGGCAGTTTCTGATAGGTGGTGCCGTGGATGGTTTCATTCTCGCAGATGTAGACATAATCGGCATCTTCCGAGATTGGCAGGTCAGAGAGATCAGGAATATAGCTGTAATTCTTGTCCTTGCTGGAGGCGACCAGGTTGATCTTGCCAAATTTCTTAGCTTCAGCATAGGCTTTGTTGGACCAGTTGCCAGTGACGATGTAATCAGCAACGCCGTTTTTCATCAGGTTGAGCGGGATCATGGCAAATTGCAGCGTGGCGCCGCCTTGAATGAACAGAACTTTGTAATTGGAGGGGATGTTCATCAGCTCACGCAGGTCAGCTTCGGCTTCGTCGATAATGCCCTGGAAGACCTTGCTGCGGTGGCTCATTTCCATCACATTCATTCCTGAACCCTTGTAGTTCATGAACTCGTCGCGGATTTCCTCCAGGACGGGTTCGGGTAAAGTGCTTGGCCCAGCTGAGAAATTGTAGATACGGTCGTACTTCATAATAAAAGCTCTCTCCTTTTGACTAAGTCGAATTCCGTTATTTACCTGTTCCTTACAGGTTTAAAAATCTCCCTCTCTGAGGGACTTGTTTCTCTACTAAATCTTAACCTCCAACCGGGTAAAGGTCAAGCACTTTCAACGAGCCGGATAGAGAAAAGCAAAGAATTGTGCGAGGTTATATAATGGGCGCATGGCAAAAACAGTCACCGGAAGAAAAAGAGTCTGGCAACTACTTGAAACCATTGGCAAAGGTGATGCCGGCGAAGTCTTGCGCGTCCAGACGCAGCTTGGGAACGAACAGGGTGTCATGAAGCGCCCCGTCCAAAACGTCTCGGGCGGCACCATCGTACGCCAGGCTAAGCAGATCGAGAATGAGGGTCGTGTCTTGGCGCTTTTGGATGGCTTGGATGTGGAACGTCATGGTCGAAAGATCCACACTCCCCTGCTGATGGACCAAAGCATTGAAGGCACTTCTTCTTCAGCCAACCTCTTTATTATCAGCGAGGAGGTGTCCGGCGTCTCTGTCTCGGAACTCTTGCGGCGCAAAATGCAGGGGGGCTCACCGATCTCCCAGGTGATTGTCCTCAAGGTTTTGGCGGCAACGTTCCAGCTGCTTCAGAAGGTGCATGAAAAGGGTGTGATCTGGAATGACGTGAAGATGGATCACATTTTCTGGGATGCCGAAGTCAACACCCTTTCTTTTATCGACTGGGGCAACAGCCTGGAACTAAACAGTCAGAATTCAGATGAAAAAGCCAGCCCCTTGCTGGATTACCGCCAATTGCTCGAAGAAGGTCGAACTCTGATGGAGCAGACTTCCCCAGAGCTGATTGGGGACATTGGCTGGCCATTGAGCGCGAGCAATCTCGACGATTTAGAAATTAACCACCTGCAAATGCGGGCGGAATACATGGAAACCTACCTCTCCATGCGGATCATCGAGTACAAATTGCTCTTCAGTCGCTATCTAAAAAGCTTGAACACGCTGGATGGAGTAAAGCAAACCCTGGACTTGATGCAGGCTTTGCAAAAACTTGGGGTAGATGTTGACCCAACTGACATGCTGACAGCCAGTCAGGCTTATCTGCTCGAGCTCCTGGATCGTGGCGAAGACACACTGGCGCAGGAAGTTTTCCGATTGCTGGAGACAGAACTGTCCACCGCCCTATCCCCAAACTGGCAGCTTGCTGGATATCTGCTTGAGCATTTTGTTGAAAGCGATCCAGCAATATTGGCGAGGTTGCTCCATGCGGTATTTGAGAGCAATTGGGTAGACGCCGCATGGATTTATAGAAAGAGTTTTTTGGCGGAGGGAACACCCCCATCCAGCGACGCTGTTATTAATTCTATGCGCACTTTGAAATTAAATTTAAAGCCTTATGAGCTAATTATCTCTGACCTGGGCTCTCTACACCAACAAAGCCAAAGCTGGCTGGAAACAGCCATACAGAAAAAGATTGATTCCCAATCAGTTGATAACCTGCAAAATCTGACCGACCGTATTCAACTAATTCGGGAGAATTGGGGGTATTTGCAGCCTGGTGAGAAACTCGGCGATAAATTTCTGTTATTACGCCAGGTGCTGGAGCATTTTACCGCGCTTCAACTCCGCTCCGCCAATGACCTGCAGACTTCCCTTCTTGCAGCCATGTCGCGAATCAGGGAAATTTACCGTGCCTGGGCTGAATGCGACTTAACTAGTGCCCGGAAGCAAGCACGGGAATTGCTCTTGCTTGAACCAAGCCTGAGTTACCTGCCCGATCTGGAAGCTGACTTTAGCAAAATGATTGATTGGCTCGACACCCTGAATGAAGGTCCTGCAGATAACCAGGCAGTCAATAAATTCTCCGCAAAATTGCTCGAGTCCCTGCCTCCCGTGGCCCAACGGCTTGGAGAGGTGCCCTGGCTGACCTCCCTTCTCCACGCCCTCGGTAGCATGAAAGCCGCGCAGGCTATTGACAACCTGAGGGAAGAAGCCCGTTTAGGTCAATGGCCGATGCCATGGCTGGGTCTTCAATCGCTCCACCTGGAAATCTCCGAAGAATATCGCGATTCCGTCCGGCTGGATCCAGGACAAAAAGTTTGCCTGGCAGAATATCATCAAGCCCTGAAAGCCTCTCTAATGCCTTCAGATGCCCTGAAAAAGATCCGTCAGCAACTGCCTGCCTTCCACCAGGCATACACCGATTTGGCCGCCGCTTTCGCCAGCCTGTTTTCCCAACTCCGCGGCGACGCACCCCTGCCGGCAGTTGACCTATTTCCCCAGGAAGACCAGGCAAAAGTTGAGCCTGTCCTCGAAATGCTGACCACAGTCCGAAATTGGAAGCAGGATGTCCGTTCAGGCAGACCGGCAAAATTCAGTTTTCCTGCAGCCTTATTGGGACAATGGGAAATCCTGGCTGAAACTCAAAGCGAAGATAAGACCTGGAGAAATCAGATCTTACCGAGATTGATTGAGATAAAACAGAAACGATGGCAGGAATTCCCTGTCGAACTACCCTATGGCAACAATGACCCCTTTGCGGTTGCTGGCGCGGCTTTGGCAAAACTCCAACAAAGCTGGAAACGTATCCCCGAACAAGGTTTATACCGGGAATTGATAGAGGAGATGATCTACCAGATCGACACTGCTCAATCTAACTTTTTCAAGTTCTGGCAGTCCTTACAGGGCGGCAAGAGTGTTGTTACGCGCTGGCTTTGCGGTAACTACCAGGCAAATTTCAGCGAAATCAACCAGAACATGCTGCAGATTGCCCGCAAGCTGAGAAATGTCGAGCTGGCGCACAAAGTCATAAACCAGCCGGAAATGGCGCGGACACGCATAGCGCAAAACCGCGCCGGGGATCTGATGTACACCCTGGTACAACTCGACGAGCACATCATGCCTCAATCCCGTAAGCCCTCCATCTTCCGAAGTTGGCAGCAGCAGTACCTTGAATTGCTCAAGAAGGGTGACCGCAGGAGCATCGTTGAAAGCATCCAGACCATTGAGGCGATTCATCCGTTGCTGCCCTGGTTCGATGAGCTCGTGCGCAGAGATGCCGATTTCTTCGATTTGCCTAAATTCCATCAATGGTAGAATAGCGAATTATGCGCGAAGCAATTCTTGACTCTCAGAGCGGCTTTTACCTGGCTGAACCGCTTGATACCTGGCTGACGGCTGCCCAACAGGATTTTGCCATCCCCGAAGCTGGTGGGTCGAGCGCACGCGTGTTTTTGTTGAAGAACGCGGCGGGCAAAACAGGCTTCGGTCCTGACCCCGCCTTTAAAGTGATGCGGCACGATAAGATCGCCTACGCAAAACCACTTTTCCTTGAAGAATTCAACATACTTGCCGGACTGCACGGCTTGAACGGGCTGACACCCATGCTGCAAGCCGGATACCTGAAGCCTGCTGCGGGCACAGTTTGGCCGCCAGAGGTTGCGCCGCTTTCCAAAATTTTGGAGAAACAAGGCGAAGCCTCATCCATTCGCGGCACGCTCGCGCTCTTTGATCTGGACGAAATCCAGGATGTAATTGATCAGTTTGAGGAGCGCCTGCAGGACGGTTGGCTGGCATTTCTGATCTTGGAACGCCGCTGGGAAGATAACCTATACTTGCTTTGTGATGCCGGCTACACGCGCGGCAATTTCGTGCGCAACCTGAGCATGAGGCAGGTGCTGGATATTTCCATCCAAATTTGCGGCATGCTGGAACAAGCCCACTCCAAAGGCGCCATTTACCTGGATCACAAGTTATTACACTATTATTGGAACGAGTATCGCCAAAAAGTGATCATGCTGGACTGGAACATCGGGCACTGGCTTCCGCAAACCTTCTCGCCTGAGGTGCAGCATTCAGACCTGGTGCAGTTCAGTTCGCGTGCGTTGCACCACATCTTCACTGGCAGGCAGGCTCCTGGTTCCGTGGCAGTGGGTCCAAACCGACCGGAAGACATTGCCAATGCTCCAACGCACTACAAAGCCTCCTATTCGTTCGATGTCCAGAATCGGTTGAACGCCGATGAGATGAGCTTTCTCGAAAGCGCGTTGGACGGACTCTTTCAGACTCCCACAGAGATGAAAGAAAAACTCATGTATTTGTATAATAAAAGGCAATAGCCCAGGGCTTGCCTTTGACCCGAAAGGACCTCAATGATTAACGATCTCATTGAAAAAGCACTCAGCGTTTTAGCGAACGCTAATCCAAGTGATGACGCGCTTTCGCAGGTGGAAAGTCAACTTTCAACTGTTTTGGAAGCACATGCTACCAACCG
>DAOOPV010000060.1:0-14429 GCA_035388405.1 Anaerolineaceae bacterium
GTAACCCATGTCCTGTAACAAATTGTCACCTATGTGGTGTCATACATCAAGCCCCTTCCCTACGAGAGTTCTGCTTGACTATATCGCGGAAAGGGTCTGCCCCTACGCCAATAATTGCCAAAAGACCCTCGTAGGGAAAAGGCCTGCCTTTTCCACAGCCTCCAGGTTGACGCATCCCGCAAGGGGAGGCGTAGCACGGCACCAACCCTACCTCAAATGCTAAAAACCCTGGTTTGACACCTTAGTAATCACCCCTCCCCGTCGTGACCCGTCATCATGGTAAAAACTTAGCCTTTACAGGTTAATCTTACAATTACTCATATCTGAGAGCTTCGACCGGTTCCAGGTTCGCAGCACGCAGGGCTGGATACCAACCGAAGAAGATTCCAACTGCCAGTGAAAATAGGGTGGCGAGCAGAACTGAGTTCAGACTGATTTCCGGAACAAGCGGCGTGCCGGAATTGGCGGCGATCAAGCCAACTATTTTTCCCAGCAGCCAACCGAGACCGATACCTATCAACCCTCCAAACACGCTCAGCATGGCTGACTCGGTCAGAAACTGTAATTGAATGTCGAACTTGCGTGCTCCCAGGGCTTTGCGCAAGCCGATTTCCCGAGTCCGTTCAGTCACGGAAACGAGCATGATATTCATGATGCCAATGCCGCCCACCAACAGGGAGATGGCGGCGATCCCAGCCAGAAAGATTGTTAAGATTTTTGTGATCGAGTTGGCAATGGAAAGTATGTCTTCCTGGTTGGTCATGGTGAAATCATCCGGTTGACGGCTTGTTAGGCGGTGCGAAGCGCGTAAAATGGCTTTTGCTTCCTGCATCGCCAGGTCAATCGACTGCGAGTCCTGTGCCTGGATGAGCAGGAAGTCCACGGCGTTTGGGACGCTCTGGCGTTGGACGCGCAGCTGCATGGCAGTGATAGGAATGTATGCGTCCATATCCGGGCTGGAAAATTGATTTCCTCCCTTAGCCATGGCGATACCGACCACGCGGAAGGGATAGTTGTTGATGTGTACCGTTGTGCCAACCAACTCCGTTTGCCGACCCGTCAATCTTTCGGCAAGCTCCGGACCAAGAACAACCACTGAGCTGCGGTTGGTGACATTGCTCTCCGTGAAAAAGCTGCCTTCACTTAGCTTAAGGTCGGTAACTTCAGCGTAGTTTTCGGCGACACCCATAATGGAAGTCTGTGCGCTCTCATCCCCAAAACGGACCCTGCTCTGACCTGAAAGAACGGAGGCAATGTTCAGGATATGCGGCGCACGGGCACGGTTGGAGAGGGCGTCGGCGTCTGCCGTGGTGAGGCGGTTGGGGTTGGTGACGTCTTCGGCGCTATTACCCCGGAAAACGTAGATGACATTGGTTCCGATCGATTCAATCTGCCCGATGATGCTTGCTTCAGCGCCTTGCCCGATCGAGAGCACTCCAATGACTGCTCCAACACCTATGACGATGCCCAGGACGGTTAGGAAAGAGCGGGTTTTGTTGGCTGAGAGGCTTGAAATCGCTTCCTTAAGTGCTTGCCAGAATTTCATGAGGCCGCCTCCGGAGCTTTTATTAAGCCGTCAAAGAGCTTTACGATCCGCTGGGCATGAGTTGCTACTGTCGGATCATGGGTGACCAACACGATGGTGGTATTCTGCTGTTGGTTGAGCTTCAGCAGTAGATCCATGATCTCTTTCCCGGATTGCGAATCAAGATTACCGGTCGGTTCATCAGCCAATAGAATCGCAGGCTCATTGACCAATGCCCTGGCGATGGCAACGCGCTGCTGCTGCCCACCGGAAAGTTCGTTAGGTCTGTGACGCATGCGATCCCCAAGCCCGACAGATTGCAGCGCAACTTCTGCACGCTGGCGCATGTTGGAGGTGTTCTCGCTGTAGCGCAAGGGCAGGGCAACATTTTCAATCGCGTCAACCCGGGGAAGTAAGTTGTACTTCTGGAAAACAAAACCGATCTTTTGGTTGCGGACGACAGCAAGTTCATCATCATGCAGATCGGAAACAAGCAGCGAATCGAGATAGTACTCACCGGATGTAGGCGAATCAAGGCAACCAATCATGTTCATCAAGGTCGACTTACCTGACCCGCTTGGACCCATGATGGCAACCATCTCTCCGGGAAAAATCTGCAGGTCGATGCCGCGCAAGGCTGAAACGACAATATCACCGAGGAGATAATCCTTGGTGAGGTTGCGCACATCGATTACAGGCTCAATGGCCTGTGAGTTAAGTTCCATTCCTACCTGCCCATTCGCATGAAGGAATCCATCAGGGATGAGGGTGGTGAGAGTAAAATCGATTCACCATCCTGGATGTCGGCTTCCAAGACTTCGATCTTGCGGCTTGAGTATGCGCCAATCTTGACTTCGACCTCCACAGGTTTTCCATCCCTCAGGACGTAGACGTAGTAATCGCCATTGCGGCTCACGATCGACTCGGCAGGAACGGTGTAGGTATTGGGTTTTTCCTCGACGAGGATATTCACGCCCACTGTCATGCCAGGTCGGATGCCTTCATGGTTGGAATCCAACTGAATAGTGACGTTGTAATTGACAATCCCCGCGGTGTTGACGCCAATCGTCGCAACCTCAACAACTGATCCTGTAAAGGTTTGGTCAAAGAAAGCATCAAAGACCAACTCAGCTTTCTGCCCAACTTTGATTTGTGGGATGTCCACCTCCGACACAGGCACATCCACGAATAACTCAGATAAATCAGCAATTTGGGCCGCGGGACTGCCAGCGGTGATCATGTCGCCAATCTTATTATTGAGGGAGGTGATGGTGCCGTCAAAGGGAGCTCTGATGATCTGACCTTCCAACTGTTTTTCTGCTAATTCGAGCTGTAATTCGAGTTTATCTTTGGTGTCGGGGTCAGGACCGTCGGCAATCTTTTCCAGATCTGCCTGCCAGGCGGCAATACTCTGCTTTTGGAGGTTGATCTGGCTGTTAAGGGAGTCAGTTTCACTGGTGATCATAGCAGGATCGCAAAAATCAAGGTCCACTCGCGCAGCCTGGACCTGTAGCCAACGAGCCTGGGTTGACCATTCCCGATAACTTTCAAGCGCGTCATCGTAAGCGGTCTGCAGGTTTATCAGACGCCAATCCGTGCATTCGCGGTCGGTGAGAGCAATCAAATTTTGCTCAAGCGTCGTGAGGGCGTTCTCGGCATTTGTCAGGTTGTTTTGCAGCGTGACACGTTGTAAATCTGTGTCAGACTCGAGATTTTCTAAACCAGTCTGGGCGTTAAGCAGGTTGAGCTGCGCCTGGAGCATTTCTGCGGGCAGGCGGGAGTCATCAAGGCGGTAAAGGACAGCGTTTTCTGTGACCGACTCACCAACCTCAAGGTCCACCTCGCCAACAAAGCCTGAAGTTTGCCAATAAAGCGTAGCGGATTGACGCGGGTGGATGGTACCGGCGCCGCTAATGGTGGAAGTGAGCGTCTCACGCGCGTATGGAACGGTTTCCAGCTGAGCGAGAGCCTGCTCATCTGCTCTGCGCAGGCGTTCCTGGTTTACAAAATATGCTCCGACAATAATCGCCAGGATTATCAGAATCAACAATAACCTGCGTGCAGTTTTCTTTTTCTTTTTTAGTTGGGGACGATCAGCTGTCGACATCAATTCCTCCGTGATAGTATTTGTCAATATTACCCCCGAATAATCAGAGAAGCATTAACTATGCTTGAACAAGCAGCATAATCGCACGATTGTACCAGCATGCCCTGCAAAAACCTGGTCGTAGGACCTTATTATTTGATCAACCTGGAAATGGCTTTGAAAGCCGGGTGTTGCGCGGACCGCAGCAGACTGAAAAGCGCCATCTCGACCGTGGTCAGATGAACTCCCTGGCTGGATATCTCGAGTAATGCAATTTCCTTGTTGTAAGGATTACGTGATGAGACAGCGTCTGCAGCCAGGAAAACCTCAAAACCCTCAGCAATGAGATCGAGGCTGGACTGATAAAGGCAGATGTGGGCTTCGAAGCCGCACAGCAGTAACTGGTGCCGCCCTGAACTGCGTATAGCCTCTTGGACCACGGCGTCCTGCCAGATACTGAAGTGTACCCGGGGCAGGTCGGTCTGATCCGGCAGCAGTCCCGCAACTTCCGGGATGGTGTGGCCAATTTTCTCAGGCACCTGCGCGGTCAGGAGCACGGGAATCTCAAGCAGTTTGACTCCCTCAACCAACTGCGAAACAGCACGGATAGCCATTTCGCTCTCAGCAACCACACGGGCGAGGTTGCCCTGGACGTCAATTACGATTAAGAGGGTAGTTTCAGGGGTTAACAAGGTTCGCGCTCCTGGCTCGATGTCATTTGCATCTATTATAATCAAGCTATGCGCGCGAAGAATGCTTTCCCTATCATCCTTGATTCGATCAAGCTCTGGTGGAAAGACTGGGCTAACCAGGTATTGGTAGCGTTTGCGGCGATCCTTCTCAGCTTGACAATCATTCTCTATCCTTTGGTAATATTTGGCGTTTATGAACAAGCCCTGGATCTGACTCATGGCATTCGCACGGGTATTATGGGGTTCTGGCAGGGATTCAAACGCTATTGGCGCAAAAGCCTGCCCTGGGGCTTGTTGAATCTGCTAGTCATAGCTCTCCTCGCCTTTAATGTGTGGTTTTATCGCAACGTTGATCATCCCATCGCCTTGGTATTAATGGTAGTGATGGTTTTTCTGTTTGTCTTTTGGCTGATCTGGCAATTTTACTCCGTCAGCTGTTTCTTCTTGCAAGAGGAGAAGAAACTCAAAGTTGCCTGGAAAAATGGATTAGCGGTTATCCTGTTACAACCCGGATATGCAATCGTGATTGCGATAGTGATGTTGATCCTGGTGGCGATTTCCATCACAACCTTCATTCCTCTTTTCCTGGGATCCATACCGTTGGTTTCCATCTTAGGTTTAAAGGCTGTGCAAGCCACAATCAAGCAGGATGCAGCATAATTTGCTATACTAAAATCTGGTTTCAACGAGCTCAAGCGAGGAGTTATGGCGCGAAAAATCTTAGGTTACATCGAGTTGATTTGGACCTGCGATAGTTGCAACACTAAAAATCCAGGAGCCATAAAGTCCTGCACCAGCTGCGGCGCGCCGCAACCCCTGGGAGTGCGTTTTGAGCAGGTGGACCCCAACACATTTAATTTCATCAAAGACGAAGCCCTGATCCGCATGGCGCGTTCCGGTCCGGACAAGCATTGTCCCTATTGCGGCACGCGCAACGTGGCAGACGCTCTCACTTGCGTGCAATGCGGCGGAGATCTTACGGTGGGGGCAACCTCCCGACCTTCGGGAGATGTGATTGAACCCTATCCGGTTCAAGGTGTACAGAGCAACACCCAACCCCCTGGAGAGCAGCCGCCAATGGCAACCCGAACGCCGATGCCCCGCGGAGTCTCCATCATCATGATTCTTGTTTTGCTGGCGGTCTGCGTTTTAGGAGTCTTGTTCCTGATCAACATGCTTCGGACTGACGCGATTACCGCGGAGGTCGTTTCCACCAGTTGGGAAAGGGTTGTGATGGTGGAGTCTTACCAGCTGATCAATGCCAGCGACTGGAAGGCTAACATCCCGGCTGACGCTGCCATCTCAAGCTGTTCGCTGGAGTATCGCTACGATTCCGACCAGCCAACGCAGAATTCAGAGGAGATCTGCGGCACGCCCTACACAATTGATACCGGCACGGGGGTGGGGCAGGTGGTGCAGGATTGCTACTACCGGGTGTTTGAGGACTACTGCCGTTATGAGACTCTCGGGTGGACGGTAGGGGAAACCTTGCGTCTGACTGGATCCGATTTAAACCCGGTTTGGCCGGCAGCAAACCTGACGAACACGCAGCGGATTGGGCAGGCAACCGAAACCTATACCATCTGGTTCAACGCTGGAGGCAGGGAATATGACCTGCGCACCTCGGATTACAACCTGTTCCAGTTAGCCTATCCTGGCAGCGAATGGGAGCTGGAAGTGAACCAACTTGGCGCGGTCACTTCCGCGCAGCCATTGGATTAATTCCAAACTGACGATAAAAAAATAACCCGCCTGCCAGGCGGGTTATTTGTGGAATCCGATTATCTATATCCAGGGATCAACACCCAACGGTTGCCATCCTGGAAGGCGTAGTGGGGCATCCATCCCAAGCCAAAGAACTCCTGGATGATGTCCTTTTTGAGTGGATTGATTGTGACTTCGCGGATGGTGCCAACCGTTTCCTGGGCGGTTTCCTGGAAGGCGTCCATTTCCTCTTTCATCTTGTCATCCAACTCAGCAAGCTGCTTATTGTATTCCTCGATCATCAATTCAGACTCTTCCACGTTTGACTTGGCAGTGGAGGTCAACCGGCGCTTGGTGAGTGAGCTGCTGATGCTCTTTTTGCGCTTGGAGAAAAGGCCGATGACTGTGGAGATTCCCGTGCCAGCTTCTTCCATGCGGCGCTGATTGAGAATCTTTTGCTCTTTCTCAAGTTCGATTTCTTCCTTCATTTTCTTGGCTTCGATCGTCTTGCGCAGTTTCTCGTATTTGTCTTCAATCTTCTTGACCGCGTCAGACTGACCACCCTGGCTGGCTTCGCTGCACCGCAGTTCAAAATCTTCACGGCTCTCACCAGGCTTCGAGGTGAGCTTAAGCTTGTCGTTGGTGTAGAGTGTCAGGCTGTTATCACGATAGATCCATTCCTGGAAATCCTTGGCAAGGCTTGCAATGTTCTTTTCGTCGTCAAACGGATAGTGCAAATCGCCGAAGGTGGCGTTTGGCAGGGGACGGGATTCGGTCGCCAACATATCGATGGGGTCATGCTGATAGTCGAGCCAGCGTACCAGGCCGCGCCCTTCGATACCCGGAAGATTGACGGAAATTTTCTTCTCCTGGTCCACACCATAAGTACGGTTGGCAAAATAGATCTTTGCCTGGCCAACCAGGGCTGGTTCGTAGTGATAGCGTTGTTCCGCGTTGGAAGGGATGCCCCGCTCGGCAGCTAATTTGAGCGCTTCACTGAGACTGACCGTGACAGGTAGGTAAAGGACCTTGGCTTTTGAAGAAAGGACCGGTTCGTTCTGGCTGCCGGGCAGGTCCTCGCTGGACCCCCCCAAAACTTCTTGCACGCTGATCGGGGCGTTGCCCGCGGCAGCGCCGGAGACTTGCAGCACGTCCGCCCCAACCAGGCGATTGAGCTCAGAGAGCTTGGTGCGCATGATGGGACCGGGGAGGTAATTCATCGCCCAGCGGGTGGTGAAGATCTCGGGGGCTTTAGCATGCACGTTGTGCAACAAGAAAACGCGCTTGCCAATGGCGGAAATGGCGTTGTCGAAGTATCCCCGGTCAAAGGAACCTGTTGCCGTTGCTAGGCCATCCAACAGACGCTGTTTGTCCTGGTCGGTTTGGAGTTTGCCGATGATCCAGGTGCCGGTGTTGGAAAGCGCTTTGTAATCCAGGTCAATCGGGTTCTGCGTGGCAAGCACCAACCCAACGCCAAAGGCGCGGGCTTGCTTGAGCAGGCGCAGGATGATCGGCTTGCTGGGTGGATTCGCAACCGGTGGCAGATATCCGACGATTTCATCGAAGTAAACCAATGCGCGCAAGCTGGTGGTGCCGGATTGGGTGCGCATCCAGGTTTCGACCGCGGAATAGAGTAACGTGACGAAGAACATGCGTTCCTGGTCAGCCAGGTGCGCCAGGTAAAAGACGCTGTGGCGCGGCTTGCCATCGGGTGAGTAGAGAAAAGCGCCAATGTCGAGCGGTTGCCCTTGCAGCCAGTTCTGGAAGGAAGGCGCGGCAATGAAGTTATTGAGCGCCATGGCAAGCTCGAAGCGGTCCTTTTCAGGATAGAACTTGGAGATCGGAAAGACCCCCAGTTTCTCAAAAGGTGGTGTCTGCACCTGCATGATCAGCGATTCGAGGTCAAGATCCTCTCCCTTGCTCCAGGCATTCTCGAAGATGTTGGAAAGCAGGATGTGTTCCCGTGAGCGAACGGGATCGATATCTTTGTAGCCAACCAGTTCAAGCAAGGCGGTGGCGGTGCTGCTGATATTCTCGCGCAGGATTTCCTTGTTGTCCTCCCAGGAAATGGAAGGGGCTTTTAGGGACGAAAGGATGCTCACCGGAAAGCCAGAGTCAGAGCCTGGGGAGAAGATGGCATAATCGACGTTATCAGCCAGTTTCTGCATCCGTGCCTGGTCGATCCCCGAACGCTCAAGACCCTTTTGCCAATTTCTAGCAGCTTCCTCGGCTGCTTGCTCAGGGGTTTTACCTTCACGGCGGGCGATGTCTTCATCCACCCAGGGGGCAAAATCGGAAGGCAGCATTTTGGGGAAGTGCAGCAGATGGTTGGTGAGGTCGCCTTTGGGGTCGATCAGGATGGCGGGGATGCCCTGCAAAGCTGCTTCCTCGAGCAAGATAATACCCATACCCGTTTTACCAGAACCGGTCATACCGGTGATTACGGCGTGCGTGGTTAGGTCACTGGGGTCATAGAAGGTGAGTTTGTCAGGGATGACTGACTTGCTGGTGAGGTCATAAGCTTGACCGAAATAAAATTCTGAGGGATTGAGTTCCATAAAGCCTCTCCTTAATAAATTATTCAACAGGATTTGATTATAAATCATTGTAAGGGGGTTATGCTATTTGGAAAATAGGCGTTGGGATTTTTTTTGGTTGCTGAGAGCATCATATCTATCAGTGGTGATAAGAGAATGTCACAAGCCACCAAAAAAGTGGAACCAATTTTCGGTGCGCTAACAAATTTATCCTCACAATTTGGATTTAAGTTATAATACCGATAATGGAGTCGAAGGGCTCCAAAATTCAGGGCGATAAGCTACTATCCAAAACCAAAACCACCTTCTGTTACTTGTGATTGATCGTACTAGGATCAGCAGCAATTGCCATAATCATATCTAAGGAGAAGAAATGAAACAATCAAAACTTTTGTTTACACTCGCAAGTGTTCTTATCGTTGCGAGCATGATTCTTGGCGCGTGCACAACACAAGCCGAAGAACCAGCGGATGAAGGCCTGGCTGTGGGTATTGTGCTCCCCACCAAGGACGAACCCCGCTGGATCCAGGACGAAACCCGCTTCAAGGACGCCCTGACCGCGCAAGGTTATGCTGTGGAAATTCTCTTCAGCCAGGGTGATCCTGCTAAAGAGAAGCAAAACGTTGAGACCCTGATTTCAAAGGGTATCAAAGTCTTGATCATTTGCCCCCATGACGGAACTGCCGCTGCTGCCGCTGCTGAAGCTGCCCGTGCTGCTGGTGTGAAAGTCGTCTCTTATGACCGCCTGATCCTTGATACCGACGCTGTCGATTATTATGTGACCTTCGACTCTGTCGCGGTTGGCGCTGCCCAGGCTCAATTCCTGGTGGACAATGCTGCCGGAACAGGTCTGCCGCTTTATCTGTATGCTGGCGCCTCCTCCGACAACAACGCCTTCCTCTTCTTTGAAGGGGCTTGGAACGTTCTGCAGCCCAAGATCGCAGATGGCACCTTCGTCATCAAGAACTCGCCTGAAGCGATTGCCCTGCAAGACAAAGCCACTCTGACCCGTGATGAGATGGGCAAGATCCTTGGTCAAATCACCACCAACTGGGATTTCAATGTGGCAAAGAACCTGGCAGAAGCTAACCTGACCGCTGCAACAGCCGCGGATAAGGGCGAAGTCTTCATCCTTGCGCCAAACGATGGTACTGCCCGCTCTATTGCTGATGCTTTCGCTGCCGATACCGATGTGACCAAGTATTATGTTACCGGCCAGGACGCAGAAAAAGCCTCTGTCCAGTACATTATCGATGGCAAGCAGCAAATGACCGTGCTGAAGGATGTCCGCACCCTCGTTGGCGACGCCATCGCAGCCGCGGTTGCTTTCCTTGATGGGAAGACACCCGAGCAGACCCACACCTATAACAACAATGTTATCGAAGTGCCTGCCAAACCATCCGCTGTCGTCACCGTTACCAAAGACAACGTAAAGGCTGCCATCGTTGACTCCGGATACTATCCGGCCACCGATTTCACCGGTTTAGAGTAGTTCACCTTGTTGTAAAAAAGCAGTGACTGGGAAACCAGTCACTGCTCTTATCCAGAGTATTTTTGCAGGAGACGCCTATGGAAGCACCCATTCTTGAAATGAAATCCATCACCAAGGAATTTCCTGGAGTGAAGGCGTTAGATAACGTCACCTTTAGCGTACGCAAAGGAGAAGTTCACTGCCTCGTTGGTGAAAACGGCGCCGGAAAATCGACTTTGATGAAAGTACTTAGCGGGGTGCATCCTTATGGCACTTATACCGGTGAAATTTTTGTTGAAGGCGAATTACAGAAATTCAACAACATTCGTGATAGTGAGCATGCTGGTATTGCGATCATTTACCAGGAATTGGCATTAATCCCGGAATTATCTGTTTATGAGAATATCTTTCTTGGAAACGAAGTCACCAGTGGACTTGTGATCGATTCAAACGAGTCGATTTCTCAGGCCATTGATATATTAAAAAAAGTGGGTCTGGATGTAAATCCCCTGACAAAGATCAAGAGCCTCGGGGTTGGCAAACAACAACTGGTCGAGATTGCCAAAGCCTTGAAAAAACAAGTCAGGATTTTGATCCTGGATGAACCCACCGCCGCGTTGAATGAAACCGACAGTGACAACTTGCTGCAACTAATCCGCGGTCTTAAGGAACAGGGGGTCACCTGCATCCTCATCTCGCACAAACTGCGCGAGGTTATGGAAATTGCCGACACCATTACTGTTCTGCGGGATGGGAAGACTGTCACTACTCTCGATGTCGTCGAGGACAAAGTTAATGAACCCGTCCTGATCAAGCATATGGTAGGGCGATCAATTGATAACATCTTCCCAAAACGGGAGAAGATAAACATCGGCGAGGAAGTCCTCAGACTCGAAGACTGGAGCGCGTTTTCCTACGCTCTTGGCAGAGACATCCTCAAGAATGTCAACATTAGCGTGCATGCTGGTGAGATCGTCGGCATCGCTGGGTTGATGGGATCTGGACGCACTGAATTGGCAAAGAGCATCTTCGGCAACCCGGACCATTACCGCTTGAGCGGAAGAGTGTTTATCAATGGGCAGGAACAAAAATTTCACAGCCCACACGACGCGATCAAGGCTTCATTGGCTTACGTGACTGAAGACCGTAAAGGCAACGGCTTGATCCTGATTGATGATGTTAAACACAATATCAGCCTGGCAAATCTTCAGGAAATCACTTCTGGCGGCGTAATCAATGAAAATGAGGAGATCCTTGTGGCAAACAAGTATCGCTCCGAACTCAATATCAAGACGCCCTCCATCCAACAGAAGGTGCGCAACCTGAGCGGTGGCAACCAGCAAAAAGTCTCATTGGGTAAGTGGCTGTTCGTCAAACCCGGGATCATGATCCTGGATGAACCCACCAGGGGTATTGATGTCGGCGCAAAATATGAAATTTACACCATAATGAACTCATTGGTGGAACAAGGCATGAGCATCATCATGATCTCATCAGAACTTCCTGAGGTTCTCGGTATGAGCGATCGCGTGTATGTTATGTCTGCAGGGAAAATCAAAGGTGAAATGCCGATTAAGGAAGCTTCTCAGGAGAGCATCATGGCATTGGCAGTGGATTACTAGGAGACGTCTATGGAAGACCTAAAGCAAAAACCAAGTGAAGTAAATCTATCAAAGAGCCTGCTGGATATCATGAAGAGTAATATCAGCGATTACTTTATGTTTATCGCCCTGATTGTGATCATGATCTTCTTCACTGTCACAACTGACGGCGTCTTTATCTCCTCCCGGAACATCAGCAACCTGATCAACCAGATGGGCTATATTGCAGTTCTCGCGGTTGGCATGACCCTCATCATCGTCATCCGTCACATTGATCTCTCGGTAGGTTACCTGGCGGGTTTCCTCGGAGCTTTTGCGGCGATCGCTATGTCGTTCTGGGGCTGGCCGATCTACGCGGTCATCCCCGCGGTAATGATCATGGGCATCCTGGCTGGAATGCTCACCGCCACACCCGTGGCAAAACTTGGTGTGCCGGCATTTGTTTCGACCATGGCTGCTGGTCTGATCTTTAGAGGAGCTTTGCTGCTGGTCACCATGGGCACCGGCACTATTGTGATCAAGGACCCGGTCTTCAATGCCATTGGAAACGGTTTTATCCCCGACCTCCCCCTTGGAGGACTTCTTCCCGGACGACACAAACTAACGCTTGTTATTGGTTTAATTGGAATCATTCTATCCATTTACTCAGCAATTAAGGGTCGGCGAACCAAACTTTCGTATAACTTCCAGGTTCCCAGTTTTGGGTTGTTTATAGCTCAACTTGTCCTGATTTCGGGATTGATCGGATATATTTCCTGGATCCTCTCTGGCTACAACGGCATTTCCTGGAGCCTGGTGATCTTGTTATTGGTGGTGGCGGTCTTCCAATTCATCACCACCAAAACCCCGCTAGGGCGTCATATTTACGCAGTTGGCGGCAATCCTGAAGCAGCCGAACTCAGCGGTATCAGCGTTGCCAAGATCACTTACATCGTGTTTGCCGCGATGGGCTTGCTGTCCTCGCTCTCAGGCATCATGTACGCCTCCCGCTTACGCTCCGCAACCACTACAGCTGGCTTGGGTTTTGAGACCGACGCGATCGCGGCTGCGTTCGTGGGCGGTGTCTCCGCGGCTGGCGGCGTGGGTACGATCACCGGTTCCATTATTGGTGCGCTGGTCATGATGTCGCTCACCAGCGGTATGAACTTGATGAACATCGACATTTCAGTTCAATATATCGTCCGCGGTGCCGTGCTGGTTCTGGCTGTCATCTTCGACCGCATTACCCGCAGAAAAAAGTAAAATCCACAACAATCGACCTAAAAAGGAGATGGAAACCCATCTCCTTTTTGGTATTCAACTTTGTGTTGTCTTTGAGAATAAAGAGCTTACCTAAGCCGGGAAATAATCGTCCAGCTTGAGGGCTTCGAGGCTGGGAATAATGGCAGTCGCCAGCGAGAAATCCTGCCCGGTCGTGACCTCGTTGGGCACTGCGACCACGCGTATGCCGGCACGATGAGATGCCACTACGCCGTTATTCGAATCTTCGAGCACCAGCGCGTTTTGAGGGGCGACGTCGAGGTTTCCGAGTACTTTCAGATAGATATCAGGAGCGGGTTTGGCGTTCTTGTTGACGTCTTCAGCCGTAACGATGGTATCAAAACGATCGAATATGCCGAGCCGTTTCAGGTGCCCATGTACCCAATCTTGTTCCGAACTGGAGCCGACCGCCAGCAGAAATCCCCTCTTTTCAGCCTCATCCAAAATCTGGAGAACACCGGGCAGGGCTTCTGCGTGTTTGATGGTCTGGAGAGCTTCACGTTCCACGTCCAGGCGCAACTCCCGAGCTGAGACACCATTGTTGAGGTGATCAGCCAAAACCTGCTGAGGTCTGTATCCGCCAACCACGTGATGGGCGCCGATCAGGTTTTGATATCCCGCCATGTCAAAAGCCAGACTCGCCTTGGCGAATTCACGCTGCCAGATGTGGCAATAGACTGCTTCGGTTTCAATAATCAGGCCATCCAAATCGAAAATGATGGCCTGTTTCTCGTGATTTACAGAATTGTCAGTCAAAATACTTACCTCCGGACCGAACCAGTGCCCCAATAGCCGCTGCGCAGGGGAGTGATATCTTCAACGGTGATAAAAGCTTCCGGATCGACTTCCAAGGCAAGCTTTTCAATCGCAGGCACGTCTTTGCGCCGAACCGACAGGTCACAAAGCGACACTGACCCATCTTTTCCCCTGGCTGAGATCTCAGTTACAGCGTAATCCATTTTGCGCAGAGCGTCAGCCACTGCAAGCCCATGCTGCTTGGTGATGATCTTGATGTGCGAAAAACCGATCGCAAGGCGCTTTTCGATCGCCATTCCGACCACGTTACCCGTGGCAAACCCGGCGGCGTAGCCGACCACGTACAAAACATTCGAGAGGTCGTTCAAAACCGCTCCAATGATGACGACGTACAGCACCGACTCGATGAATCCGAGCACCCAGGCAATTCCTTGCTTTCCACGCATGGTGAGCATGAAGCGCAAGGTGTCCATGGCAATCGAAGCCACCCGAACCAAAAAAATAAGGACCGCAGTCAGGATGGCGGCAGGTGTAAGAATAATTTGCATTTCTATTCTCTACGCCTCGGTAGCATCCTCGCCCCTGGCTGAAAGCAGGGCAGGCAGGTAGAGGTCGTCCGCGTATTCTTTGACCATGCGGGTCATGGAGAACTGCGGCGAGGTCGTGCGGATGCATTCTTTGATGCGCTGGATCCAATCCCCGGGCAAGCCGTCAGCTGAGCGCTTGGTATAATAGAGCGGCACAATCTCGTGCTCGAGCGTGTCGTAGAGGCTCTTGGCATCGGCGTCGTCTTGCTG
>DAOOPV010000061.1:0-13785 GCA_035388405.1 Anaerolineaceae bacterium
GACCCAGAGTGAGCGGGAGCGCGCAGCCTGCCCAGGCTGAGATGGACCGGACCGACGCGTGGATTTGCACGAATCCCAACTGCAAGAAGGCTAATCCGATTGGCACCCAGTTTTGTGTCAAATGTGGGACGAGGATTGGGCTGGAATGTCCAAGCTGTGGTGAA
The DNA here is from genome assembly GCA_035388405.1 of Anaerolineaceae bacterium. Taxonomy (GTDB): domain Bacteria; phylum Chloroflexota; class Anaerolineae; order Anaerolineales; family Anaerolineaceae; genus Mesolinea. Next base: position 165 of record DAOOPV010000061.1, read on the forward strand.
TTTGTTGAGATCTCCAATAAATTTTGTTCCAAGTGCGGCGTTAACAAGGCTGAGTTTTTTGAAATAGATAAGATAAAACGTATTCAGAGCTTGCAAGAAAAAATTAAGGGTATCCAGACTGAGATACAGCACGCCGAAACGCATCCCAGCTGGTATTGGAACAAACATACCTCCTCGATTTATTGGAGCAATAATACAAAGATAAAGTCTCGCCTTGCCGGTGCCGCAGTGGTGGTTTTACTCATTGGGGTTATCTTGTTATATGTCAGCACTCGCAGCCAATCAGGAGCTCAGGCAATATTAGGTCTTCTCTTAGTTGTTCTGTCGGCGATAGGATTGTTAGTAGCAAGGACTAGAGTGAAGCGAGATATGGTTTCTCAATATATCTCAGCAGTAGTGAGACCCCAAATTGACAAAGTAAAGCAAGACATCGCCGCTGTTCAGCATGAAAAATACGGATAGGCATATCCTTTGTGACCATATCCGACAATAATATATAAACTTTGAGGAGAAAAATCATGAACAATTATTACGACCTGCTCAACATATCACAAGACGCCAATCAAAGTGAGATCGAAACAGTTCTCGACGACCAATACACCAAGTGGCGCGCGCTGGTCACACATCACGATAACAATGTGGTCGCCCAAGCTAACCAGGCGCTTAGCCAACTGGAGGAGATCCGCAACACGTTGATGAACCCCGAGAAACGCCGGGTATACAACAACAGCCTCTTAGCCAGTCAGGGCAATGTGGCTGGTCTGGCAGACCCGGACATCTTGTTGGCACAAAACCCTGTTGGGCATGTCATGGCACCTCCCAGACCCAGAGTGGGCGGGGGCGGACAGGCTGCCCAGGCAGAGATGGACCGAACCGATGCCTGGATCTGCACGAATCCCAACTGCAAGAAGGCTAATCCGATCGGGACCCAGTTTTGCGTCAAATGTGGCACGAGGATTGGGCTTGACTGTCCAAGCTGTGGTGAATTCGTTGAGATCTCCAACAAGTTTTGTTCCAGTTGTGGTGTCAACAAGGCTGAGTACTTCAAGAAAAATCAGGCGGAACAGCTCCAAAGCCTTCAAGAACAAATAAAGGATTACCAGGCTGAGATACAGAATGCTGAAACTAATCCTAAGCAATATTTTAGAGCAAAAGCATATGCAATCAAGGGCAATGCAAAGGTAAAGACTCCCCTTGGTAACATTGCATCAGTGGCTTTAATTCTTGGGATTGCCTTGGCATCCAGTGGCAGTTGCGGCGGAGAATCAGGCCTAACTGCGATAGGGATACTGTTAATTGTTGTATCAGCGGTTGGAATATTTTATGCCTCGAACAAAGCAACGCAAGAATATGTTTCTCGATACGTCGCAGATGTTTTGAGACCCCAGGTCCAGAAATTAAAAGACGACATCACAATTGTGCAGCACGAAAAATATGAGTAGGAATAATCTTTTCTGCTGTTATTCCTAAGGAATAGAATAATTAGACTTCGAGGAGAATTTTCGTGACCAATTATTACGACTTGCTCAACATATCACAGGACGCCAATCAAAGTGAGATCGAAACCGTGCTCGATGATCAATACACCAAGTGGCGCGCGCTGGTCACACATCACGACAACAACGTGGTCGCCCAAGCCAACCAGGCGCTTAGCCAACTGGAAGAGATCCGCAATACGTTGATGAACCCCGAGAAACGCCGGTCATACAACAACAGCCTCTTAGCCAGCCAGGGTAATGTGGCAGGGTTGGCAGACCCGGACATTGTATTGGCACAAAACCCAGTGGGGCATGTCATGGCACCTCCCAGACCCAGAGTGGGCGGGAGCGGGCAGGCTGCCCAGGCTGAGATGGACCGAACCGACGCGTGGATCTGCACGAATCCCAACTGCAAGAAGGCTAATCCGATCGGGACCCAGTTTTGCGTCAAATGTGGCACGAGGATTGGGCTTGACTGTCCAAGCTGTGGTGAATTCGTTGAGATCTCCAACAAGTTTTGCTCCAGTTGTGGTGTCAACAAGGTTGAGTACTTCAAGAAAAACCAGGCGGAACAGATCCAAAGCCTTCAAGAACTAATTAAGGAAACCCAGGCTGAAATTCAGGAGGCTGAAACCAATCCCAAAAAGTATTACAAAGCAAAAACTTATCAGCTAAAGCAAGTATTTGTATCCATAACAGGTTCAAATATTGGAAAAGCAATTTTCGTGGGGGGATGGCTCATGTTGATGCTTGGAGCTATTGCTGATGAGTCTGGAATTGTTTCTACAATTGGTTTTCTGCTGATTCTGGTCGGGCTTGTTCTAATGATTATATTCAAAGGAAAAATGAAGACAGAAAGGGTATCCAATTACATTCAAAACACTCTCCAACCGCAAGTTACAGAGCTGCGAAAAAATATCTCTGAAATTCAAGCGCAAAGATACGGGAGTTAGCTTACGAGATAATGATGGGTTGGTTTTGTGATGGTATTGTTGATTGGTTCGTTGCCGAAAAACGAACAAACTAGGAGATTGGCGAGGAGGTCTAATGACACATTGGACAATCTACACCACTCAGAGAATAAAATGATAAGTCTTTGTAATCAAAGGAAATCATGAAAAATATCTATCCGTATATCTTCACCAGCGAACATACCCTGGTCAACCAGGCTTACAGTTTCGATAATCAGAGCGGTGTAACATACCGGGCAATTGAAGGCGTACATGCCATCTGGGCTGCCCGGGTTCCCTTCTTACCTCTGATGCGTTCTGATGATCTAATACGCGTTGGTAATAGCCGCATAGCATTGATTCAGCAAAGACAATTTCGTTTCATTTACGATCTCGCACGTATCCGCGAAAACCAATCCACCTTTGTGTTGCGCTTTATTTCAACACCCAACCCCGTTATCGGGCAGCCGAACCTGATCGACATTATCTTTTTGGCTAAATCCTTCTCCAAAACACCATCCAACGCGCTTCAGTATGGTGAGGCACTATGGGAAAGATTTTCAAGCATATTTCCCACCGAAGATCCCTTTGGCTACCCGCTTGACCCGGTAACCAGTGAGGAAGAGTTCTTTCAATACTACGAGCCGATCCCTTTTGATTCCCTGCGGAGTGAAAACCTGCTGGAAATTCGGAAATATGAGGATATGCCAATCCGCAGCACCGCCCCCACTGCCCGGGTTGAGAGAAAAGGGGATTACATTGCGCATCCTTTTGTGCCCAGTCAGAATTCCAACCCGATGAGCCGCTTTTTTATGGCATTGGCATCACAGCCCGAAAAGTGCTTTGTGGATATCAGTTTGCGCCCGACGAAGATGTTCGATCAGGAAATTTACAATGTAAGTTTCATGGTTGGTCAGTTTAAGAAGACCGCCTCAGAAGATGATGATGTCACCGAGGAATATATCCGAAAACGATCTCAGATCGGCGTTTATGTGTACGACAATCTGATGATCGAACGTGAGCAGTTACTCATGGTGAGAGTTCATATTGTTGGAGAGTCCAGTGTTCCCAGGGGTCTTGTGGAATCACTTGGCTCAGAAATGATGGGAAACGCAGCCAATAAGTACCCAACCTCCTGGGTGGCTGCCCAACCAGTAGACAACGTCCAGTTAACGACTGAAATTAACAATATCAAGAATCTGGAACATGATGTCTGGGGCTTTACGATTGCAGCGGATCCATTGAAGAGACTGCGATATCTGGCAACAGCCCAGGAAGCTTATGGGGCTTTTCGCCTGCCCATTCCTCCTGAATCGGGATACCTGCCGGGCATCCTGGTAAGAAATGAGCCTTTCATTTCTCCAATTGATGGGTTGGAAATGAGAGAACAAGCCCGTGCTAACCAGGACAATATTGCTGAAAATTCCAAGAGAATCCTAGAACAAAAGCGTATTTCCATCGGCCAGATCTATCATCGCGGAACTGCGACGCAAGAAGAGTTCACCATTCCTGTCCGGGATCTCACACGCCACGCTCTCATCGCTGGTTCAACAGGTTCTGGTAAAAGTACCACCATTAAACATATTCTTTCACAGCTCTGGACCAAACATAAGATCCCGTTCATGGTGCTTTATCCAATCGACAAACCCGATTACCGCGAATTACGGGGATTTCAGGAATTAACCAACGATTTGTTGATCTACACCGTCGGAGATGAAACAACCTCCCCGTTCCGGTTTAATCCTTTTGTGGTGCCTAAGGGTATATTGTTAAAAACCCATATTTCCAGATTGATGCGAGTTTTCGAGTCTGCATTCTCATTGGTAGAACCGCTTCCCATGATCTATCGGGAAGCGCTTCGGATGATCTATCGAAATAAAGGATGGAACGTTGCCCTGGACAGGGGTGGAACTGAGTTGGAATTCCCCATTATGTCTGAATTCTTGGAGGCAATCCAGGAAATCACCGAAAAACTGAATTACAGCGGAGAAACGCGCGACAATGTCCGTCAGGCTTCTATCATCCGCATTGGTGATTTACTCGAAAACGTAGGCTATGCGATCAACGTGCGTGAATCCATGTCCTTTGAAAAGATCATGAACAAGCCAACCATCATGGAGTTGGGGAGAATTGGCTCTACGGATGATATTTCTTTAATCATGGGCTTTCTGCTCGTTTGTTTTTCAGAAGCAGTAGAAATTAACCCCCGACCACTCGACTGCCCCCACATCACCATCGTGGAAGAAGCTCACCGCCTGATGTCAGAAGGTCACCCCAGTGCAGAAGGACGAGGAAACGCCCGAGGCAGTGCGGGTGAGGATTTCGGAAATATGCTCGCCGAAGTGCGCGCCTACGGCGAGGGGATTGTCATTGCTGAGCAGATACCAACAATATTGGTCAAGGGTGCAATTGGAAATACCTATCTAAAAATCATGCACTGGTTGGAAGATGCTCCAAGTTTTGAACTTTTTTCCACGATAACCAACTTGAACAAAAATCAACAGGAATACGCGCGAACCCTAAAACCTGGTTTTGCGGTTGTTCGGAGTATGTTTGGTCAGCCTGTTCATATGAAAGTACCTGAATTCGGAGATCAGAAAGGTTTTAACAAAGCGCTTTCAAAGGCTATTGATGACAAATCCATACGCGAGTTTATGGTCGGTCAGAACCAAAAACTGGATTTGGGAAACGTCGAAGTTGTCGACTGGACGAATTCCATCATCGCTGAGGTAAAACAAGACCGGCAAAAACTGCCATCAAATGTCATACGCTGGGCTCTCAATGCTCCCATGCAAACCTGTTTTCTGTGCCCCGGTCGGGAACAATCTGAATGTAAATACAAACTTACAGTCGATCGTCAGATTTTACAGAAACCTCAAATCTACGAGCGATTTTCCGCGCTTATTAGCCAGGCTTTGATGAAAGAAAATGTCAGTGACGTAAAAAACATTGTTAAAGAACTGCAGGATGGGATCCGAAGTCGTTGGGCCTCCCTCACAGAGGATCAGGTGAAGGGTTGGACTTACTGTTTCCTGGCGCATGAAGCCACAAGAATCACAAGCTTGGATTCTGTTCCGAATGAACAAAAAGCAAGGGCAAAGAATCTACTCCGAATAATTAGTGAATAATAAGGGAGACGAACATGGATGATAATTTTTCCGTCGCGGATGATGATGTCGAAATCGAGGATACTGGTGGGGATGTTAATTGGGAAAACGCTTCAGATGATTTAATCGCGGTTGAAGAACCCGATACAAGTCTGGATGAAAGCCTCCCACCAACAGATGTTGCCACCACCGAAGATTTATCAGCAGCAGACACTCCGACCGATGAAACTCCAAGTGACGAAGAACAACCATCAGGTAGTTACTTAACGGGTGGGGTAGAAAGTATTGCGACAACTGAATTAGGGTTTGACCGAAGGGTGGAAACCGGACCAGAAATGCCAGAAAGAGAAATATGGGGAGATACAATTGAGGAAGAAGAAGGTGGAAGTGGTAATCCGGAAATGATGGGCTAATTAGTCAAGGAGGATAAATGGACTCAGATTTAAATGAGCAAATGGACAATACTCCGGATTCTGCAAGCGAGATACCAGTTGTAACTGATCAACAAGACGATTTTGCGCTTGAAACCGAAGGCCAAATCGTTGATGCAATCGAATCCCTGAATAACATACCTGAAATTCAACCTGACAGCTGGGAAAATCTCGACGTTTCTGAGAGATTGGCCTCTCTTCAAGCGGTTGAAGGAAGTATGGCTGAGATTCAAGGACGTCCAAGCGTTCCTGTGATTCCGGTTGATCTTCCGCCAGATCAATACGGAGGATGGGATGGAGAAGCAATTACGATCAACGCCAATCACCTGGCAGGAGATAAGCCTGTTTCTGAAAATGTGGACACAATTGTGCACGAAGGCAGGCATGCTTACCAGTCTTATGCAATCAGTCATCCCGAAATTGTTTCAGATCCGGCGGTTGTTGACGCGTGGAGAGAAAATATGGAACCCGGAAATTACATTGATCCTTCATTAGACCCTGAAGGATATGTGAACCAGCCCGTGGAAGCAGATGCCTGGGGTTATGCAGCCGCGATTCAGGATGGCGTATATGGAAAGTGAGTGTTTTATGGAAAAAGAAGAGATCATCAGGCACCTTGTTGAAAAGCAGGAATATCCGGAAAAAACTGCAGAGGGTGCAGCTCAAAAAATTATCAACGCTCGGGAAGACATAAAATTCGCCATCGAGAAATTTTTAGTGTCGAATGAACTAACCAATATTCAAGTGGAAGAGTTCGACGTTGAGAACTTGGTTCAAGACTTCAAGTTACATCCCGTTGGCGCTTATCTTTGGCTGGATTGGTTCACAAGGGAGCCGGTTCTCGCGAAGAGGTTCCTGCAAAAAGGTCATAGTCGACCAAAGCTAAAGAACACGTAGAGGTAGTTACTTGCGGGATGTAACCGCAGTTAATGACATCCTTCTGAACAATTACTGTTGAGAAGTAGTGATGATGCTTACTGTCACAGAATAGTCTGTCTGATAGCTTGATATTACCTAAACTGAAAGTACCTGGGCTTTCCTTCAATATTTGACAAAAAACAAACGACCCTTCTCAGGGTCGTTTGTGGATTATTTACGAGGTTATGACAAAGGAGCGCCTTGCCCGCCAGGCGTTTGGGATTGGGCATAAGCCTGCCCGGTTAGATGTGCGATGATCAGTTGAGAGTATAACCCGGTGACGATTGCGCCAATAGCCAAGACAATTCCACCTATCGGGGCGATGATCACGCTGCAAAGAATGCTTCCACCGATCACAATCAGCCAGGCTCCGAAGTTGTTCCTGAGCATGCTGAAAATATTCTTGAATTCGAAAGCCGCGCTAATCCGTTCCTTGACAGCGAGGTTTGCATTCACAGCCGGCATCAGAATTGTCAGCAAGATCGCATACACCAGGATCAGCAAGCCAGCGAAGATGGCTAATGCAATGGCAAACCATGTCGTGTTAATGCTGTTTTCAGTCAGTGCCAGCGGGAGGAACAATAAGGTGCTGACGATGATGATTGGCAATGCATAGACCAGGTTAGCCACGAAAATCTTAAATCCTCTGCCCAGATCTGCGCCAAACTGAAGCTCAGGCAGGGGCTCCGCCTGTTGTTCCGCCACGTTGCGAGTGACGTGAAGCAGGTAACCCGCAACCACCATCCAACCAATGACGGGGATCAGAGTAACCAAAAGAGGGATGACCAATTTCTCGAGCCAACGTTGATCATCAAAAATATACGTAAAAGCCTTTGTAAAATTCATAGTTTATCCTTTTGGAATAGTTAGAGCAAATATTTTGAGATTATTATAGTCCAAGCCTCGTCCGAACTGCAAAGACGATGCCTGGGGACGTGCAACAGTGTGATGGATAACGATTAAAGCTGGGCAAACTCGTCCACGTTGAGCACAAAAACAGTGGCTTTCTTTTCCTGCGGATTCCGGGTATCGGAGCAGTTTTCGCGCAGGACCTCAAGCGCTCGCGGCACGCGTTCGTCTTCTACGCCGATCAAGAGGGTACTCCGTCCACTGCGCAAAAAGCCGCCGGTGGAGGCAATCTGGGTTACCCGAAAATCTTCAGCTGTCAACTTTGCAGACACACGCTCGTTGTCGTCATCTCTGATAATTGCAATAATCAGTTTTTTCATCCGATTTCCTCGTAGTGTTCAATATCCAGATCAAAAATGGTCACGCCGCCAATCTGCACCTCTGTTGGGATCAGCGATCCCATCGGCAGATTGTCGAGCACGGGTGAAACGTAGCCGATCCGGCGCCCCGCGACATCCTGTAGAAGCTGACGGAGTTGACCCGTCTCATTCTCCGGGCAGCCAATCAGAAAAGTAACGTTGCGTTCTCGCAACAACCCTCCCACGCTGGGTAACCTTGCAAAGGCGTATCCCATCTGCTCCAACGCGTTTTCCACGTTATCGCTATCCGGTCCGGTAACGATTGCCAGAAGCATTCTTTGATTGGTTTGACCGTTTTCAGACATGAGCACGCTCCCGTTTCACATTATCTATTTTAGCTTAAAAATAGGATCATTCAAACCAATTAACCACCATATCCTCAAGATCGTCCATGTCCACTTCGGTTTCACTCACAACCTTGCCAAAGACAGATCCGCCAGCCTTGCGGGTGGAGTCCCGATTGCCAGTCTTCAGTGGATGCCACCAGGGCAGATCCTTTCCTTCGGACACAAGGTAGTAGGCGCAGGTTTTGGGCAGCCAGTCGATATGATAAACCAGTTCAGGGGTAAGCAGGATGCACTCAGGCACGTTCTCGTGGCGGTGCTCATAGTCAGTGCAAAAGCAAGTTTCCATGTCCATGTAGCGGCAGACAACGTTGGTAAAGCGCACGCCGGGAAGGCCAGGCTCACGCAGCTTGAACAGGCAGCACTTGGAACAGCCATCACAAAGCGCTTCCCATTCCTCGTGGGTCATATCCTCCAGTTTTTTGTGCAGCCAGTAATTCTTTTCCATCTCACTCCTTGTGTTCCGGAAATAACTCTGGATTCACGAATGGGATCAGGGCGAGTTTGACTGCTTCCGCGTAAAACTGGCTGCGGGTTACTCTATCATCAGTCAGCAAGCCCACACCTCCCCTCTCGCGCTTTGAACCGGACACCCCGAAGATGAAATCATCTGCATCGCCGAGCTCCATCCCCTGCCTGATCAAGTCGCAAATCGCGCTGGGCAGCTCGTAGCTGGCTGAGCGTGCTCTGCCGGCTAGCTTCCTACCCAACGCCACCACCCAACAATAAGAAAGGTAAGCATCGGGCTCGCCTGGCACGGGCTGCAGTCCGCCCTCGATGCCAAGCCAAAAATCTGCCTCTGGCTCAAGCTCTCGGGTAGCCTTTGCGCGGTTGGCAGCACCAGTCAGAGTTTCATGGTCGCTTAAAGGCTGAGCGCTCACACCAGAGGGCACGCTTACGGGTTGCACCTCGAAGCTAACTTCGGGAAAAAAGCTCGCAAACGCAACACTCACCGCTTCCAACTTGGCTGGGTTCCGGGAGCCGACAACAATCTGCATCTCGCTCACAGTCCTGCACGCTCTTGCAGGACACCTTCGAGCTTACCCATCAAGCTCTCCACCTCTTCGCGCAGCGCGTCTGCCTCAGCCACGAATGCCTGCGCGTCTGGATCCTGCTCGTAACCTTGCAGGTTGATCTTCACGTTCAATCGGGCAGCTTCGAAACCAGCTTTGGCGAGGTGCGCGCCAGCGGCAGCATCTGAAATGCAGTTTAGGTTGCCAATCTCTGCCATCCGCGCGGTCATCCTGAGCACCTCCACGCAGTCGCGCGCGGTTTCCAGCGGCACCTGTGCGGCATAAAGGCTGGCTACGCGAATAGCTTCATTGCGAGCAGCAATCTGGGCTTCGTCCGCTTTGGGCAGTCGCCGCGCCACCAAAATGCCGTCGAAGGCTTCTGCGTCGTGCTGAATCGCCGCGGTCAGGCGGGTTCGCAGCGCCTCACCCTCTTCAATCACCTGCCAGCTTTCCGCTTCCGCAGATGCATATTTGGGCTTCCCTACCGTCAGGCGCGCTACCATCAGCGCCAATGCGGCTCCAAGCGCCGCGGTATGGGCTGCTGCCGATCCACCCCCGGGTGCCGGGGTGCCTTCCGCCACCTGGTCAATAAAGTCAACCTTGTTGCCGGCAGCTGACTCCCCTTCTTCATTAAAACCAAAAAGCCGATTTTCGAGCAGTTGCTCGTTCTCAAAACCATCCATCTGCATGTAGTAGCGAGCCGCATTCACCATCGCCTGCGAAGGCACCAACCCGACAATCTCTGAGTGGTGAATGCCAACGCCGTAACGCTGGGCTTCACGCCGAATGAATTCAGTCACTTGCGCCATCGGTGAGCGGTGGAAGTTGGTCAGGTTCATCGAAACTTGCGCCAACCCTTCCACCAAAACGCCCATGCCCTTCACGTAATGGAAACCGCCGGACGAGTTGCGCACGCGCCTGGCAATCTTCTGGGCGATGCTGACATCGGGAGTGTTTAGGAAGATGTTATACGCAATCAAAGGCTGCCGTGCCCCAATCACGGTTGCTCCAGCAGGTCCCAAACGCCTGGGTCCCAGGTCGGGTTCGCGATAGGGGTCGGTGGCGATGGTCTCTTTGATGCCCTCGAATTCTCCGTGCCGTATGTCTTCCAAGTTCACGCGATCTTGTCGGATAGCAGCATCCTCGTAAAAATAGACCGGAATGTCCAGCGTTTCTGCCACGCGCTTGCCCAGTCGGCGCGCCATCTCGACGCATTCCTGCATGGTCACGCCCGCAATCGGCACAAACGGCACCACATCCGTCGCCCCCATACGCGGGTGTTCGCCTTGGTGATGGTTGAGATCGATCAACTCCGCAGCCTTGGCAATACCAAGGTAAGCGGCTTCCTCCACCGCATCCGGCGTGCCAACGAAGGTCAAAACGGTGCGATTGTGGTCCACATCCGAGTGCCTGTCCAGCACGCGGACGCCATTGACGCTCGCGACTGACGCAATAATCTTGTCCACCACTTCCGGGCGGCGGGCTTCTGAAAAGTTAGGAATGCATTCTACAATTTTGGGGGGCATGGCTTCTCCTTCGATAGCAATGCTTTATTATAACAACCCCGGCAGGGTTTATCAAAATCGGCACGATTCTGTGTTTCTCGAAAAATAAAATGCCTTGGAGGGGCAATATTCGGAAGTTGAATTCAGAAATTCTTTAGAGCCGCTTGACATTTGTTTACAAAAGTTGTAATATGGATATATAAATTTTTGTTTTCCCGGAGGTACCCATGTCCAATTTGCCAATTCGTTGCCCAGTCTGTCAAGGTCCTATGAACGTGCTGGTCTATTACTGTCCCGAGTGCGATATTACCGTTGAAGGAGAGTTTGTCCCCGAGGCGGATCCACTGCACAGGCTCAGCGATGAACAGCGCAATTTCCTCCTTACCTTCGTCACTTGCGAAGGTAAACTCAACCGCATGGAAGAAGTCTACGGTCTCTCCTATCCAACCCTCAGGAATCGTTTGCTGGAGTTGATCCAGGCTCTGGATTACACCCCCAAACACATGTAAAGAATTTTTCGCCTGTATCATTTAGCGGCTGCCTCAGCCGCTATTTTTGTTCTCTCGGCGAGGAACGTAAAAGGCTGGTCAAAATTCGACCAGCCTTTTCAATCATTTACCTAAGGGTCTAGTACATCCCACCGCCCTGGGGCATGGCCGGAGCCGCGCCTTCGGGAGCGGGAATATCGGTGATCAGAGCCTCGGTGGTGAGGATCATGGCAGCAATCGAAGCTGCGTTCTCGAGCGCGCCGCGGGTAACCTTGGCGGGGTCGATCACACCGAGCTGCACCATGTCGCCATACTCTTCGGTCAGAACGTTGAAGCCGATGTGGCGGTTGTTCTGCGCGGCCTGGCGCTGGCGGACGTTTTCCACGACCACAGAGCCATCCTTACCGGCATTCTCGACGATTCTCTTCATCGGAACAGTCAGGGCGTTGCGAACAATGTTGATACCGATCTGGGCATCTTCCTGTTCAAGTTTCAGATCCTTGAGCGCGTCCACTGCGTTCACGAGCGCCACACCGCCGCCAGGTACGATACCTTCTTCAACGGCTGCGCGGGTCGCGGAGAGCGCGTCTTCCACGCGGTGTTTCTTTTCTTTCAGCTCGGTCTCGGTGGCTGCGCCAACACGGATGATGGCAACCCCGCCGGAGAGTTTCGCCAGGCGTTCCTGGAGTTTTTCGCGGTCGTAATCGCTGGTGGTGTTGTCGATCTCAACGCGGATCTGCTCAATGCGACCCTTGATGGCGTTGGTGTCGCCCTTGCCGCCAACGATGGTGGTGTTATCTTTGTCGATGGTGATCTTCTCAGCGCGGCCGAGGTCTTCGATGGTCGCGTTTTCCAGCTTGCGCCCGGTCTCTTCGGAGATAACGGAAGCGTCGGTCAGGATCGCGATGTCCTGCAGCATAGCCTTGCGGCGATCGCCAAATCCGGGGGCTTTGACAGCCACGACGTTCAAAACGCCGCGGATCTTGTTCAAAACGAGCGCAGCAATCGCTTCGCCGTCCACATCTTCAGCAATGATGACGATGTCGCGCTTGCCGACCTGGACCATTTTCTCGAGCAGGGGCACGATGTCGTTGGCTGCGGAGATCTTCTTGTCGTAGATCAAAATGTATGGGTCCTTGATCTCAGCCTGCATGTGCTCGGCGTCGGTCACGAAATAGGGGCTGATGTAGCCGCGGTCGAACTGCATACCTTCCACGTACTCGGTCTCGAATTCGAGCGCCTTGGATTCCTCAACGGTGATGACGCCGTCTTTGCCGACTTTGTCCATCACGTCCGCGATCAACGAGCCAATCTGCTCGTCCTGGGCGGAAATGGTGGCAACGTTGCCGATCTCGGCTTTGGTGGTGATGCCGATCGCCTGGCTCAGGATCGATTCAGAAACAGCTTTGGCAGCCGCTTCGATTCCGCGCTTCAGCAGCATGGGGTTGGCGCCGGCAGCCAGGTTCTTGAGGCCTTCGGTCACGATCGCGTGCGCCAGAACGGTGGAAGTGGTGGTGCCATCGCCAGCGATATCGTTGGTCTTGGTGGCGGCTTCCTTCAGGAGCTGTGCGCCCATGTTCTCATAGGGGTCTTCGAGTTCGATTTCTTTTGCCACGGTCACGCCGTCGTGCGTGATGGTGGGGGAGCCGTATTTGCGGTCGAGGGCGACATTGCGTCCCTTGGGACCTAAAGTGGTGGCGACCGCATTCGCGACCGCGTCAACGCCATTCTTCAGATATCGGCGTGCTTCATCTCCAAAAACTAATTGTTTAGCCATAAGTCATTTCTCCTTGTTCCAATAATCTTAAAGAATCGCGAGGACGTCGCTCTCGCGCATAATCAAAAGTTTCTTGCCGTTGTACTTGATCTCGGTGCCGGAATACTTCGCGAACAGCACGGTATCGCCAACCTGCACATCCAACGGGATGCGCTTGCCTTCGTCGTCACGATCGCCGGGGCCAATGGCGAGCACAGTACCCTTCTGGGGTTTTTCTTTCGCGGTTTCGGGCAGCACGATGCCGCCAGCGGTTACTTCTTCCTGCTCGATCGGTTCGATCACGAGCCGGCTTCCTAATGGACGCATAGATATTGTCATGGGGTTCCTCCGTTTAATTTCAGT
>DAOOPV010000062.1:0-13084 GCA_035388405.1 Anaerolineaceae bacterium
TTCAGTTCTTCTTGGGTCATTTGAATTGTCCATTTCATGTAGTTAATTTTCATGCCTTTTTAGGACATTTCTAAATTGCTACTTTAGGACATTATCATGTTGCTCTTACAGCAAAAGGCGCATTCGCCAATTTTTCATGCCAATAGATTATACTTAGCCAGTTGGTCACATTCCTAAACGATGAGGAGAGACATGACGGAACAAGACAAATTCGAGAACTGGCAGGAAAAAATCTACAAACCTGCCATTAGCAAATTCCCCGAACGAAAAGCAGAATTCACCACCGACTCAGGCATCACCCTCCAGCCTGTTATCCCACCTTCGGAGATACCTGAAGACCGGGAAGCCAGCCTGGGCTATCCTGGTGAGTATCCCTACACCCGTGGTGTTCAGCCAACGATGTACCGTGGCCGCCATTGGACGATGCGGCAGTATGCTGGATATTCCAGCGCGACCGAATCGAACAAGCGCTATCGATTTCTGCTCGAACAGGGTCAGACAGGCCTTTCAGTAGCATTTGATCTGCCCACTCAGATTGGTTACGATGCAGATGATCCGATCGCGCTGGGTGAGGTGGGTAAGGTGGGCGTGTCGATTTCTTCGATTGAAGATATGGAGACCTTGTTCACGAAGATACCGTTGGATAAAGTGTCCACCAGCATGACGATCAATGCGCCGGCAGCAGTGCTTTTGGCTATGTACATTGCAGTGGCGAAGAAACAGGGTGTGCCTGCATCAGCAATACACGGCACCATCCAAAACGATATCCTCAAGGAATACATCGCCCGCGGCACCTACATCTTTCCGCCGACCCCAAGCATGCGCCTGATCACGGACATCTTCCAGTATTGTCAGACCGAAGTACCCAATTGGAATACCATCAGCATCTCCGGATATCACATCCGGGAAGCTGGATCGACCGCAGTGCAGGAAGTTGCATTTACGCTGGCGAACGCAATCGCTTACATCGAAGCAGCCATCAAGACGGGTATGGACGTGGATAAATTTGCCTCCCAGCTTTCTTTCTTCTTCAATTCACACAACAACTTCCTTGAAGAAGTCGCCAAATTCCGGGCTGCACGCAGATTGTACGCAAAGATCATGAAGGAGCGTTTTGGCTCCAAAGTTGCCAACTCGCAGAAGCTGCGTTTTCATACCCAAACTGCCGGGTCGACCCTGACAGCAAAACAACCGGAAAATAACGTCGTGCGGGTAACGCTACAGGCGTTGGCGGCAGTTTTGGGTGGGACGCAATCGCTGCACACCAACAGCATGGACGAAGCACTATGGCTGCCTACGGAAAAAGCGGTTCAGGTGGCTCTTCGAACGCAACAGATCATTGGTTATGAGTCCGGAGTGGCAGATACGGTCGACCCTCTGGCTGGATCTTACATGGTCGAGTACCTGACGGACGAGATTGAGAAGAAGGCATTGGAATACCTGCAGAAAATCGACGAGATGGGTGGAGCACTGAAAGCCATTGAGAATGGCTTCATCCAGGGTGAGATCCAAAACGCAGCCTTTGCGGCTCAGCGCCGGCTTGAAAACCATGAGGATATCGTGGTTGGCGTCAACAAGTTCACGGTCGATGAAAAGATCGAACTCGAATCGCTCAAAATCGATCCCAGGATCGAATCCGAACAGAAAGAACGCCTGGCTGCTTTACGTGCAGGGAGGGACGTGGTTCTGGTGGAAGCGTTACTGGAAAGACTTGAAAAAGCAGCCCAGGGTGATGAAAACATGATGCCGATCATCATCGATTGCGTGGAAAACAAACTGACATTAGGCGAGATTTGCAACAGACTGCGAAAAGTCTGGGGTGAGTATCGCGCGCCGAACTTCATCTAAGGAGAATTAATGAGCCAAATCAAGAAAATCAACCATGTTGCGATTGTTGTCAAGGACATTAACGAGTCTCTTAACTTCTGGGAGACTGCCCTGGGGCTCAAATTGCACCACATAGAGGATGTACCGTCGCAAGCATCAAAAGTCGCATTCATTCCGGTTGGGGAGAGTGAAATCGAACTTGTACAGCCAACGACGGAAGATTCTGGCATGGCTGCCTTCCTTGAGAAACGAG
This sequence comes from Anaerolineaceae bacterium, assembly GCA_035388405.1. Classification (GTDB taxonomy): domain Bacteria; phylum Chloroflexota; class Anaerolineae; order Anaerolineales; family Anaerolineaceae; genus Mesolinea. The sequence continues at coordinate 2,081 of DAOOPV010000062.1, forward strand.
GCGAAGGCATGCACCACCTTTGTATCGAGGTGGATGATATCGAATGCAAGATGCAGGAATTGAAAGATGCGGGCGTGAGGTTGATCAACGACACGCCGCAGGTACTGCCCGGCCGGAAAATGGCCTTTATTCATCCAAAAGCCGCCAGCGGTGTGCTGGTGGAACTTTATGAGATCACTGCTGAGGAGTAATCTCTGCGGTTTAGGGGTTTTATAGCCAAACGGAGAAAAGGAACAACAATGATCATTACCAACGGAAAAATTGTGACATGGGGCGACCCAAATGAAATAATAGAGGATAAGGCACTGCTCATCCAGGATGGATTGATCCAAAAGATCGCTGATCAGGCTGAGCTCAAGGCTGCGCATCCTGGGGAAGAAGTTTTGGATGCACAGGGGCAGATGGTGATGCCGGGTCTGATCTGCGCCCATACGCATTTTTACGGAGCATTTTCACGCGGCATGGCTATCCCGGGAGAGCCATCTCGAAATTTCCAGGAAATCCTGGCGAATTTGTGGTGGAAACTCGACAAAGGTCTTGATGAAGAAGGTGTGAAGTATTCCGCGCTTGCCTTGCTGGCGGATGCAACCAGGTACGGCTGCACAACCCTCTTTGACCATCATGCCTCGCCAAACTGCATTGATGGCTCGCTGGATATTGAAGCTCAGGCTGTGCTCGAGTCCGGTTTGCGAGCGTCGCTTTGCTATGAGGTCACCGATCGCGATGGCGAAGAGAAAGCCCTGGCAGGGATCCGTGAAAACGGCAGGTTTATCAGTGGGGTTAAAGCCGGCAATTACAGCCAAATGCTAAAAGCCCATTTTGGCTTGCATGCCAGTTTGACGGTCAGCGACGATACGCTAGAAAAATGCCTGGTAGAAAACAACGGTCGGGTTGGTTTTCACAGCCACGCGGCTGAAGGAATTGTGGACCAGGAGGATTCTCTGACAAAATACGGCAAGCGGGTGGTCGAGCGGTTTGCTGATGCTGGTGTTTTGGGCGAAGAAACGATCCTGGCGCACGGTGTGCACGTCACTCCGCATGAAATTGATTTACTGGCGCAAAGTGGCACCTGGCTATCGCACCAACCACGGTCCAATATGAATAATGCCGTAGGAGTCGCCCCAGTTGAGGAGATGCTCAAGCAGGGCGTGCAGGTTTGCCTCGGGAATGACGGCTTTTCGAATGCCATGTGGCAAGAGTGGTTCTTTGCTTACCTGATTCAAAAGGACCAAAAGGCAGACCCAAGGGCGATGAACGGTTACGATGTGATCAAGATTGCGGTTGAGCACAATTCAAGGCTTGCCACCCAAACTTGGGACGGATTGCGCATAGGCAAAATAGTAGAAGGAGCGGCAGCGGACTTGATCCTGGTAGATTATCACCCGATCACTCCCATGCACGCCGGCAACTTACCATGGCACATTTTGTTTGGTTTCCGTGATGGGATGGTGACAAGCACTATAGCTGGCGGAAGACTACTGATGAAAGATCGCAAGCTGCTTTTGCTTGATGAGGTTGAAATTGCTGTCAAAGCAGGGGAAGCTGCAATCCGATCCTGGGATCGAGTAAATACATACTAGAGGAGAGATAGATGGCTTACACAATCGGAATTATCGGAGGAACAGGCCGCGAAGGTCGCGGATTGGGATATCGCTGGGCAAAAGCCGGGCATAAGATCATTATTGGGTCCCGGAGCGAAGAAAAAGCGCTTGCCGCTGTTGAGGAGCTCAAAGAAAGGCTGAATGGGGTAGGCGATGTCAGCGGTACCACCAATGACAAAGCAGTGGTCGCGTGTGATATAGCCGTGCTCACCGTTCCTTTTTCGGCGCATCGTCCCACCCTCGAAGGCTTGAAGGAAGAGCTTCAAGGCAAAATCATGATCGATGTTGCCGTGCCGCTGGTGCCGCCCAAGGTCACGCGCGTGCAGATGCCCGAGGAGGGTAGCGCTGCCCAACAAGCCCAGGCGATTCTTGGTGAGAATGTTAAAGTTGTTGCAGCTTTCCAGACAATAGCTTTTGAGCACCTTCTCTCCGATGAAGATATTGAGTGTGATGTTTTGGTTGCCGGCGGTGATAAAGCTGCGCGCGAATTGGTGATCGCTCTGGCAGAAGATATCGGCCTCAAAGCCTGGGACGCGGGCGTCATCCAGAATGCTGTGGTTGTGGAAGGACTCACCTCCATCCTGATTGGCTTGAACATCAAGCACAAGGTGCCCTCATCCGGTATCCGCATCACAGGGATCAATGACGCAGCCTAAACAACTGACATATTACGCATTGCAGGGCATACCCCAAATCCGACCTGGAGATAATCTGCCAGCAATCATTAGTGCGGCCATTGCGGATAATGGCCTCTTTTTGCAGGATGGGGATGTGTTGATTCTCGCCCAAAAAATCGTTTCCAAGTCCGAAGGTCGGCTTGTGAACCTGACCACCGTGCAGGCTTCCTCGAAGGCAATCGAACTGGCAGAATATCTCGGAAAACGACCTGAGTTGGTGGAGTTGATCCTCCAGGAAAGCAATGAAGTCGTCCGCACCCGACCGGGAACCATCATTGTTGAACACAAGTCGGGTTTCATTTGTGCCAACGCCGGAATCGATCACTCCAACGTAAAAGGCAACTGGGGCAACGATGACGATTGGGTGCTGCTCCTGCCGGAAGATTCCGACCTTTCCGCGGCGATGATCCGGGCAGAACTGGAAGTGTTGAGTGGAGCAAGACTGGGCGTGATCATCATCGATTCGCACGGACGAGCCTGGCGCAATGGCGTGCTCGGCACGACGATAGGCGCTTCCGGCTTGCCGGCACTGCTCGACATGCGCGGTGAGGAAGATATGTTCCACTACAAACTGCGGGTGACTACGATCGCGACTGCCGATGAACTGGCAGCAGGCGGCTCGTTGATGATGGGACAGGCCAGCGAGGGCACACCGGTCGTGCTCGCGAGGGGCTTCCCATATCCGCTGAGGGAAGGCAACGCGCAGGAACTGATCCGGAAGAAGGAGAACGATCTCTTCCGATGATCCCCAAGTTTGAGGAAGCACATAGGAATCTCAAAGTGACTGCGCTGGCAGGCGGCGTGGGTGGGGCAAAGCTGCTGGTTGGGCTGGACAAGACGCTTCTTCCTGGCCAGTTGACTGCAATTGTCAATACTGGTGATGACTTCACCCATTTTGGGCTTCACATCTCACCAGATCTCGATTCCGTTTGTTATGCGCTGGCTGGGCTTGCGGATCAGTTGCACGGCTGGGGACGCAAGGAAGAGAGCTGGCAGGTGCTTGAGGAGCTGCGCAGGATTGGAGCTCCGGACTGGTTTGCATTGGGCGATAAAGATTTAGCCTGGCACCTGGAACGCCGATACCTTTTGAATCAGGGGAAAACTCTCACTGAGGCAACCGCTTACTTTTGTGAGAGCAATGGCATTCAGTCACGCGTATTACCGATGTGCGATGAACCAGCGCCAACCCTGATCAAAACGAAAACCGGGGAGTGGCTGGGTTTTCAGGATTACTTTGTTCGGCAGAAATGCCAACCTGAAATTGCTGAAATCGCCTTGTTGGGTGATAAGCGTATCGCCCCGAACAAATTGGTTACCGAGGCACTGCAAGAGGCTGAACTGGTTGTTCTTGCCCCCTCTAACCCATGGGTCAGTATCGATCCGATCCTGGCAATGGAAGGCGTGCGTAGCATCCTGTTGGAAAAGCCTGTTGTGGCAGTGTCCCCGATCATCCAGGGCAGTGCCCTCAAAGGACCAGCAGCGAAAATGTTCAACGACCTCGGAATTGAACCTTCAGCCCAGGCTGTATGGAAACATTATGAAGGCATTTTGGATGGGTTCATTTTTGACGACCTTGATGCCAAGGAAACCTTAAATTGGGAACCGTCGGCTATAATTAATGAATCTTTTCAAACAATTATGAAAGACGACGCGGACAAGTTTAAATTAGCGGAAGCGGTCATCTCACTTGGAGTGAGGATCCTTCAAGGCAGATGATCACATGGGCAGTCTTACCAGTGAAGCGTTATTCTGTTGGCAAATCGCGTCTGCGGGATTTGTTTTCAGAAACAGAACTGGCTGAACTTAATCAGCAATTGTTTGAAAGCACTTTTACAAAAATACAACAATCAATCAGAGTTGATAACATTCTGGTCGTTTCAAGGGAAGAACACGCCCTGGCATGGTCTGCCAGCCATGGAGGCGTGGCACTGCTTGAGGACGACCCCAGTACACTCAATTCCGCGATTATCCAAGCCCAGAAGTATATCTGCCGCCATGGGAATGGCATGGTTATGGTCCTTCCGAGTGATCTGCCTTTGATGAAAACGAACGATATTGATAGTCTGATCGGCCTGGCGGATGGGAAACGGAAGCTGGTGATCGTGCCCGATCACTTCCAGTCCGGCACAAACGCGCTGGTAATGAGCGAACCGAACCTGATTGAACCATGTTTTGGTACAGGTTCTTTCCGCAAGCACACCCGACAGGCTTTGGAAAAGAATGCGGAATTAGTTGTCTATTTGAATGAAAACATCCAGTGGGATCTTGATACTTCACTGGAGTTATATCGTATTATTAACACACAATCCGAACTTACCATATTGAGCCAACTTAGAAAGGAAACCATATCATGACTCAAAAATACGCTCTTTATCTGCAGGACGCACACGACTTGCGTGATGGACTGGATGTTGCCCGTTACGCAGAAGAAAAGGGGATTGACGGCATTTGGCAAGCTGAAAGCCGCCTCGTGCGTGATGCAATCGTTCCAATGGCTGCCTACGCAGCCGTAACGGAGCGGATCAAGATAGGCTCGGCTGTCATCAATAACTGGACGCGCAATATTGGACTACTGGCTTCCACCTTCCTCACCCTGGATGACCTGGCTCCCAACCGTATTATTTGCGGTATCGGCGCCTGGTGGGACCCGCTGGCAAAGAACGTCGGCATAGATCGCACCAAGCCCCTCAAGGCGATGGAAGAAACTGTTATTATCTTGCGTCGTCTGCTCAATATGGAACGGGTCAGTTTTGAAGGCGAATTTCACCACGTGCATGAGATCGAACTGGATGTAGTTCACGGACGACGTGAACCCCGTAATGTTCCGATTTACATTGGCGCTACCGGCGGTAAGATGATTGAGATGACCGGACGGATTGCGGATGGAATTGTTATGAACTACTGCGTTCCGGTTGAGTACAACGACGAGGCAATCGAACAACTTGAGAAGGGTTTGAAAGTCGCAGGGAAAAAGTTGGAGGATTTTGATCGACCTCAGTTGATCGTGTGTTCGGTTGATGAAGACCACGACGTGGCGATCGACAGCACGCGTGAACTGCTCACGCAATATCTGGCACAACAGCCCCACATCGCCAAGGCGTCAGGCGTCTCGATGGACGTCGTTGAGAAAATCCAGGCAATTCTGGGCTGGCCTGCCACCCACGAACAAATCCAGGCTGCCAAGCACTTGGTGCCAGAAGATCTGATCCATCGCATCACCGCCAGCGGTACGCCGGCTGAGGCTAAGGCGAAGGTGCAGGAATACATCAATCACGGCTGCACCACCCCAATCCTGTACGGCGTCGGCGGCAACACTAAGTTGCTGATTGATACTTTTGCGTCAGTGGATTAATGCAGCAATTGCCAAGCAGTCGTAGTTGCTATGTTTGCGGTCGGGAAAACCCGGTGTCGCTTCGGATGACGTTTTACCTGCAGGATAACGGTGAGGTTATATCTGAACTCGCGGTACCCGAAGCATATGCTGGTTATCCCGGCATGGTGCACGGCGGCAACATAGTGGCTATGATGGATGAGGCTGCAGGTCGGGCTGTAACAGGGGATGAGCCCAATCGTTTTGCAGTAACGAGCCAATTGACTGTAAAGTATCGAAAACCAGTGCCCACAAACAAACTTCTTAAGGTCACTGGCAGGTTGTTGAAGAAGCGTGGGAAGGTCGCCCAGGCATATGGCGAGATCCGCAACCAGGATGGAGATCTCCTGGCGGAAGCAGACGCAATTTTTGTTGAGATTGCTGAGGACTTTACCGAAGGCACAGACCCGGCACTGATGGGTTGGAAGGTGTATGAAGATGACAAAAACTGAACTAAGTTACGCCCGTCCTGTTAATTGGGACGAACTGGAAGCTCTGCAACAGGAATTTCCGGGCCAGATTATGTATCTGGCTGGCGGAGATTATCACCCCAGGGCAAAAGAAAAAGTGTCTGTTCTGATTGACCTGCAAGAGCTTGAACTCGACCAGGTCGAATTTACCGAGGATGCGATCATACTAGGTGGTCTCACCAATCTGCAGCAACTGGGTGATGCTTTGGAATCTGCCGATCTGTTGGAGGCTATCTCGATTGAAGCAGGTATAAATCTGCGTAACAGTCTTAGCCTGACCAATTACGTGAAGTCCAGCAATGGCCGGTCTTCAGTGCAAATCTGCCTCAACGCGATGGAAACTAAATACCGGCTTTCAGGCGAGGAAGATTTCCAGTCGCATTCAACCACACTGAAAGCCAAACTTGTCCATGACTTTGTGGAGGATATCCGAATTCCAAGTCCCAACTCGCTGGCATTTGCATCCGTCGGGCGAAGCCCAAAGGATCAACCAGTAGTGGCAGTGGCAGCCTCAAGACGGTCTGATGACCGAATTCATGTGGCTTGTGGAGGGTCGGAGTTAATGTGGGCTGAGTTTGACCTTTACCCTGGCAATGACGATGGAGAGACCACAATCCGAGACCTCTATAAAGATGTAAACGACAAATGGTCAGGTGCCGATTACCGGCAAGAAGTTGCAGCTGTTTTACTTTCAAGGTGCCTGCAGAAGCTTATTCAGGACACTAAAACAAAGGAGGAATCATGAACCTTTACCTCCTGATCAACGACAGGACGTATGAAACCGAATGCCAGCCTACTGAAAGTTTGCTGGAAGTGTTGAGGCGCTTGGGGCTGCTTAGCTTGAAATCGGGTGGATGTGTCCGAGGAGAGTGCGGTGCGTGTACGGTCCTGATGGACGGAGAACCCGTGAATGCCTGTATGTTTTTAGCTGTTCAGGCACAAGGTCATACCCTGGAGACCCTTGAGCAGATTGGTCAGAATCCCGAACAAGGCTGGAAGAAGACTGAAGGTTTCGACCCGATTCAGAAAGCATTCATCGAAAGTGGATCGGTACAATGCGGTTATTGCACACCTGCCATGATCCTGGCAGCGAGAGCATTGCTGCGCCAGAATCCAAATCCGACTGAAGCCGAAGTCAGGGAAGCATTGTCTGGCGTGTTATGCCGGTGTACAGCGTATGTGAAGCCAGTTCAGGCGGTTCTGAAAGCAGCCGCCGACATTCAGAAAAGTGGACTAGTTCTAACTGAGGATGAAACCAACTTACTGGCATATGAACCTGAAATGGTGGATGTTCAAGCCATCCCCGAAACTGAAACGATCGGAAAATCCGAGGTAAAAGTCGACGCGGCCAAACTTGCGCAGGGAAAACCAGCTTTCACCGCTGATATGCAAATCCCGGGCACGCTCATCGCGAAGGTGCTGAGATCGCCTTATGCCCATGCGAAGATTTTAAGTATTGACACTTCTAAGGCAAAAGCTTTACCGGGAGTGGCTGCTGTAATGACCTGGGAAGATCTGCCGCGTGTGGTCTACTCCACTGCCGGGCAATCCGACCCGATCCCTGGTCCGCTGGATATGTTCTCGCTGGATAATAAAGTGCGCTTTGTTGGGGACAGGGTGGCTTTTGTAGCGGCAGAAACAGCTGAGATTGCGGAAAAGGCGCTCTCAGTGATTGATGTGACCTATGAACCCCTGCCGGTGATTGTCGACCCGAGAGACGCCATAAAAGATGGCGCAATCCGCATCCACGACGAAGAAGAGTATGTCAATTTTGCAGATTCAGACCCAGAAATCAACCTTGCAGCCAGGATTCGCATCGATATTGGTGATGTAGAAAAGGGTTTTGCTGAGGCTGACGCGGTCTTTGAGCAAGAGTATGTGGTACCCAAGGTGCAGCAAGCCCACATTGAACCGCATGTTGCTCTTACCTATTGGGATGAAGATGATCGCCTGGTAATCCGCACCAGCACCCAGGTGCCGTTTCATGTTCGGCGTCAGATGGCGCCGGTTCTTGGGTTACCGGTGAAGCGGATCCGTGTCATCAAACCGCGCATCGGTGGGGGTTTCGGCAACAAACAGGAAGTGTTGATTGAAGATGTAGCCGCGCATCTAACCATTGCGACAGGTAGACCAGTACTTTATGAAATGAGCCGTGAGGAAGAGTTTATTGCTTCTCGGGCTCGGCATCCGATGCGCATTCGCATGAAAACTGGTGTCAATTTTGATGGCACCATGACGGCCAACCAGATGACAGCTCTTTCGGACACTGGTGCATATGGCTGCCACGCGCTGACGGTTACGGGCAACACCGGGCAGAAATCCATGGGATTGTATGTTGGGGATGGGGAATATCGAAAGCATCCGAACATTCGTTTTTATGCAGACATTGTTTACACAAACACATCCCCAGCAGGTGCATACCGCGGTTATGGCGTGCCCCAGGGATACTGGCCGCTCGACCGCCATTTGGACAATATTGCTCGTTTCCTTGACTTGGATCCAATCGAGTTTCGCCTGAAGAATGCAATTCGTCCTGGCGAGTACCAGCCATTCAGTACCGCCTGGAATGAGGGGCGGGAACCGGTTCCGGAAGTTATCCACACAGTTGGTCTTGAACAGGCAGTTGCTGCTGGACGCAAGGCGATCGGCTGGGATGAAAAATATGGCAATAAAGACTGGCACATGGTTCCTGGCAAACCCCACCTGAGGCGGGGTATTGGAATTGCGACCGTCATGCAGGGCACTGCAATTCCGAACCTGGATATGGGTGGAGCCAGTATCAAGATCAACGATGATGGTAGTTTCAACCTGTTGGTCGGTGCAACCGATCTCGGAACCGGAAGTGACACTATTCTGGGGCAGATTGCTGCTGAAACATTGGGCGTGAACCTGGAAGACATCATCGTCACATCCTCCGATACCGATATGACACCATTTGATGTCGGGGCCTATGCATCCTCGACAACCTACATTTCTGGTACTGCAGTTTTGAAGGCCGCGAAAGAAGTGGCAGATAAGATCAAAGAACGTGCAACTCAACTTTTCAAGGCTAAAGGTGAGGATGTTGACCCGGTCAATGTTGTCTTGAAAGACCGACATGCAATCTCACCATCGGGCTCCAAGATCAGCATGGCAAAAATTGCATTGGACTCGCTGCACTGGCGCAACCAGGAACAAATCATGGCAACCGCCTCGTATGTTTCGCCCAACTCTCCACCGCCGTTTGCCGCACAGTTTGCGACTGTTCTGGTGGACATCGAGACCGGACAAGTGACAGTGGAAGAGTTGATCATGGCTGTCGATTCGGGGGTAATCATCAACCCGATTGCCGCATCCGGTCAGATTGAAGGTGGTGTCGCTCAAGCTCTGGGTTATGGCGTTAGCGAAGAAATGCGGTATGACGAAAACGGTCAACCACGTGAGCGTGACTTGGTGGATTATCACATATTCCGGGCTGACGAAATGCCAAAAATCAGCTCAATATTTGTCCAGACCTACGAAGAGACAGGTCCCTATGGGGCGAAAGCAGTTGCTGAAATACCCCTGGACGGAGCCGCGCCAGCCATAGGTAACGCAGTCATGGATGCCTGTGGCGCTAACGTGCTCGAAAATCCGCTTACACCGGAAAGAATCTGGGAAGCCTTGAAACGCAATGTTGAAAGCAACCACGATGGATAAAAACAGCGTCTTTAAACGCAAATCCGACACAATCTATGTAACAGGACACATCAATCCTGATACAGACTCGATTGCCGCTGCAACTGGCTACGCGTGGTTATTGAGCGAACGCGATGGCGCGAACGCAATTGCAAGCAGGGCTGGCTCCATCAATCCTCAGACAGCGTACGTCCTGAAATGGCTCGAGATTGATCCACCTTTGCTGTTAACGGATGCTTCGCCACGATTTGAATCGGTAACGCGACGGTTGGACGCTGTGGCGCCGGATCGCTCGTTGAACGAAGCCTGGACAATTCTCTCGCGAACAGGCGGAATTGCTCCTGTTGTCAACCTGGATGGGACACCTTTTGGTATGGTGACCGGAAAGAGTATGTTTGACTTCTTGCGGAAAATCATTGGTCCACATGCAAAATTACGGGAAATGACCATTGCTGAGTTGTTGGACATTCCATGTCGGGAAGCCGCCAAAACGGACATCCCAAGATTTCAGCCGCAAACACGCATTAAGGATGTGCTCAACCGCCTGCTGAGACAGGAGGCTAACGAATATTGGGTGGTGGATGAGAACAAACGCTACCTGGGAGTTGTCAGGCAGCAGGATCTGCTCAATCCACCACGGATCAGAGTGGTTTTGGTAGATCATAATGAACCTCAACAGTCCATTGCAAACCTCGAGGAAAGCGAATTGCTGGAGATCCTCGATCACCACCGGCTTGGAAACCAGTCTACCCACAATCCGATCAAGTTTACAGTGGACATCGTTGGCAGTACCTCCACCCTCGTGACAGAACAAATCACTGAAGTGGGCTTAAGCGCGCCTCCGAGGATTGCCGGCTTGCTATTGGCAGGATTGCTTTCGGATACGTTGATTTTTACGTCCCCCACCACCACCCCGCGTGACAAAGCCGCGGCAGAGGTGCTGGCGAGGTGGGCTTTCGTGCCTGGGTCTCCATTGGAAGATGAGACAATTCAAGATTATGGGCAGAAGATCATCAACTCGGGTTCTGGTCTGCTTACCCAAGAGCCGGAAGTCGTCGTAAAGACAGACATGAAAATTTACGAGGCAGCTGGCATTCGGTTTGCGATCGCCCAGGCTGAGACGACCGATGTCTATGAAATTGGCGATTACATGGGCAAGCTAAAGGTCGCCTTGAAAGAACTTAAAACACAGAACGGCTTGGATTTTGCAGGCTTGATGATCACCGATG
>DAOOPV010000063.1:0-12706 GCA_035388405.1 Anaerolineaceae bacterium
CAGATCCAGATATCCCTAAGGATGTCGCAAATGCTAAGTGGTATGAAGTGCCTGGTATCTGGTGGAATACGGTTGAAAAATTATCATGGACGATGGTTGGGAAGCCGGCAACGTATGGCTGCAAGTTTAGACCAGTAAATTAATAAAATTATCAGAAATTCTGTAATAATTGGGAACCTTATTATGTTAATAAACAAAGCCAATAATATCTATTCAATAAACAATATCTGCCAATTTTCTTTTGGCAGATATTGTTTATTGTTTTATTCTTGTTGTCCCTTATTTTTATTCTACCCTTTTTTCGCTATTCCTGTCACTCCATTAAGGATGGACAACCCAAGAACTTGAAAAGGTACTGGTGCCAATTCTAAATCTGAGAACCCAGTCGATTTCAATAAAGGCAACAGTTCTTGCATTTTGTGTTCGAACATGAAGCCTAATAATAATTTTGCAATAGCCTTTTGAAATGGCTGAACTGGTAGGTCGAGATCTAGTACGAACAGGCGGCCGTTCGGTTTGAGCGTGCGGAAAATCTCTTGGACACCCTTTTTTCGGGTTTCTTCCGACATATGGAAAATCATGAAACTGCATATGACAACATCAAATTGGTTGTCAGCAAAGGGTATGGCATTAATGCTTCCCTCTTGAAAGGTAATCTCTTCATTTGCTGCGGCTGACTTACGCTGACTAGCTGCAATCATTCCCGGAATCAAGTCAATGCCGAAGGCTTTACCGGTTGGGCCAACCTGTTTTTTCATAGCCAGGGTTAATGTGCCTGTACCGCAGCCCACTTCGAGAACGGAATCGCCTGGTTTTACTTGGGCCATTCGTACAGTTGTGTCCCGCAGGAGGCGTTCCCGCCCAAAGGTGATTTTTTTCATGTATGAGTCGTAAGAAGAAACCATCTTCTCCATGCCTTCTCTTGCTGATTGATCTTCGTCTACTTGTTTCTTTTGAGTGTTTTCCATTGGTTTTATTCCTCTCTTGTTGACAGAGTGTAATACTTGATACATAATGTCTCATATGGGTTGATCTGTCGCATTTTTAGTGTAGTTTGAGAAGCATAAATTATCAAGGGACAATCTTTTGAATTTGTCACAAAAGAGACAAGGAGAGCAAATTGACTCAAGGAGAGAACAATTTGCGGGTTCGGCGCACTCAAAAACTACTGCGAGAGGCGCTGGTGGATTTGATTGAAGAGCGCGGTTTTGAAGCGCTAACCGTTGGTGAGATCACCGATCGTGCAATGATCAGCCGGGCTACTTTTTACCGAAATTACCAGGATAAATATGACCTCGTCGAGCAAATATTTTCAGAAGCCATGGGGACGATGTTTACTGCCATATCAGAACCAGGAACGGAACATCCACCAGCTATTTGGGTAAAATTTTTTGAGCATATCGCGGAATACGAAAGGCTCTATCGAGCACTGCTGGGAAGAAAAGGTAGTTCCTGGTTTGTGTTGAAGATGCGTTCGTCCATGAGTGAATTGCTCAAAGAATATGAAAAGCTACCATTCCATCAATCCGCGATTGGCTCAAAAAATTCCCCCATCAAAGATGATTTCCTCAATGATCTTGTGTCAACATTGCTTGTCGAAACTATTGTTTGGTGGTTGGAAAAAGGGAAGCCCTACAGCCCTCAGGTAATCACTACTCGTTGTGTATCTCTTGTTAATGCAATCTTCAAGGAATCGATCAGTTGGGAATAGTTAATTTCTAGACATTGTGTTTAATTAGTTTCCGTTTATAATATCCCCTATCCCCCCATAGGGGATATTATCTAATGAGGTGAATTTTTTTGGAAAATCAGATAACCAACGCAATCGATTGTGAAGATTGCCGGGCAAGCCGGCCAAATTTCTTTGCTCGCTACCGGGATTTCTTGCTCTCACGGGACACGATCATTGCATTAATCAACGCGGTACTGTTATTGGCCGGTTTTATCCTCTCAATTTCAGGTGCTCCGGATACAGGACGATGGTTCTATCTTGGTTCAGCGTTGATTGGTGGCATTCCTCTCTTCCTGTTAGCCGGAAAAGCAGTTTTTATTCGCCATGATATCACTGCTGGTTTTATGGCTTCAGTTGCCATGATTGCTGCAATTATCATTGGGGAATACAGCGCTGCAGCTCTGGTGGTATTTATGTTTGCGATAGGTGACTGGCTGGAAAGTTTAACCGTCGCCCGAGCTGATAATGCTTTAAAAGACCTTGCCAAACTCATTCCGGCAACTGTCACCGTCGTCCGCGATCAAAAGGAAATCGTACTCCCCATCGAGCAGATTATTTCCGGGGATATCGTCCTGGTTCGAAGCGGAGAGCGGATCGGCGTAGATGGTGTCATTCGAGATGGTTCTGGTTCTGTCAATCAGTCAGCCATCACTGGTGAATCAATGCCCATTGAGAAAAAGGTGGGCGATGAGGTTTTTGCGGGCACATTGAATGAGGTTGGCGCGTTGGAAATTAAAGTGACGCGCATTGGCGCGGAAACCACGCTGGGTCAGATTGTCAAACTAGTTAAAGACGCACAAAAATCCCAAGCCCCCGTCCAACGAATTGCAAATAAATATGCACGCATTCTTGTGCCGATCACTTTTGGAATCGCAGTTCTGGTTTACCTTCTGACCAGGGACATTGTTCGCTCGATTACAATTTTGGTTGTCGTTTGCCCATGCGCATTAGTGCTGGCTACGCCTACTGCAGTTGTCGCTGCAATTGGTAACGCGGCCAAACGAGGTATGCTGGTCAAATCCGGAGCGGTAATTGAACAGGTCGGAAAAGTGGATGTAGTGGCTTTTGATAAGACCGGCACATTGACCCACGGTCAACCGATCGTTCAACAAATCATTCCATTGGATGGATACCAAGCGGATCAGATCCTGTCTTTTGCATCATCCATTGAGCGCGGCAGTGAACACCCAATCGGCCGCTCCATTGTCAAGGCTGGTCTTGACCACCAGATTAAGTTGGAAAACGTTGAAGGTTTTGCAGTTTTACCTGGCTTTGGTGTCACTGGTCATGTTAATACCCATCGGATTGTGATCGGTAATCGGGCTTTACTAAGCGAACGGGACATTCTTTGGACAGAAGAAGTGGATCAGCAAGTACAGCAGCTTGAGCTTCAGGGGCAGACGGTTATTCCTGTGGCTGTAGACGGAGCTCTTAAAGGCCTCATTACTTTGGCTGACACACCGCGGCTGGAGGCAAGGCAAGCCATTTCTGAGCTGAAGCGCATTGGAATCCAGGAAGTGATCATGATCACCGGGGACAACCCGCGCACAGCCGAACGGATCGCGAAGGAATTGGGCATTGACCGGGTCTATGCAGAAGTACTACCGCAGAATAAACTCCAAATCATCCGCGATTTGCAAGCCCAAGGGAAAAAGGTGGCGTTTGTGGGGGATGGTGTCAACGATGCACCCGCCCTGGCTGCTGCTGAAGTAGGAATCGCAATGGGGTTGGCCGGGACCGATGTGGCATTGGAAACAGCCGATATTGGCCTAATGGCAGATGAAATCGAACGAATCCCTCAGATTATAGGCCTATCGCGCCAAGCTTTAGGTGTGATCCGGCAGAACGTTATTTTTTCAATGTCGATGAATGTTCTTTCGGTCATATTGGGTGGTTTCGGGATCATTGGTCCAGTGATTGGCGCCCTTATGCATGAAGCATCTGCTCTACCGGTGCTAGCCAATTCAGCCAGGTTGATTAATACAAAAAAGTCACAGATCCATTAGAATATATCAACTGGATAAAAAGGATGGCAATCAATGGATCTTGATGAATTAGGTTCTCAGTCGGAGAATCAGGATTCTGAGGTGAGCACGATGGAAGCTCATCGACACGAGCATCATCAGCAAGTTCTTAATCGTTTGGCACGTATCGAAGGGCATGTTCGGGCGATCAAAAAGATGGTAGAAGCAGATACACCTTGCCCGGACGTCTTGGTTCAAATTGCTGCGGTACGCTCGGCACTCAACGGAGTGGGACGGGTGATTCTAGAAGACCACCTGGAAAGTTGTATGGTAGAGGCTGTCGAAAAGGATGACTACGAGCAAGCGCTGAGGGATTTAAAAGCATCTCTTGATAAATTTATCGGATAGACGTTTTCGCATGAAAGATTGAACAGACAGGGATTCACACACCCTGTCTGTTTTTATTACACGTAAATTGGCCGGATTCCTATTTCCCTTTTGCTACATCCAAACGACACCAGGCATATAGAGCATCGTACACTTCAAACTGGTGTTCCAAGTTTTCCATATCTTCAGGAAACCGCAGACTAAAACCGGAAGCGATCGCTTCCAACCCGCGGGCAATTGGATCGTTATCGATGTCTTCGTCGACATCCGCAGAATGGACTATTTTTGCCATGCGCAGCAAACCTGGTTCTTTTAGCTCATATTTCAAAATAATCGAGTCGAAAGAGCAACGTCCTTCGTGGTGACCCAATTCTACTCCCGGGGCATCAAATGGAATCGCACCCGTATCCTTGACTATGCGGTCAATTTCACCTTTTGGTACAAACAAAAACTCGGCATCACTGTCCACAAATCGGGTGATCAGCCACGGACAAGCGACGCGATCTACATGAACGTGAGAGCGGGTAATCCATATCATTTGAAATTATCCCTTTCTTGAAATTCTTTGAGAATCTGATCCAAATCTTCTTTTGCAGCTTCACTATAATCGGGATTACGGACAATCGCAATCATATCAGTTACAGCCTGAGCCACTCTCCATGTCTGGATGAAGTTTTCACTTACCGGAGCTTCAGCAATGTAACCTGCAAAAACTGCCTTCCGGTCTTCGGGTGAACGAAATCGGCGCAAATCATGTACTGGATGACTAAAATAGGCATCACCAAAATCAATGATTCCACTTAATTGGTGTGTTTCAGGAAATACAAAAACGTGCTCAGGGCCTGGGTTACTATGTAAAACCACCCACATGTCCACATCTGGCAGCGCGCTCATCGCCAAGCGTGAAATTTTGATCGGATCAATTGGGAAACTCCAGGGTTGGGACGATTTACCAATCAATTCTATTACATCATCAAACAAGTTGCCAAAGCGCCAGCGAACATCGACCGGTGAATGATCCCCTGGAAAAAGACGGCTCTCCAAAAACAAAGATTGTGGCAGTTCATGAATCTTACGCAGCATTTGCCCAAGACCCATCAACACCTTTTGACGGGGCACACCATTCAATTCCGCATATTCGATTGCAACACCTGGCATGCGGGTCATTAATGTGTACTCAATATTCTTTCCTTCTTTGCCATACCCAAGAACTTTCGGAACGCGCACACCTGAAATTGTTTTTAAACAATCGAGGAAAAAGACCTCTTTTTTCAATGATGTCTTGGGACGGAGTTGCTGAGGGCGCTGGGTTTTTAATATCCAATTCTGATCAATTGAATAAGTTCGAGCTTCACCTCCATTTTCATCCACTCCAGTAACAGAAATTGCTTCTGATAAGTGTCGATGAACCAATTCCATCACAATCGACTCGCTTAAAACAGGATCGGGGGCATCGGGTTGAATGTAATAATCTTTTGTCACGGTTATCCTCCTTGTTTTATTCAAGATCAAGTAGATTAGTATGCCAGTCCCAGCCGGCAGATTCCAATTCAAGTAAGGCTGCGAAGCGTCCACCCTTGCGGATTAAAGCTTCCGGTGTGCCCATTTCTAGAATGTGTCCATTCTCGAGCACGATCACCCGATCCGCTTCGCGCGCAGTTGACAGCCGGTGAGCAACCGTCAGAATCGCCCGCTGGTGGCGAGAAGATTCACCTTGCAGCGCATCACGGAATGCCACCTCACTCGCGCTGTCAATCGCTGAGGTAGCTTCATCAAACAACAACACCCTCGGATCCCAAACAAGAGCACGGGCTAGCGACAGTAGCTGGCGTTGCCCTGATGAAAGCTGTACCCCGCCACCCGAGCCGTTGTTGATCGAGGTTTCATATCCATTGGGTAGAGCGCGGATCAATGCTTCCGCTCCGGCTATCCGGACAGCTTGCTCCACGTCTTCAAACGAGACGCTCTGATCACCCAGAGTCAGGTTATCCAACACAGTAGCACTGAACAGCTGCACAGACTGGGGGACCACGCCAATCACGGTACGCCGAATTGTCTCGCTTAACTGGCGTGGATCCATCCCGGCGACCTGGATCGAACCTTCCCAGGGGGGATAGAGACCACCCAGTAGGCTTAAGATGCTGCTTTTTCCAGCGCCTGTACGCCCGACCAGGGCAACATGCTCTCCTGGCTCAACGGAGAAACTCACGTTTTGTAGCACGGGTTGGTCGTCAAAATAGCCAAAGGTCAAGTTGCGGATCTCAATCCCATCTGTGTTACAAGGGTTGTTGGCGGCGATTTGCGACGTTTCTTCGGTAGGCAGGTCCAGAACTTGGAAGATGCGTTCAGCCCCTGACAGAGCGCTCTGGACGGTCTGCCATTCTTCGCCCAGCGAGGTGATGGGGTCGAAAAAACGCTTAAAGAGCAGAACAAAGGCCGTCAGGGTTCCAAGGCTGATGGGTAAGTCTGTAAACTGTTTCTGAGCGCCGCCCCACAAGAGGAAGGAGATTGCGACGGCCATCAGAATTTGCATGATGGGGGTATATAGGGCCGAATATTTCGCCGAAAGATTGTACGCTTTAAGAGTCTTTTCCAGCACTCTCCGGAAGCGGGCTATAAAAACCTGCTCCCTTCCAAAGGCGCGGATTACCTCAACGCCACCAAAGGTTTCTTGCAGGTTCGTGTTGAGTATTCCAACTGCGATCCGGTTCTGGCGTTCGGCAATTCGGATCCGAATGCGAAAAAGGTTCGTTATCCACGTCAGGGGTGGAACAACCAGTGCGGAAATAAGCGCCAGAATAGGACTCAGCACGATCATCGCAATGGATACCGTCACCAGTCGTACCATATCAGTCACCAAACCCGCCACACCTGAGGAGAATAATGTATCTACGGTGTCCACATCAGCCGTGCAGCGGCTGATGATATCGCCCAGTGGGTTTTGATCGTAATAACGGATCGGCAGGCGTTGAAGGTGGCGGTAGAGCCGGATGCGCAAGTCATTCAGCGCGCCCTGGGCCGTCAACGCGGTCAAATAACTGGTTAAGAAGCTTAATCCCTGCACGCCAGCGACGGACGCCAGGTAAATTAATGCCAACAACCATAACCCTTCCGGGATACCCGGGGTGAGATGAGCATCTACAATCTGTTTCAGTACCAAAGGAGGCACCAGTTCCAGGCTGGCTCCACCCAGGATGGTCAGCGCAATGATCAGGATGCGCAGTCGACGCGGTGCCAAGATTTCCAGTAGCTGCTTGCGGGTGGTGCTGCGTAACGTATTGGGAGAAATCGCCGCCGTATTCATTGCGCTGCTCCATTGCCTGTGACCAAACCATGACCATTTCCGTTCGATTGGGAAACCAGTGCCTGAGCCTTAAAGATACGAGCATACAATCCGTTAGCGGCCATGAGTTCGATATGAGTACCTTTTTCCAGGATGCTCCCATGGTCCAGCACAATAATCAGGTCGGCTTGTGGAAAAGCTGCTAATCGATGCGAACTGAGTAGGATCGTTGCGCGTTGATTTTTTGGCATTTCTGAACCAAATGTCTGGCGCAGAGAGGCAATCAGTTGTGCTTCGGTATCCAGGTCGACCGCGGAGAATGGATCATCCAGAACAAGCATTCCCGGAACAGCTGACGCCGCTGCAAGGCTGCGTGCCAGGGCGATTCGTTGGCGTTGACCGCCGGAAACGCGGGTACCCAGTTCGCCGATCTGGGTATCAACGCCAGCCGGGAATGTTTGCAAATCCTGTTCCAAGATCGCAGTATGTGCTGCCTGCATCATCCGCTCATCACTCTGAGAGTCTTTCACTCCAAAAACAATGTTTTCGTAAATGCTACCTGAAAAAAGAAACGGATCTTGAGGCAGATAGCCCATCTTACCGGCACGTTCTTCCGGTGAAACATCAGCCAATCTCTTCCCGTCCAGGTATATATCCCCTTTTTCAAGAGGATACAATCCAAGAACCGCACGCAGCAGCGCGCTCTTTCCGCAACCGACCGGTCCGGTAATCGCGACGAATGCCCCAGCCGGGATCTCCATACTAACATCCTGTAACGCCGGTTGGGCAGCACCTGGGTAACGGAAGGTGATGTTCTCCAGTGAAACAGATACGGGACCTGATTCCACAGCAACCGCGGCAGGGATCGGCTCATTCAGCCCGTCGACCCAATCCGGTTGGAAGGAAGCATTGGGGGGCTCGTCCTGAATGTTTCGAGCAGGCGCCAGCAGAGGTTTCAAACGAGAATAAGCTGCCCCACCCGATTGAACCGAATTGAACAACTGCGGAATGCGATAACCACGCCCAGTGAATTGCAGGAATAGCTGGGTATAGGCGATAAAGGCACCAATGCTCATCGCTCCGGCAATTACACGCTGCCCACCCATAGCCACCACTAGCACTATCCCGGCCACCATCAGGGTGGAATAGACCGGTTTGAGACCCTCTCGTAGCCGGACTACAGACAAATTGGCCTTGACCAGTTTCTGAGATTTATCTTCCACCATCCCGGCGGATGCCCCTGTGCGCCCGAACAATTTCAACACTCGAATGCCTGCTAATTGTTCTTGCAGGGTCATAGTCAATTCGGCATTGGCTTCGCGGGCAGCAGTCGTGCGTTTGCGCACCCAACGCCCGGTAGCCTGCGCCAGGAGCATGGCAAATGGCGTCAGCAAGAGCGCCAGAATAGATAAGCTCCAGTCGTAAATAAACATAGCAACCACAAACGAAATGGAGAAGAGGACTGTGTCCCACATTTCGATAGTAAATTCGCGTACACCGACCCCCAGCACTTCGACATCCGCAACGATGCGCGCCATGAGTTCACCGATGGAGGTGGTGTGTAATTTTTTCATCGGCCAGGCCAGCACCCCACGCATTGCATCTGAACGAATATTGGCGCGAATGCGGGCGTTAGCCGTCATCAACCACCAGCGTTTCCCCAGGCGGGGAATTTGCGTGGCCAATGTGCCGCCAAAGAAAGCCAGGGCAGCCCAAATAACATCGGATAAAGATGCCTGGCCTTTGTCAAATGCCAGGGTCACATCAATTGCCCGACCCAACATGACTGCCGGCAAAACAACCATGGTGTTCATCAAAATGCCGCAGATCGAACCGATAGTCAATTCTCCGGCGACCTGGCGGAAGTAGGGACGGAGATCCCAAAGATAATGTTTCATCAGGATAACAATAACCTCATGTAATTGATTTTGAATTCGTTAACTCGGCATATAAAGCATCATAGATCAAGTAACCACGTTCGAGTGCTTCATGATCATCCTGACTAGTTCTACGAATGCCGCGACAAATAAGATCCAACCCCGGGGAAACAGGTTCCAAGGCAACTTCCTGAACGACGTCAGCTTCATCCACGATATGACCAATTTGCTGAAGGATCGGATCTTTGAGTTTGTGTTCTTTCAGGAAGGTCAAAAACGTGCAGTGACCCCGGTGGTGAGAATATTTCACACCAGGAATATCAAAAGGCTCGACACCGTCCTCGATAGGCTTTTGTCCAGCAGGAATAAATTGAAATTCTGCCTGTGGATCAATAAAACGCCGGATTAACCAGGCACAAGCCATCCGGTCTACACCAACATCTTCCCATGCTAACCATTTCATTGTTGATCCTCTCTGAAGGCCAGAAGTCTTTCCCGGAGGACACGCCCAATTTCAGATTGGAAGTAGTCTTTCTGGCGAATTTGTTGATATTCCTGGGCTGCGGCAATTGGCTCGATCTGATTTTGATCCATCCGCTCCAACAAAGCCTGGTAGGTTTTTTCTACCTGCATCTGGAATTGATCGATCAGGGTCTCCTCCTGACCTGCTAACTCTGATTGAGCCTTCCAGAACATAGCTTCACCACCCAGTTCCTGAATTTCTGCGGCTAACCATTGAAATTGCTCATGGGTGCGTGAAGTATCTGGTAAAACCCAAACAGCATCGAAGATAGTTAGGGATCCCAACCGCTTGAGTTTTCGCCAAATATAGACTCTTCGTGAAGAGGGTTCAGTAGGCAGTTTGTAAGTAAGCAATAACCAGTTATTCATAATGTAACTCTCGTTACATTATATACCACAAAACCAAAATCTTGTTTACTAATTTGGATCATATGTTTCATTATTCGGGAATAATCGAGATATTTGATTTCTAGTGTCACCCTGTTCCCCCTTAAGACACTAGGGGAACAACCGGGGAAGAACAACCAGCCAGGTCGTTCCTCTGAGTTATTTCATTCGTTTAGTTGATAGCCAGATACTACCATTTTCAGAACGTTTACCGCTTCGTATACCATGCAAATTGGTTAAAAATGAATTGTATGCCAATCCACCTAAGGCGAGATTAATTTCGCCCTGGACTGCTCTTTGGCAGGTTAGGTTATCACAAAATACGTATAAATTCCCATTCGATGCCTCATACAGGTTCATCCATTTTAGTTTTCTAGCTGTTTGCCCTTTATTCACATCATGCTCTACTTCTATGAATATTAACTCGCCACTTGACCGATCCACTGCGACAATATCCGGAATAAATGTACTTCCATTAGGTAACTGGATCTCTTGAGCTTGAGCCTTAATCAAATATCCCGCTTCCACAAGTATCTCTGCGGTTTGTATATTTAGAATGGTATGTTCTGGAGAAGAATGATGGCGAATCAAATGATCGTATTCATTTTCCTTAGGTACCTGACCGAATAATACCTGGAAAGCAATTTTCCCATCATCAGTCAGTCGAAGGATGTCTGGATTTTTCCCACCAGAACTAGAACCTTGTTCGGGAATGGCCTCTATTCTTTCAATCAGGATAGGATGCGTACCCTCTTCAGTCGACAATAATCTATTAATCGCTTCGTCAAGGCTACCGTTATCAATGGATAATGATAGCCGTCTTGCCATTTCTTTCGTTATTGAAGGCCGAAGTGCTTTTCCGGTTTCACCCATTACAACTATGACTGTAGAGGTCTTTTCAAAAGCTTTTGATGAACGCCATACTCCAATCCAGTCTGAGACTGAAGTTGAATTGTCTTGCACAATCAGGTTACTTGCTACTGACCTGGTATTTTCCACATCATATGTAAGAACCTGCCGTTGAGCTTGTCGAAGTGCAGATAAATGCGAATTCAGATTGGCATTTTCAGCCTGAACCTGTTTATTTTTCTCCAACAAATCAGCGTTCTCTTGTTCAAGTCCAGCATACTTTTGAGTGAGTTCTTGCAAACTCCGTTTGACTTCAATAATCACATTTGGTTTTGCTTCTTTTGAAGCATTAGCTTGCATAGCTCGCAGCCGAACATGAATCAGGTATGCCAGATCATCATCGCTAAACGATTCCAACGGACGGGTTGCTTTTTCGCAGGATTCATCGTAATCCTGATCTAGAAACCTCAAAAGGGCGACAAGTTGCTTATGGGCATTTTCCCACGATTTCTGGGCGTTGGTTTGCATTTTTTGCTCGTGCTCCTCACTTTGCCCGATAATGTCTCTGGAAATCCGAATTGACTGGTTCCGTTGGAATTCCTCTAACGTGAAATCAACCACTTATTTTTCTCCAATTCTGATTTCAACTGGCGCGCATCCGCAAAAACTTGGATTGCCTGGTCCTGGTATTTCTGTTCAGGCGCGCTGATCCACTGCAAAGCACTACGGGCAGCCTCAAGGTAGTTCAAAGTGGTCGAGAGAATTTGCTCATGCAATCCCATACCGATTGGAGGAACTCGGGTGCGGTCAACCTGTTGAGTAAGTTCAACAGCATGCTGGAGAGTTTGTTGTGCGGACCTGGACTGTGAAAAGAGATCCCCTTGCTGTTCAGAAGCGATCACTCGCGCGATCTCGCCATCTAAAACAGTCAGCTCAGATATCCATGCTTGAGCAGATCGTCGGTAATCCTCAACAGCCTTAACCTCAGGTAGCAAGAGAACTGGTTTCCCCTGTTCATCCAATGGGGAAACAAGGGCACCGATAATCGTGAAAATCACAGCAAGACTCAAAAGTATCCAACCTAACTTTTGCAACTTTTCTTCTGAAATATGGATTTCTGGCTCGCTTTGATTATTCACTGTCATGAGTAAATTCTCCAGTTTCAAGAATCTGCGTGATGACTTCCAGGTCGGAAGCCGCAGAGTTTCGTTTTCCCCTTTGTTTCAAATCCGCAATCACCTGTTTGCCGCGTTCGTAATCGATATTACGGATAAATTCGATTCTTTCAGCAACGACTTCGAAAACAGGGGTGGTAATATTAGGCCGGTAGCGCAGTTGAATATGCCCTTCCACCCCTATCCGGCTGCCTTTTTGAACATGTCCATATACCAACTCAGCCAGAGTGCCGTAAATCAGCACACGTAATCCCTTCACCGGTTTCGATTCCGGACTACCGTCGATCATCAGATATAGGCGAACATAAGGAATGGGGTCTTGATTCAGGGGACGTAAATAATCAAAATAAATATCCCCGGTGATGTCGCCACGCTGCCATGTTAGATTGCCTTGTGCCATAATTTTTACTCTCCTCTTCATGAATGTTTGTTTGAATACAAAAGCCTTCGAAGGCTATGCTCAACTTAATTACTTATCCAACCTGTTTCCTCCTCGATATCCAGAACCAATCCCAGCGCATCTGCTAAAA
>DAOOPV010000064.1:0-12662 GCA_035388405.1 Anaerolineaceae bacterium
CAGGGTACCCTGGGCAAGATTGAGCACATCCAACAGACCGAAGATTAGTGAGAAGCCGGCTGCCACCAGGAACGTGACTGAGCCCACGGAGAAGCCGCGCAAGACTGTGATAAGCACATCCTTACCAGACATACCACGTGCAGCAATAAACAGAAAGGCTGCAATGATGCCGAGCACGATGATTGCTTTGGAGTTTTTTCTTAAATTCATTTTCATAGTCAGACCTATGCAGCCCCCAGATAACGATGGATCATGGCTTTGTCGGCTTCCAACTCTTTCATCACCCCAGACGCAACGGATTTTCCTTCTTCAATGATCACGAAGAATTCAGCCAGTTTACTCGCCACAAGAAAATTCTGTTCAACCAATACCACCGTGCTTTGCTCGGATAACTGGCGAATGACGTCAATCATATGTTCGATGATAACTGGAGCCAACCCCTCACTGGGCTCGTCGATCAGGAGCAGGCTGTTATCTGCCACCAATGCCCTGGCGATTGCAAGCATTTGCTGCTGCCCGCCGGAGAGCTCAGTGCCTCTCAGATTGAGGAATTTCTTCAGGTCAGGGAAGAGGTCGAAAATGAAGGTGCGCTTTCTATCAAGATCGCCCTTGTTCCGCTCCGCGATTTTCAGGTTTTCCTCAACAGATAAGTCTCTAAAGATCGCGCGATGTTCAGGAACAAACCCAATGCCAAGCGCGGCGACTTCAAAGGGCGACATGCCCTGGACTTCCTTACCGTCAAAAATGATCTTTCCCTGGCGCACACTTGCCAAACTCAAAATGGATTTCAAAGTAGTGGTCTTGCCAGCGCCGTTACGACCTAGCAAGGCCGTAATGGAGCCTTTGGGAACCACAAAATCGACATCCTGCAGGATGTGATACTGATTGATAAAGGAATGGATGTGTTGAACCTCGAGAATATTACTCATACTATCTCCATCCCTGTAGATTTCGAATTAGTTGACGCACAGGGATACTCCTATAACTTAAGATCATAGAGCCCTCCCAGATATGCAGTTTGAACGTCGTGGTTTGCTGCAATTTCAGCAGGGGTGCCTTCTGCAAGCACCGTACCCTGGTGCATGACGGTGATCCTATCTGACACACTCATCACCACGTTCATGTTATGTTCCACCAGGATGACTGTTTTGGTTCCGGATTGCTGGACTTCCTGGATCAGGGTGATCAACTCAGGCACCTGGTCGGTGGCCATGCCTGCTGTGGGTTCATCCAGGAGCAGCAGTTCGGGATCTGGAGCGAGAATCATGCCGAGCTCCAGCTTTCGCTGATCTCCGTGCGAGAGCACCCTGGCGGGCAGCAACGCCTGGCTTTTCAAGCCGACCCTCTCAACTACCTCAGCAGTACGCGCTTCACAACGGTCCATTTTTGCGGTGTCCATCAGCAAGCGTAGATTCTTATCTTCCATGGCTTGCGAAGCCAGGCGGATGTTTTCGTACACCGTCAAATTGGGAAAGATGTTGGTTATCTGGAAAGATCGTCCCATCCCGAGATGGATCATGCGGTGAATTGGTTTTCCCGTCAGGTCCACGCCTTTATAGAACACCTTACCACTGGTCGGCTTCAGGTTGCCACTCAACAGGTTGAAAAAAGTGGTCTTCCCGGCACCATTCGGTCCGATGATGGCATGTAACGTGCCGGCTTCAATCTTGATGCTGACGTCATTCACCACCGCCATCGCACCAAAATATTTGGTTAAGTTTTTTGTTTCAATAATTGTGTCTCTTACCGTCATAACAACTCAATTCTTTTGTCTTGCGGTTGATGGAGAGGCTTAACAGTGTCCCTGGAAGCCCGCAAAGCCTCCAGGGACACAATCACTAAAAAGATTAGTTGCCAGACAGATTGCCGATCGGCAAATCACCACAGCGGCTCTGGAGCGCTTCCGGAAGCAAGCAGGGAGGCTCAGGGCGGGTGGTGTCGACGAAGGAGTAGTAGTTGCCGGTGGGATCGGTGACATTTTCGAGCTTGAGAATGTACATATCCTGGATGGCAACATGGTCTTCGGGGCGGATATAGATGGTGCCCTTGGGGCCTTCGAACTCAAGACCTTCCATGGCAGCGACCAAAGTCGCGGGGGTAACATCGCCATTGGTCTTCTTGAGGGTTTCGATGATCATGATGGCGGCATTCATACCGTCAGCATCGAAGAGGTCAGGATAGACGCCGTAACGACCGCTGGCTTCAGCCACAAGGAAGTCATTGGCGGCGTTCTTGGGGGCAGACCAGTGGTAGAGAATGCCAGCGGTGGTGCCGACAGCATTGCCGTAGAAGACGGGGGTCAGAGCGTTGTCGATGAAGGTGGTACCGAGTTCCATAGTGTCAGTGACGCCCTGGTCCTTGGCAGCCTGGACGAGGGAGATGAAGCCCGCGCCAGCCCAGGAAACGATGTAGGCTTCTGCGCCAGAGGCAGCGATTTGTTCCATATAAGGAGTGAAATCGGTGGTGGTAGCAGGAGCGAAGATGTCATCAGCAACAAATGTGCCGCCATCCAGGGTGCAGGCATCGCGGAAAGCTTCAGCTGAGCCGCGGCCAAAGGCGTAGTCGGCGGCGATCTGGATGAAAGAGGTGTATTTAGCTGTCAGAGCTTTACACTCGTTGATGGCATCCTGGTAGTTGTTGCGGGAGGTGCGGAAGGTGAACTCGTTGAAGTTCACACCAGTGATGTCGTTGGCTGCTGCAGGTGCAACAATCAGCGGAACTTCATTGGCGAGGGCAATACCCTGCAGAACAGCGGTAGCGCCAGAGGAGGCGGTGCCGACCAGGAAATCAACATCCTGGATGTCGATCAGTTCGTTGGCAACGGTGGTGGTGTTCTCAGGAACGCCGGCATCATCGCGCACAAAGACCTGGATCTCGCAATCGTCAATCTTGAAGGTGCTTTCCTGGGCGTCAGCAAAACTGAAGACTGGACCAGCAGATCCTTCAGAACCGGTTGCGTATTCCATGCCGAGCATAAACGAACGCTGGATCATAGCACCATAGATAGCCAGAGAACCAGTGATGTCAGTGATTAGACCGACTTTGATGGGTTCGGCGCAGGTCAGACCAGCAGCGGGTTCTTCGGTTGCCACAGGCTCCTCAGTTGCGACTGGTTCTTCAGTTGCCACAGGTTCTTCGGTTGCCACAGGTTCTTCGGTTGCCACTGGGGGTTCGGTGACGACCGGAGCTTCGGTGGGTTGGGCGCAGGCGCCCAGGACCATGCTCGCGACGAGCAGCATGGCTACTACAAAAAATATCGACTTTTTCATTTTTTCTCCTTGTAATTAGTCGTTTAATGATTGCCAGCGACAATTTTTGCCGCAGACTTTCTTAATTTAGTTACTCCCGTCCACTATGCTTCAACACAAAGCCCAGGAGCAACGTGTTGAGTGGCTCGGGTTTATCCAGGCAGAGCGCGTGCCCTGCTCCGGGGACAACCACATATTCTGCCTGAGGGATGCGTGCTACCATCATTTCTGCCATTTTTCGGCCTTTAATTTGGTCTTCCTCCCCTACCACGATCAAAGTCGGACAGGATATTTGGTCTAATTGATCGGTGATGTTGTAGGAAGTGAAGGCATCCATCAGTTTCACAAAAGATGACAGGTTTAGTTTGGCAAAATTCGCATGCGCCGCAGGCAGCAGAGCCTCATTTTTCTTCAGATATTCCTCTCCAAAATTCAGGAAAACTGATGTGTGGAAAAGTAAATCCGCGTCGTTGCGTTCTCCTGCAAGTTTCCATGGGTAGGACTGCAGTTTCAGCAGCAGCGGCACCTCGGAGACGCCGTCGATCACCATCAGGCTTTTCGTCTTCTCGGGGTATCGCAGGGCAAAAACAAGGCTGATTTCCGAGCCGTAGGAAATACCCGCGATGTGGGCTTTTTCAATTCCGAGGGCGTCCAGCAAACCTGCCAGGTCGTCGGCATGCAATTCCATGGAGTAAGGGCTTTCGGGATGGTCGGACTGCCACATCCCTCTACAATCATACAACAGAACCCGAAAGTGCTTCGCCAACGCCTGTGTCTGGAAATACCAGCTGGCAGTGCTCATCATGATGCCGTTAGTTAGCACAATCACTTCCCCGTCTTCGGGACCATGGAATTCATAGTAGAGATTGATGTTGTTGACTGCTATCCTGGGCATTTTGCGTTCTCCTAAGCAGGCTCAAATGCAAGGAATTTCTTGGCGGCTTCGCCTTCACCTCGGATGACGAAAGTCTGTTTGAGGGGCATGCCAATCTTGATGTTGGATGGGTCGCTCAGGTCAAGACCAACAATTTGAGCGCTGATACGTGGTCCCTCTCCGAGCGCGATAATCCCAACACAATAGGGGTTTTTGGCGTTATAGCCGGCATCTGCCATACTTGTGGGGGGAACATAAATCACGGTAAAGGTTGCCAGCGTGCCTACACCATTTGTGTGGATGCGTTCCACTTGGTCGGAATGGCAATTGGGGCAAATCTGGCGTTGGGGAATGGAGATGTTACCGCAGACAAGGCAGTGAGAGCCAATCAAAACGTCTTCGGCAATTGCCTGGTTGAAAGCTTTTGAATGCAAGGTTTGCTCTGTCATCTTAATTCCTCTTTTCAAAAATGTGCACCACGCAGGTCTGCCCGGTGCCGCCCACATTGTGGGTCAGAGCATGTTTAAGGTTGCCGCGCAGCTGGCGTTCTCCCGCCAAACCGTGCATTTGTTTCCAGACTTCCACCACCTGCCCTACTCCAGAAGCGCCAACCGGATGACCCTTGGATTTTAAACCGCCACTGGTGTTGATTGGGTGGCTGCCATCCCGTGCCGTTCGGCCGTCCATAGCTGCCTTCCAACCTTCTCCACGGGCGAAAAAGCCCAGGTCTTCGGTTGCCATGATTTCAGCGATTGTAAAGCAATCATGCACTTCCGCAAAATCGATGTCATCCGGAGTCAAACCCGCCATTTCGTAGGCATGTTTCGAAGCTTTCGCCGCTGCAGGAACTTCGCTCAGAGAAGCTCTCTCAGCCAAAGCGCCATCGCTTGCCTGCCCCGAACCGACAATGAAGATAGGCTCCTCCGTAAACTTGGCAGCCAGCTCCTCGCTGACCAGCAGCACAGCTGCTGCTCCATCTGAAACAGGCGAGCAGTCGAACAAACGCAACGGCCAGGCAATCATTGGATTGGATTTGGGATCCTTGAGGAACGCCATTTCGTCTTCCCATTGGGGAATCGGCAGCCCTTTATGTTCAGCCTTACGCTGTTTTCCGATCATGACATCCTTGATGGTCTGGTTAAATTGAGCTTTCTCATTCAAAGCCCCGTTTTCGTGGTTTTTGATGCCTACGCGCAATAGCGCGTCGGGGTCGGCTTTGTATTGATCAATGTAAGCGGTCGCCATCGCGGCATAAAAGCCTGGGAAGGTGAAACCGGCTGGGATCTCAAACAGCGAATCCGCCGCTAATGCCAAAGCGTCCGTCACTTTTGCGCCGGGCAGGTCGGTCATTTTTTCCAAGCCCCCTACCAGCACCATGTCCACCTCGCCCGAGGCAATTGCCAGCACGCCCTGCCGTAAAGCGACACCACCGCTGGCGCAGGCATCTTCGATTCGTGTACTTGCCACCGGGGAAATACCCACCCAGCTTGCCACAATCGGTGCCAGGTGTGCCTGGTTTTCAAAATGATCGGAGGTAAAGTTGCCCATGTAAAAGGCTTCAATATCTTTAGGATCAAATCCCTTCTGAACACTTTGCCGCAGTTCCTGAAACGCCTCCACGAATAAATCACGGGAGGCCTTCTCAGGGAATACGCCAAACTTGCTCATCCCCACACCAACAACTGCAACACCGCGTGATAACTTCTTCGCCATACCTTAATCTGCTTCCTTTCTATATAGTACTGCTGCCTGGAAGTCGGTCGGTCTTGCGTGCTCGCCTGCCGCTACCAAACTCATCTTTAGCGAACCACCTTCAATCTCGTAGCAACCTTCATACTTCCCGACCAAACCAAAGGTATGTTTCTTCTGGTCCATGTCAATCACACCTTCATCTGCCTGCCAGGTGCCACTTGAGACAATCCCCAGGGCGTCATAACGCGCTTCAAAATTGCCATCTTCAAGAAACAGGAAAAACAAACCTGGGTAGGGCTGATCTTCAGTCTGTGTCCACTTGCCAAGTAATGATTTATCCATCAAAACTCCTTTTAAAAGAACTGTTTATCGGGTACGATGCCAAGCCTATGGCACTCTTCCCGAATCGACTCCCTGAAATCCGGATGCGCAATCTTGATCAATGCTTCCATGCGCTTCTTTACCGACAACCCGCGCAACTGGGCGCTGCCATACTCGGTCACGATTGTATCCACATCCTGGCTTGGGACGGTCACGCCCGCTCCTGGAGCCAGCGTTGGGACAATGGTTGAGATGCTGCCGTTCTTCGCTGTCGAACGCAGAGCGATAATCCCTTTTCCGCCCTGGGACATTTGCGCCCCGCGGTGCGTGTCGAGTTGACCGCCGGTGCCGCTGAACTGGCGCGTGCCAAGACTTTGGGAGCAAACCTGCCCAAGCACATCCACCTGGATCGCGGTATTGATGCTAATCATCTTGTAATTCTGGGCGATCACATAAGGATTATTCACGTAACTACCCCGCATCAGCAGTACGTCCGGGCTATCATTCATAAAATCGTAAAGAGGCTGTGTGCCGATCGCAAAAGTAGCCACAAACTTGCCTGGGTGGAGGGTCTTGCGGCTGTTATCTACTGCTCCAGCTTCCCACAGCTTGTAGATACCATCGACCAAGAGCTCCGAATGAACCCCAAGGTGACGGCGATCGCTGATAAACTCTGCCAAGGCGGTCGGGGTGCCGCCAATGCCGAGCTGGATTGTGCAGCCATCTTCAATAAATTCCGCCACGTGCCGCCCAATTAGTTCATCGGTTTCGTTCGGTTCCGCTGCAGGCACCTGCACCAGGGGGCTATTGAATTTCACAAAGTGATCCACCAACGAAATCGGGATGACCACATCACCGTCAGTCCACGGTAAGTTTTCATTTACTTCCAGAATCACCAAATCCGCCGCGTCGATCATCTCACGTTCCACCACCGCACCCATAGAGAGGGAAATCAATCCATCTTCGTTTGGGGGCGTACATGTGCCGAGCATCATATCGAGACGACCGCCATGACCCACCAGCTTATCGGTTCCGGCTTGATGCAGGTTGTTAGGGGTATACGAAACCCTTCCCTCCCCATGCACAGCCCGGTCAGGCGCGCCATAAAACCAGTTATCGTTGAAGAAGTGCCCTTCCATCTCCGGTTTCATGAAGATATCATAAGGGCGCATAGGCAAACAGGTCCACGTGGTGATATCCCACAGCCGTTCAGCCTGCCTCGCCAACTCCTCCAATAAACCAACAGGTTCCGAAGCTGCAATGCCAATTTGTAGGGTCATCCCGGAGCTGACTTTGCTGATCGCCTCAGGAATGGTAATTGTTTTTTGTTGATACTCTTCTCGCCAGCTCACGACCCAACCTCCATTAAGGCATGATGAAACAGGTGGCAGCCTGGTTGTAACCCACACCGGAACCGCAAAATACTACGCGCATGCCGGAAGTGATTTTGCCCAGCTTGACGGCGTCATGGAATGCGATCGGCAGACAAGCAGAGCCCATATAGCCCCATTTGTCCATCACGTAATGCGCCTTCTCAACGGGTAATCCAAGATTTTCCATCACCAGCTTGATGCTGTTCACGTTCACCTGGGTGAAAATGATGTGATCGATCTCGCTCAGTTCAAATCCGCCATTGGCAGCGCATTCACGCACGCGCGCAGGCCACCCCTCGTGGTTGACCGTTGCGGGGAATGGCGTGACCAGTCTCACCTTGGTGCGGCCAGCTTCAACACTTTCTACCGTGGCAGGTTCGTAAGTGCCACCGGAGTAGATACCCCAATTTTTGTGGTAGGAACCGTCGGCTTTGATAGAGGAAGAAACAAAACCTGGTTTATCAGACACGCCAACTACTGCCGCCCCAGCGCCATCGCCATAAAAGAAAGCAGTGACATCATGCTTGTTGTCCGAGAGTTTATGCATCATATAAGCACCAATCACCAGGATGTACTTAAGATGAGGATTGGTGGCGATCAAACCTGCTGCCTGTGTTAGAGCGGTTGGGAAGGACGCGCAAGCGCAACCGACATCCCATGTGCCGGCATTGACACAGCCAAGCTTGAATTGGGTCACAACCGATGTCGCCGGGGTGATGTAATCCGGGCTGTCTGTGCCCACGATCACCAGGTCAATATCCTCAGGGGTCAGACCTGCATCGGCAATGGCTGCTTTGCCCGCCTCTGTAGCCAGGTCCGAAGTCGCCCAGTCATCCGGGGCATAAAAGCGGGTTTTGATACCGCTGTTGGTCTCAAACTTGCCAACAACCTCTGCCAGCTTGGGGCTGACCTCACCCATCCACCCTGCAAAGGTTTCATTGGTAATTTCATTCTCAGGGATGTACATCCCTGTTCCTAAAATAGTTGCGTAACGAGCCATATTTTTTGTCCCTTCAGTTGAAAGTTGTTCTTCGTATTTGGCGAAGGATCAACTAAGAACCCAAAACGATCCCGCCGTCCACACTGATGACCGCGCCATGAACATATGAGGCTTCGTCACATGCCAACCAGGCATAAACATTGGCGATCTCTTCCGGCTTGCCGAGGCGCTTCAGGGGCGCGTTCGCAGCCATTCCAGCCAGCACATTCTCGGGCATCTTCAGGACCATTTCAGTCAGGATGAAACCGGGAGCCACGGCATTGACACGGATCTGGTATTTACCCAGTTCTCTCGCCCAGGTCTTGGTCATGCCAATCACACC
Source organism: Anaerolineaceae bacterium (assembly GCA_035388405.1). Lineage (GTDB taxonomy): Bacteria > Chloroflexota > Anaerolineae > Anaerolineales > Anaerolineaceae > Mesolinea. The sequence goes on from DAOOPV010000064.1 coordinate 8,831, forward strand.
AAATTTGGTTGCGGCATAGTTAGTCTGACCAAAGTTGCCATACAACCCGACCACGCTGGAGGCACTCACAATCGCGCCGCCGCCCTGTTTGATCATGTAAGGCACCACAGCCTGGGTGCAGTTGAAAACTCCCTTAAGGTTGACCGCGATGACAGCATCGAATGCGTCTTCGCTCATCTGACCAACCACTTCGCCTTCCTTAAACTTCACGAACTGGCTGTCGCGTGTAATGCCTGCATTATTGATCAAAACATCAATCCTGCCGTATTTCGCGGCAACCGCATCGATCCATGCCTGGACTTCCTGGCGATTGACCACGTTGACTTTCCAAAAACTGGCATCATTGCCCAGCTCTTCAGCCAGTGCATTGCCAGCTTCTTCATTGACATCGCAGATAACTACTTTTGCGCCTTCGGCGGCAAATTTTACAGCCGTCGCTTTGCCGATACCCGCAGCACCACCAGTGATGATACAAACTTTGTCTTGCAAACGCATTCCAGTCTCCTTTATTCAATTTTTAACAGAAAATGATGACGAAAACTACCCAGTATTCTTAGTTTACCGGAATGAGGTTACAAATCGGTAACAAAAACGCCCGGGATCCGGCGCTTTTAGGTAAATTTATCATCCGAAAGAAGGCTTTTTACAACCTTGTCAATTCCTGGAACAGATCACGCAAGTCGCTCGACTCCACACCATAAGCTCTGCGCCCGACAACCATCGCCTGATTGTAGACTTTGCGCACCATGCTGATATTTCCGAGCGCGTGGTAGATCCGCATTTGGTACTGATACCCCACCTCCAGCAGCGGTTCCTGCCTGACCAGGCGATTGCTCAATTCCAACCCTTTGTCGTAATCTTTTTCCCCGATCGCCGCTTCGATTACCTTGTTGAGGCAGTCCAGGTACAGGCGGTGGTAATACTGCACTTCCGGCATAAAGGCTTCCTGAAGCGGCTCACCCTCGAGCAATCTACCCTTATAGAATGCCACCGCCAGAGCCTTATCCTCCAGTTGTGGACTCAACGCCAACCGTTCGAAATGATCGGTGTCCAGGTTGATTTTCATCTGCCGGTTCAAACGGTATTGCTCGCCGTTACGCACCACAAACTGCGCGGCTTCCTTTGGCGAACGGTCAGGTTCCAGCGTTTGGTTCAGCGCGCTGAGAGTCACCTTGAAGTTATTGGCTGCGGTAGTCTCATCAGAATCTGGCCAAAACAGGACTGCTAGTTGTTCCTTGGTCATGCCCTTCCCCGGATTGACTGCCAGTGCCTGCAGCATCTGACGGGCCTTGTCCCGCTTCCAGTGCTCTGCGGGTATCAAGTGTTTGCCCTTTCTTGCCTCAAATCCTCCGAGCAGGCTCAAACTCAAGGTGTATCCAGGATGATATTTAACCACGCTTAGAGGAAGATTGGTAAGAATTGGGGTTATCAGCTCAGGTGCCAATCCCATCTCTCTCGCGCGCAGCAATAAGGGATAAAAGGTAAAAGAATCATCTGGTCCCAACAAAGACCCTCGCGTTAACAGAAACTGATACTGATGTTCCCGCACCAATTCCAGTCCTTGCTCAAGGAATAGCAGCGCGGAGCTCTTATATCCCTGTTTATCAGCCGTGTAAGCTTCCCAAAGGTAGGCTGCCGCACATGAAAGGGTATCATTCAGCTTTTTTGCCAGCGAATCTGCTACCGAAAGCAAGTTACTTGCTGCTTCCAATTCCCCTCCCATCGCCAGAGCGGCACCCAGTGAGATCCTCACCAGCAGCCCGATCCACTCATCTCCAGCATTACCAGCAATTAACAAAGCCTGATCACCAATGCGCTTCGCTTCCTCCAGGTTGCCAGCGTAGCCAACCAACCGGCAAAGACCCCATAGCGGCTCCACGTGAATGCGCACAATGTCCACATTCTCGATCGCGAATTCGTACAGTTTCCGAATTTCCTCTACCCCCTGTGCGTCCAAACCTTGGGTGAGATCCAACTGTAGAGCGTGCCCCAAGCGGATTTTTGCCACGGCTTCGACATATTTTGCCTGTAACTGTCTTGAGACCTGCAGCCCCTTTTTGGCATACTGCTGCGCGTTGACGTAATCCCCCATCAAGGCATGATAAAGTGATAGCAGAAGCGTCGCTTCGCGGTGAAAACGTTGTGGTCTGAGCATCCTCTGGTCGGCGGTACCAGGTTCAAGCTTTGCCAGCAACTGCAGCCCTTCTTCCAGAAGTCCGGTGCGCAAAAGTAGGCGAGCCTCAATGTACGCCTGAGCTTCCGCGTACATCGGCGAAAGCTGCCGCGCCCTCTGGAGACTTTTTTCTGCTTCTGGGGTTGCCCCTTGGTTGACCTGATTTTCAGCAATTTGTGTGAGCAAACCCGAGACTTCCAACGGATACTCAATGGGATTCAGCAGCTCAAGCGCCCGGGCGAGCAACTGCTCGGCGTTCACCGGGCGCAGCGTGTCCAGGTACACCTGCGCTTGTCCGCGCAGCGCCAGGCTTGTACCCCAGCCGTTTCGTGTGTTTTGGTAAAGGCGTTGTGCCGTGCGGTAGTACTCCAGAGCCATGTCGAAACTTGCTTCAGTGCGCTCCACTTCCCCCAGCAGGTAATTTCCGTAGGCGTATTGGCTCATTTCTTCTTCCGGCAACTTCCCCAGCCAATAGCGGACGCTCTGCTTAAGACCAGACTGCAGCAAACGCTCCCCCACCTCATCCAGGATTTGGCGCAATCTACCGAAATCTCCGGCAGAGATCAAGTGCGAAATGGCTTGCTCCCAATAATGATGCGCGCTGAAGTAGCTTGCAAGTTTCCGATGCAGGGCTTTCTTGAGCTCATCGTTTATCGAAAGCCGGCTGAGCAGAAACTCTCGAAAGATGTGATGATAGCGGAACACATCCGGCTTCAGTTGCTCGATGAACAAGCCTGAACGATACAGATCGCTTAGTGTTTCCGCACTGTTTTGACTGTCGAGCAAAAAATCGCAGGTGTCACTATCCAAAAAATGCAGGACAGAGGTCCTGACCAGGAAATCCTGCCGCTCCGCCGATTGTGTGTCCAGTACTTCATCCGCGAGATAGTCAAACAAATTGCCCAGTGAGCTGCCACTTTCTTCTTCCAACAGATTCTCCAAAGCCATGTTTGGCAGGGCTTTGATCGATTGCCAAACCACTTGCAGCCCAATCGCCCAGCCTTCCGTGCGCTGATGCAGCCTGGCAAGATCATCTTTAGGTAGATCCAACTGGTAAGCAGAGCGGTAAAGTTGGTCGGTCTCATCTGCAGAAAAGCTGAGCGAGTCCTTGTCAATCTCCAGCAGCCTGCCCTTTACGCGCCATTTGTTTATGGATGGGAACTCCGGCTGGGTGCGGCTCAGGATCATCACGTGCAAGTTGGCAGGCAGATGTTCGATAAACCAATTCATCATACCGAGGATCTCATCCGACCCATTCAGGCTCTGGAAATCATCCATCACGAACAGTGCTTCCCCATCCAATAAGGAAGCGAGAGAATTCAACAATGTTACTAGGCATTCTTGCAAGTCAACATCACTGTCTTCCAGCACCCGCAGAGCCGGGAGACCGATCCTGTAACCCTGCTGGTTGAAGGCGGAACAAAGATAAGTCAGGAATAAGCGTGGATCGCGTTCGTTGCGCGACACGGTATACCAGAAAAATGGCAGCTGGGTGGATTTGATCAGGCTGAGTGCTGAAGTCGTTTTTCCATAGCCCGTTTCAGTAACCAGGGTGGTCAGCGTGTAGTCAAGGCTCTGCTTCAGCAGGCGAAGAACCCTCGGACGGTCAAGAATGGAACTCTTCTGCGCCGGCGGTGTAAGCTGACTCAGAATAATTTG
>DAOOPV010000065.1:0-12207 GCA_035388405.1 Anaerolineaceae bacterium
GCTTCGGTGTAGCGCATGGCTGCCGGGGAGTCGCCATCGATCGAGCCAAAGTTACCCTGACCGTCAATGAGGGGATAGCGCATTGAGAAATTCTGTGCCATACGTGCCATTGAGTCGTAGACGGCTGAGTCGCCATGGGGATGGTATTTACCCAGGACTTCACCCACGATACGGGCTGACTTTTTGTAGGGCGTGTTGGCACGAATGCCCATGTCTTGCATGGCATAGAGGATGCGCCTATGGACCGGCTTGAGACCGTCACGCACGTCAGGGATGGCGCGGGCTACGATGACGCTCATGGCATAGTCGAGGTAAGCGGTGCGCATTTGGTCATCTATGCCGACAGACTGAAGCGTGCCAGCGTTGTTTGCGATGGGTGCTTCAGCAGGAATTTCAGGTTGTTCAGTCATGTGTTTTTCTTTCGCTGCAGCTAAAATTGTGGATTAGCATAACCTTTTTATTATACCCCAGTAATCAGTAAAAATGCAGGAAAGCGCAAAAATGCACGATTTTTCAAGAGAAGATCTACTGACGGGAAAAACCCTAAAATTGTATCTTTTCAATTTAAACACGCGATTTTTAAATAAAACAGCCCGGGTTTCTAAATCCGGGCTGTTGACAAGAACAATGGATCAATTAACCGGACATCCGTTGATTCCGTTGCCGGAGAAGAAGCACCACCAGCTTTCGGGCATAAAGATCACGATGACCATGATGAGGATAATCGCAATCAGAAGCAGAATGAAAAAGTTGGCGTACCAGGGATTGGCACGCTTCACTTCAGGCGTGGGCGCGGGCGCGAGCGGCTGCTGTGGAACCGGTTTCTGGGCAGGTTCATAGGCTGCCTGGGCAGCTACTGGAGCAGGCTCGGGGATGGATTCAGCGGGAGGATAGGCACTATAGGTCGGCGTTTTAGCTTGATCAGGCCATTCGAAGCTCATCACAGTTGCTTCTGCCAGGGTAATCAGGTCGCCGTTGTTGAGGGGTTGGGGTGAACTGATGCGTACTCCGTTAAGAAAAGTGCCGTTTGTGGAACCAAGATCCTCAACGTACACACCGTCGGGGCGGGTAACAAAACGTGCATGACGGCGGGAGATTTCCTGGTCTGGTACCGGAATATCATTGGCGAGGTCACGACCAAGGGTGACTTCCGCTTTTTCGAGATAGAAACTTGAACCGGGGATAGGCCCCGAGCGCATGACGATAAGAGGTTTTTGTTCTGGCATGGTCGCTCCTAATTTAATGCATTTAATTTAGATAATTGATTTTACCATTGTCTGGAAAGTCCGTTGAGGAAGTGAAATGTTGGGCTCTATTAGTGGTTCGGAAAGGGCTGGGGAATCGTTGACGCTGGCGAGGAATCCTGCTATTATCAGAATTAATGAGTAATCCCGCCAAGAAAGACAACTGGTTAAGAAAGCTGAGCAAACGCATTCAGCAAGAATTTCGGTGGCTCGCGCCGGGGATGGGCTTCAAGCGCTGGTTGGCTTTGACCGTCATCGGTTCGATGCTGCTTGGGCTTGGCGCGGCAGTGTTGGTTTTGGATTACTACCGCACTACCACGAATGAAACCCTGGTGCCCATCCTGGCGGTGCTCTCCCTGCGTTTTCTGGACCGACCGATCCGCTTCTTGCTTTTTGGCGGATTGGGATTGGCGATGATCCTAATTGGAATTTGGGGGGCAAACCGATCTTTATTGCGACCGTTTGAGAAAAACGGCAAGCCGGTCTGGGATACCCTTAAGAATTACCGCCAACGCGAAAAAGGCATCAAAGTGGTAGTGATTGGCGGCGGGCATGGATTGGCAGCATTGCTGCGCGGCCTTAAGGAATACACCCACAACATTACAGCGATTGTGACTGTCGCTGATGACGGCGGTTCATCAGGGGCTTTGCGGCGCGACCTGGGGGTATTACCCCCCGGAGATATCCGCAACTGTCTTTCAGCCCTTAGCAGTGATGAAGCGCTGCTCTCCCAAGTCTTTCAGTACCGTTTTACCGCTGGGGCTGGATTGGAAGGGCACTCGCTCGGAAATCTGTTTATCACTGCGCTCAGTGAGATCACCGGTAGTTTTGAGGAAGCGGTAGCAGAATCCGGCAGAGTTTTGGCGATTTATGGGCAGGTGCTGCCTTCAACGTTAAGCAATGTTCAACTAGTGGGCGAAGTGCAGGATAATGCGACCCAGGAAATTGTGGAAGTCCGAGGTGAGGCGGAACTGACAGAGTATCCGGGCAAGATCCTGAAGGTCTGGATTGAACCGCAAGAATCTCCAGCTTATCCCCCCACAACTTCAGCAATTCTGGACGCGGATCTGATCCTGATAGGTCCGGGAAGTTTGTACACGAGCCTGCTGCCGAACTTGCTGGTGAGAGGGCTTTCGGATGCCGTTTTGGCTAGCCGCGCGGAAACTTTCTATATCTGCAACATCGCCACCGAACAAGGTGAAACAGATGGATTCAATGCTTCGGACCATGCCCGGGAGATCGACCGGCATATTTGCAAGCATCTTTTTAACCTGGCAATCTGCAACAGAAATTATCACGGGGACCTGGGCGGAAAAGCGCAGTGGGTCCGGTTGGACGATGAGATGAAACAGAATTACCGCGTTTATGAGGCGGATCTGGTGGATGACCTGTATCCCTGGAGGCACAGTTCCCGCAAGTTGGCGCGGGCAATCATAAACTTGTACGAAGAGCGGACAGGCCCATTGAATTAAAGTTGGGTCTTTGATTAAAAGGAACTGGTGAGGTGTTCTTGAGGCGGCGGATCAAACTGAACGCCTGGTGAATACTTGTGATCTTTACACAAAGTTAATACTGACAGACAAACAATCGGATATAATTCTATAGGTTAAACATAAACACTCTGGCAGCCATGCCAGTCAAGATTAAACCAAATTCACTCTATCGGAGGAAATATGAGAACTCAAGTAGCAATCAATGGCTTCGGCCGCATCGGACGTCAGGTTTTAAAGCGCCTCCTCGAAGACGCGTCAGACACACTGGAAGTCGTGGCAATCAACGATCTCTTTGATCCACAAACCAATGCCCACCTTTTCAAGTATGACTCAAACTACGGCATCTACAAGGGTGACGTTGATGTCAATGAAGCTGGCAACCTGGTGATTGATGGCAATGAAATCAAGGTCTTTGCTGAAAAAGATCCGGGCAATCTACCCTGGAAAGATCTCGGCGTAGATATCGTTTTTGAGTGCACCGGCATCTTTACCAACGCCAAGAGCGAAGGTGGCAAGATTGGCGCAGATGCGCATATCGCGCGCGCTGGCGCTAAGAAGGTCATCATTTCTGCGCCCGCCAAGGGTGAGGATCTGACAATCGTTCTGGGTGTGAATGAAGAAAAGTACGACAGTGCGATTCACCACATCATTTCGAACGCTTCCTGCACCACCAACTGCCTTGCGCCTGCTGCCAAGATCGTGAACGATCGCTTTGGCATCGTCAGCGCCGTCATGACCACCATCCACTCCTACACCAACGACCAGGTCATCCTGGATCAGGGTCACAAGAAAGAAATGCGCCGCTCTCGCGCTGCTGCTCTGAACATCATCCCCACCAGCACTGGTGCTGCCAAGGCTGTGGCTCTGGTAATTCCTGAGCTCAAGGGCAAGTTCGACGGCTATTCTTTGCGCGTTCCGACCCCCACCGTTTCAATCGTTGACTTTGTGGCATTGATTGAGAAACCAACCACCAAGGAAGAACTCAACGCTGCCTTTACCGAAGCTTCCCAAGGCGCGCTGAAGGGCATCCTCGGCGTGACCACCGGCGCTTACAATCAGCCGCTGGTTTCGAGCGACTTCAAGGGCGACCCTCGCTCTTCCATTGTTGACCTCGAAAAGAATATGGTCATGAATGGCAACCTGGTGAAGGTTGTGACCTGGTACGACAACGAATGGGGCTATAGCTGCCGCGCTGTTGACCTGGGCAAGATGGTTGCAGAGAAACTCTAAATCTCAAGGTTTTCTGATCGAATGGATGCGCAGCATTGTTTCAAAAAACAGTGATGCGCATTTTTCATACAAGGAGAAAAAATGTCAGACAAGAAAATGGTAACAGATCTGGATGTAGCTGGTAAGAAGGTTTTGGTGCGGGTGGATTTCAACGTGCCGATCAAAGAGGGCAAGATTAAAGACGATACACGCATCACTGCAGCTCTGCCGACAATCAACTATCTGCTTGAGCATGGTGCGGCAGTCATCCTGATGTCCCACCTGGGGCGCCCAAAGGGTCAACCCAACCTGGAATTTTCAATGAAACCCGTTGCGGATCACCTGGCTACTCTGATTTCCGCACCGGTCAAGTTCGCGGAAGATTGCCGCGGCGAGATTGCCAAAGCTGCCTCCGACGCTTTGAAGCCGGGCGAAGTTCTGGTGCTCGAGAACACCCGTTTCTACTCGGAGGAAGAAAAGAACGATCCTCAAATGTCAGCTGACCTGGCATCGCTGGCAGACCTTTATGTGAACGATGCTTTTGGCACGGCGCATCGCGCGCACGCATCCACCTACGGTGCGGCAGTCTTGCTGCCTTCAGCGGCTGGTTTCCTGATGGAAAAGGAAATCAAATACCTGGGTGACGCGATAGCCAACCCGGAGCGCCCCTTTGTGGCGATCCTGGGCGGCGCAAAGATCTCGGACAAGATCGGCGTGATCGAGAACCTGCTCAAGAAAGCTGACAAGATCCTGATCGGCGGCGGCATGGCGAACACCTTCCTGAAAGCGCTCGGCTATGAATTGGCTGACTCGCTCGTGGAAGCTGAAGTGCTCGACACTGCCAAAATGCTGCTTGAGAAGTCAGAGGGAAAACTGGTTTTGCCGGTGGACATGGTGCTTGCCGACGCCTTTGACGCGGAAGCAAAAATGGAGACTCTGCCCGTGGGCGATGTGCCGGCTGGCTGGCGGATCCTGGACATTGGTCCAAAGACTGTGGAAGCATTTGGCGCGGAGATTGCCAGTGCAGGCACAATTGTCTGGAATGGGCCGATGGGCGTGTTCGAATTCCCGCGCTTTGCTACAGGCACTTTTGCGGTAGCCCACAAAGTGGCTGAAAGCTGCGCTGTAAGCATTATTGGCGGTGGAGATTCTGTATCTGCCATCAATCAATCCGGGCTGAGCGACCAGATCACCCACATCTCAACAGGTGGCGGCGCGTCTCTGGAGATGCTGGAAGGGATTGAGTTGCCTGGTTTGGCTATCCTTTCCAATAAGTAAACTCTTTTCCATTAGAGAGCCGTCAATTTGGCGGCTCTCTCCATTCTCAAGTAATTTGCAGACAGGAAAAATCATTTCTTGGATTAATGATAGAATCCCAAAAAATGTACCGATTCATCGGCTTTTGTTTTGGCTGTAAAATCATCGATGGAGAAAAACATGAGAAAGCTAAAGAAAATGAAATGGTTTATTCTGGGGCTCCTAAGCCTGAGCCTGGTGTTGGCAGCTTGTGCCCCTTCTGTACCCCCCACCCCCTCCGAAGCGGAGATCGCGCAGCAAGTGGCGGCGACTCAGCAAGCAAGAGCGACCCAAAACTCAGTAGAAACGTTGGTGGCATTGGTCACGCAATTGAGCAACCAACCCACCTGGACCCCTCAACCTGCCTGCCCGGTTTGCCCGACACAGGTCGTGGTGGTTCCAACCGCAGTGACAACTCCCGATCCAACTGAGGCTGCGGCTCAGCTGACAGCGGTAGTTCCAACCGAAGAAGTTGGCATTAAATGTTTCCAATTTGATTTTGTGGGTGATGTTAACTATCCCCCTGGCACGATCGTAAAACCTGGAACGAAATTCAACAAGACCTGGACTATTAAAAACACTGGCACCTGTGCATGGAGCAGAGAATATGACCTGGTCCTGGCGGGCGGCGAAGCGTTTGGGACAAATAAGCGTGGTGACATTACCAGGGAAGTACCTCCGGGTGATACCATTAACATCACAATCTCAGATATGGTGGCCCCAATGACTGAAGGGACTTACTATAGTTACTGGATGCTGGCGGCGCCAGACGGCGCGCGCATCGGCTATGGTCCCGGGCAGCAGTGGGGGCTCGGCATCCAATTGGTCGTTTCAAACAAGTAAGCACGAAGCAGCCGCCCACCAGGGCGGCTTTTTTCTGAATCGGAACTTTTCGGACCCGATGCTCGTCTATATGGGAGAGGTAGTCTGGCTATTAAGGAGCAAGAAAATGAAAAGTATAACTACTAACAAACGCATTTGGGTTTTTCCGGGTTTAACCGTGCTGGCATTAAGTTTGATCCTGGCGGCATGTATTATGCCTGGTACGCCTGCGCCTGCGGGCGATCCTGTTGAACAAGCGATGCAAACTTTGCAAGCCCAAGCCACACAGGAGTATTACCAAACGGTGGTGGCACAGTTGACGGCAACCGCACCGGTCGTTGCGAACACCCCCACACTCAACCCCACTAATATCAATCAAATTCCGACGGAACCCGTGCAAAATACCGAAGTCCCCACCGTAGTCGTTACGCAGATTCCTGCCACGGCTACCCCGGTTCCGCCAACGGCCACGCCCATCCCGCCGACACCCACGCCCATCCCCTGTTATCAGGTGAAATTCATCGAAGATCTGACCATCCCCGATGGGACGAAAATTGTCGCTGGAAACGCATTTACCAAGACCTGGCGTATTCGCAACAACGGCTCCTGCACCTGGGACACCCGCTTTGATATCGCTTTTGTTGACGGCACACAAATGACCACTGCCAAGGTTTGGGACCTGAAAAAGGATGTAAAGCCAGGTGAGACAGTGGATATCTCCATAGAAATGACCGCCCCGTCGGTGATCGGCTCATACCAGGGTAACTACCAAATGGTAAACCCAAATGGTGGGCGCTTTGGCACCGGTCCTGAAAGCAAAAATTCTTTCTGGGTGAAGATCCAGGTCATCGATGGCAAGGGTATGGTTTACAACTTTGCTAAGAATGTCTGTGACGCCCGCTGGTCTAGCAGCAAAACCAATCCTTTGAGCTGTCCCGGCAAAGAAAGTGATGTCGACAAGGGTTATGTGCTCACCAAGGACGAACCTTACCGCGAAGACGGCGGCAAGGAAAACGAAATCGGTTTGATCACGCGCCCGAATGATGCCAAAGATGGCTACATACAGGGCATTTATCCAGAATTCCTGGTAAAAGATGGCGATGAATTCCGTGCCACTATCCAGTGCGAGGCGAACAGCCCCAAATGCAGCCTGAAATTTGAACTCTACTACCGCGTCGGAGATGGAAAGTTCATTGAACTGGGCGAGTGGAAGGAAGTCTTTGAAGAGAAGTGGAACCCAATAAAGGTTAATTTGTCCTCACTGGCAGGCAAGAAGGTTCAGTTCTCGCTGGTAGTCTGGAACGAGGGCACAGCTCAGGATAATCGTGGGTTGTGGCTCAACCCCATAATCTACCGCACCAAGTAAATTGTTGAAGTTGTAAGATAAGGCTGATCGGACTTCCCGGTCAGCCTTTTTTATATTACAGATTTGTAGGGTGGGTTGGCGTCACGTAACTTTCTTTTACCCAAGTCTCTTTGTAACCAACCCACCGACGATGGCGCTTCTATCTGGTGGGTTGGCTATTAAAAACCCCTCAATTTTCAGTTCCGATTGACGCCAACCCACCCTACCCTACGCACAATCGACCGTTAATGGTTTCTTCAATTCCAACAAACTCTTATCCCTTGCATATATTGCATCAAACCAAAGCCATGATTCGTAGGGTGGGCGGGCGTCACGTAACGGTAATCGACTCAAGTCTCTTTATAGCCAACCCACCAAAGGATGGCTCTATCTCCAAGCAAGCATCGGCGTAGGTCAGGTTGTGTTTTTCAACCTGACATCACGAACCTCAGCATGGTTCTTTTTTGAATGTGTAACCGCTTCTCTTTGGTAGAGTGGACCATCGTGCTCGAAGAGGATGGCGTCATGCAACTTACTTCCACCTAAACCTTTTTATAGACAACCCACCAAAACAAATCTCTTCCGTCCCATCGGTGGGTTGGCTTTTAATGCCTTTCTAATTCCCACGCTCCCTGACGCCAACCTACCCTGCCACTCCGCTTCATAACGGAGATTCTTGTAGGGAACGCGGCTTGTCCCGTTCCACTTACAACCGGAACGGCGCAAGGCCGTTCCCTACCAAAGAATCGCATATTCATCTGATGGGGGCTATCACAGACCACTTAATTCTTGATTCTCATTTACGCCATACTCTGCGAGCACAATGACCAACCCTAACTTGCACTTGGTCGTGAATTGGGCAAAATCACACCGGCTTGATGATAAAATAAACATTAACTAATAGCAGAGGATGGTAAGGAACAATGAGAAAACCAATGGTTGCCGGCAACTGGAAGATGAACAAAGGGCTGTATGAGACCCGTGATTTGATCCGCGAGATGTTTCCCGCGTTGCATGACGTGGAAAATGTGGAAGTCGTGATCTGCCCGCCATTTGTGGGGCTGGGAGTGGCAAGGCGAGAGCTGGATGGATCATCCATCAAACTCGGCGCGCAGAACATGCACTGGGCGGACTCGGGCGCTTTCACCGGGGAAATTTCACCAGTCATTCTGAAAGAACTTTGCGAGTACGTGATTTTAGGTCACTCAGAGCGGCGCGCCATGTTTGGCGAGACGGATGAAACGGTAAACAAGAAAGCTTTGGCAGCACTGGCGCACGGATTAAAGCCGATTGTGTGCGTGGGCGAGACTTTGGAGGAAAATCAGAGCGGCATCACCGCTGAGGTCGTCAGCCGGCAGGTGCGGGCAGACCTGGCAGGGTTGACCCAGGAGCAGGCTGAGCAGGTGGTCATCGCCTACGAGCCTGTCTGGGCGATTGGCACCGGTCTGGCAGCCACCCCCGAAGGCGCGAACGCCGTGCACAAGGACGTCATCCGTCCGATCCTGCGCGAATTGTTTGGCGAGGAAATCGGCGATGGAATGCGCATTCTTTACGGCGGTTCGGTAAACCCCGGCAACGCCGAAGAGCTCTTTGGGCAGTCCGATATCAACGGCGGATTGATCGGCGGAGCCAGCCTGAAGGCTGAGTCCTTCATCGCGCTTGTCAAAGCCGCGATGTAATTCTTTTTACGCAGTATGTAGCCGGGTGATGAGCCCGGCTTTTTTTATGCCTGATCTGATACACGCCAGGCAATTGCCATTGCCCTTGACCATGCTCCTCAATACTTCTATAATAGGCCGAACGACGTTGAATGAGGAAAGTAGGCTTTAGAGCCCCAACAGGGAGGCGCGGTCGAGACTGAGAGCGGCGCCAGGCAAGCGAAAGTTGAAGTTCCCTCAGGAGTCGCGCGGGTGAAACAGTTTTGCAAGTAGTCCGCGCCGGGTGTTCCCGTTACAGAGCAACCTGAGAGGGCTGGTGATCCCAGCCAAGAAGGGTGGTACCACGGCTTTTATGCCCGTCCCTTTATCCGGACGGGTTTTTTTTTGTCCGAATGACAAATTGATGAGGTGAAGCATGTTGGAAATTGAAGAGAAGTTGCAGACCGAACTGGCGCGCGGAATTGAAGCGCTTCAGTCTGTTGCGAAGGTTGAATCGCTGGAAGCCTGGAAAGGGGAGTTCCTTGGAAAGAGCTCGCTGGTGATGCAGGTCTTTGGCTCGATGGGAAAGCTCGCCAAAGAAGAGCGCCCGCTGATCGGCAAAGCCGTGAACCAGGTTAAAGTGGGGCTCGAAGCAGCCCTGGCAGAAAAGGAAGAGGGCGTCAAAGCCGCCAGCCAGCAGGAAGCCTTTACCAAAGAAACCCTGGATGTGACCCTGCCCGGGCGCAAGCCGCGCCGCGGCAGGATCCACCCGCTGCATCTGACACTGCGCCAGATCTACCAGATCTTTGGCGATATGGGCTTCCAGATTTACCGCTCGCCGGAAGTCGAAACCGACGACTTTAACTTTACCTACCTCAACATGCCGCCTTATCATCCAGCCCGCGATATGTGGGATACCTTCTATACTGACAAAGAGGGCGTGGTCCTGCGCACGCATACCTCCCCGGGTCAGGTGCACGTGATGCGCGAAAGGGCACCGGAGAATATCCGTGTGATCCTGCCAGGCACAACCATGCGCTACGAGCAGCTGACAGCCCGCTCGGAAATTGAATTCATCCAGGTGGAACTGCTGGTGGTGGGTAAGGGTATCACCTTTGCCGACATGCGCGGCACGCTCAACGATTTTGCCCGCAGAACCTTCGGCGAGAACGCGCGCACGCGCCTGCGCCCATCCTTCTTCCCCTTCACCGAGCCCAGCGCCGAACTGGACGTGGAATGTTTTGTCTGCGATGGCGAAGGCTGCGGCGTCTGCAAGGGTACCGGTTGGCTGGAGATCCTTGGCTGCGGTATGGTCCACCCGACCGTGCTCCGCTATGGCGGATATGACCCGGATGTCTATTCCGGTTTCGCCGCCGGCATGGGCATCGACCGTTCAACCCTGATGCGCTATCACATTGACGATATCCGCCACTTCCGCAATAACGACATCCGCTTTCTGGAACAGTTCTAAGAGGAGATGAGATGAAAGCACCCTTAAGTTGGATCAAAGATTACATCGACCTGGACGGCATTGGCATTGAAGAACTTGCCAACATCCTGACCAGCGTCGGTTTGGAAGTGGAAAATGTGCTCCTGGTGGGCGTTGAGAAACCCGAAGGTAAACTGAAGAATAAGTACGCCGGATTATCCTGGGATAAGGAAAAATTCGTGGTGGCAGAGGTGGTGGAGGTCAACCAACACCCCAACGCCGACCGCCTGACCCTCTGCGAGCTCAACGATGGCACTGGGATTGCGACTGTGCTGACAGGCGCGCCGAATATGTTCCCCTGGCTCGGCAAGGGCAGGTTGGAGCAGCCGCTCAAGGTCGCTTACGCGCGCGAAGGCGCGATGCTCTACGACGGGCATCAACCCGGACAGGTCGTGACGAAACTCAAAAAGACCACCATCCGCGGGGTTGACTCGCGCTCGATGATCTGCTCGGAAAAAGAGCTTGGCATCTCGGAGGAACACGAGGGCGTGATCGAACTCGACGCAGACGCGCCGGTCGGCATGCCCCTGGTGGATTACATGGGCGACGTGGTCTACGAGGTTGCGATCCTGCCGAACATGGCAAGAGACGCCTCCATCCTGGGCATCGCCAGGGAGCTTTCCGCGGTTTTAGGGAGACCCCTGCGCCTTCCGGAGGGAATTTCTCTTCATAAGGGTGGCGCAATCGCTGAAAAAGTAGGCCTGGAAGTGCGCGACGCTGAACTGAACCCGCGCTTCATGCTGGGCATGGTGGAAGGCACGCAAGCCCGCAAGAGCCCCTACTGGGTGCAGCGCCGGCTCTCGCTGGCTGGCATGCGCCCGATTGACGCCCTGGTGGACGCCACCAACTACACCATGCTCGAGATCGGTCAGCCCCTGCACGCCTTCGACTATGACCTGCTGCAGGAGCGGGCTGGCGGCAAGCCGACCATCATCACCCGCACAGCCTGTGAGGGCGAGAAGATCACCCTGCTGGACGGATCCGAGCCGAAACTGGACAGCCAAATCGAATTGGTAACTGACACTGCTGGTCCGCTTTCCATCGCGGGTGTCATGGGCGGTGGCGAGACTGGCGTGCATGCCGGTACCCGCAACCTGCTGATCGAGTCGGCGAACTGGAACTTCATCAACCTGCGCAAAACCCTCAGCAAAACCCGCATCAACAGCGAGGCAGGCTACCGCTTTAGCCGTGACGTCCATCCGGCGCTGGCTGAGACCGCGCTTGCCCTCTGCCTGAAACGTGTTCAGGAGTGGGGCGGTGGGGAAGTGGTGCAGGGCGTGTTGGACAACTATGGCAAGCCCTATGAGGATACCGTCAACCGTCTTTCGGAACAAACCATTCTTGAGGTGATTGGGCAGGAAATCTCGCTGGAAGAATCCACCCAGATCCTCGAAAGGCTGGGTTTCAGCTGTTGGATGGAAGGCGATGAACTGGTTGCAAAGAGCCCTGCCACGCGCACAGATATCGAAACCGGCACCATCGGGCAGCGCAATTTGATCGAAGAGATCGCGCGCACCTATGGCTATGAACGCATCGCGGCGAAACGCTTGGGCGACGAGTTGCCGCCCCAGGTGGGCAACCCCAAACTGGAAGCCGAGGAACGAATCCGCGACATCCTGGTCTCGATCGGTCTGCAGGACACCCTGGCTTACCGCCAGACCTCACCCGAACG
>DAOOPV010000066.1:0-11607 GCA_035388405.1 Anaerolineaceae bacterium
TTCGAGGGGATAGTTGGATAAGTACGTAAATGCCATGGAACCTCACAATCGTGTAACCTGGACCAGGGTGCCTTTGGGCAGGCCTTCCTGGTCCCGGGGAATGATGAAATAAGCGTTAGCGCGCGATACCGTGCTGATCAATCCGGATTTGCTCGGGACGGGTTCCGCATCGCTTCCATCCAGGCGCACCAGGATGAACTCTTCCCTGCCGTGGTTGGATGAAACTGCCCGGGTGAGCCTAGCCTCCACCTGCTCAACCTCAACCTTACCTCGCTGCCATGCCAGCAAAAGCGGCTTCGCCAGGTAATCAAAGATGAAAAAAGCAGCTACTGGATTTCCGGGCAAGCCAAAAACCGCTTTGCCTTCAATTTCACCAATGATGGTAGGTTTACCGGGCTTAACCGCCAAGCCGTGGACCAACATTTCTCCGAGCTCAGCCACGATCCTGGGCATATTGTCCTTTTCTCCCACAGACGTACCGCCCGAGACCAAAAGAACATCCACATCAGGAATCAAGCTCAGACAGGCATCCTTTAGGTCATCATATTTGTCTTCCACGATGCCTTTGTTAATCGCGACACCGTTGCACTGCTCAACTGCAGTCCTTAACATAGCCGAGTTGACATCCCTGATCTGCCCGGGTCTCAAGTTCTCGCCTGGCTCAACAAGCTCGTCTCCAGTAGAAATGATGCCCACCACGGGTTGGGAGAAAACCGGTACTGTGGTTTTTCCAAGCGCAGCCAACGTACCGATGTCCGCCACCCCAAGTTTCTTCCCGGATTTAAGGATTACCTCACCCTGCTTGAGGTCTTCTCCGCGCAGGATCAGGTTTGCTCCCGGGGCAACAGGCTTGTAGAACGCAAACTGATCGCCACCAAAATCCTCGGTGTACTCGAGCATGACGGTCGCGTCGGCGTTGGGTGGAATTGCTCCACCCGTTGGCACATAGACGCAGGAGCCAGGTGCCAGTGGGAGGTCAAAGGCCTGACCCATGATCGATTCGCCGGATTTTTGCAAGAGTGCCGGGATTGAGTCAGAGCAGCCACGTAAATCTGCGCTCCGGACCGCAAAACCATCCACCGTTGAGCGGTTAAATGCGGGCACATCCTCCTGGGCGATCACATCCATCCCGAGGAAACGACCAAGCGCTTGCTGCAGGCTGACGAATTCAATCCGTCCAGGTTTACTTCCGAACTTCTCCAAAACAAGACCTAAGGCCTCGGCGATAGGAATAACGCTGAGCATCTACACCTCATCTCTTTATTTACTACGCGTACATTGTAATCGGAAGAGATGAAATACTCAAAAAATAAGCTTGTAATCCAAAGTAGAGATCCTTTCGTAGGCCGGCTTCCCCTCCTGAAACCGGCTTATTACGATGTTAATAAAGTCAGACCTAACGCCAAGGAAAACTACGATGGAATCTATTGCATCTATGCGCAATACATAGAATATTTTAAATGCGATACTTTAGTTCAACCCTCTCTATGGCTTTCGCTAAGACAGTTCGTAGGCAGGATACCTCATTTGTATCCGGCTTGCTTGGTCAGTTTGGAAAGCAGGCTTGAAATACGTAAGACCCAAAGGGCATAACGTCGGGCCACGAAAAGTAAATCAGTTCGTAGGCCGGATACCTCTTTCTTATCCGACTTGTTTCTGCAATAACCGCAGCCGGATTGAAAAACGCAATACCCAAAGGGCACAATGTCCGGGCTACGAAAAGACAAAACGGACTGACCGCCCATTCTCCAAGACAATTGAACATCTCTCGCTCAATCACTTATGGGGATGACATATTCGCTGACTAATAACAAATCCAAAATTCGATCTTGACCAATCCGACTTTTGTAGGTAGAATAAGCAGGTTAATGTAATTGTTAGTTCAGTGAGGAGTTAAAGATGACCCCATTACCTAAAAGAAAACTGTCTTCCGGTCGCCGGGACCGCCGTCGTGCTCATGACGCTCTGAAAGCTCGCAACGGTGTTGCCTGCCCAAATTGCGGTGAGCCTCGTCTGCCCCATCGTGTGTGCCCAAAGTGCGGTTTCTATCAGGGTAGAGAAGTTCTCACCACTGATACCGAATAATCACTCATTTCCTGCAAAAGATAGGCCAGGATTACCTGGCCTTTTTTGTTATTTCCGATATTCCTCAAAAAACGCCAGAAGCTGCCTTGGAAGCATTCCATCAACCAAGATCCCGTCTTCAAGGTGTTGAATATCGATGACATGCCCCTTTTCGTGCATTAAAGAAACCAGCCTGCCTTCTTCGTACGGCAGTTTGACCTTTACATGCACAAAGGTCTGGTAGCTACCCACCGCAATTGCCTCGGCTAATTCGCCTAGCCCATCCCCGGTCAAGGCGCTGATAAAGACCGAGTTCGGCTCCGCAAGCCTCTTAATCTCCTCAAATTCATCTGAACTTAACAGGTCTATTTTGTTGTAAACCGTCAGGATCGGAATTTCAGCCGCGCCAATCTCTTCGAGCGTCTCCAGGACGGTCAGTCTCTGGGACTGGGCATTCTTGTGCGAGGCATCCACCATGTGGATCAGCAGATCCGCTTCCACAATTTCTTCCAGGGTTGCCCGGAACGCTGCCACAAGTTCGGTCGGCAATTTCTGGATGAAACCCACCGTGTCCGTCAGCAGAACGGTCTCACCAGTGGGCAGCTCGAGCTGCCTGGTAGTTGGGTCGAGCGTGGCGAAGAGTTGATCAGCAACGTAGATGTCCGCTTTAGTTAGCTTGTTGAGCAGGGTAGACTTACCGGCGTTGGTATATCCCACCAGCGCCACCACCGGAATGTTTGACTTCCTGCGTTGTTGGCGATGCCGGTTGCGGTGTTCGCGAACCTTATCCAGTTCGTCTTCGAGCTTGACAATCTTCTTCTTGATCTCACGCCGGTCAACTTCAAGCTGGGTTTCGCCTGGTCCGCGCAAGCCAACGCCCCCCACTCCGCCGGACCTGCCCGACGCACCACCCGTCTGCCTGGCAAGGTGCGTCCAGGCGCCTGTCAATCGCGGCAAGCGGTAGCGGTACTGCGCGAGTTCCACCTGCAGCATGCCTTCGCGTGTGTTCGCGTGCTGCGCAAAGATGTCCAGGATCAAGGCTGTGCGGTCAATGACTTGCTTGCCGTTCCCCAATTCTTTTTCAAGCTCACGCTGATGGCGCGGTGAAAGTTCTTCGTCAAACAGGATGATTTTGGCGTCCAACTCGTCAGCCAGAACTTTGATTTCATCGAGCTTGCCACTTCCAACAAAGGTGCGCGAATTTGGTGATGACAGGTTTTGAGTGACCTCTCCCACGACTGCAAGCCCGGCTGTTTCAGCCAGCAATTCCAATTCCCGCAGGGAATCATCCAGTGTGAACCTTGGATCGACCTCAGTTCTGATCTGCACCCCAACCATTAATGCGGGTTCGGGTGGAGCTTCGGTGATCAATTTTTCATCGTTTTGGTTTTTATCGTTGTTTTTCAACCCAATCCTTAATTCTCCGCATGGCTTCAGCAATTCGGTCCGTTGGGATAACAATCGAGATCCGAATGTAATCCGCACCACTGGGGCCATAAATAACGCCTGGGGTAATGCTCACGCCGGTATCCTGTAAGAGGTCAGCACAAAACTTAACCGGGTCGGTGAAACCCTGGGGCAACTTAGCCCAGAGATACAGGGCAGCCTCTGGCAGATCCACCTCAAAGCCGGCATCGATCAAACCGTTATAAACTACATCTCTGCGAGCTTCGTAGATTTTGTTTCGATCTTGCAACCAGGCTTGATCCGATGTCAGGGCAACAACCGCGGCATCCTGGATGGGAGCAAAGATCGAAGAATCAATCTGGCTCTTGTAATTCGCCAAAACCCGGATGATCTCTTTATTGCCAACCGCCATACCGATACGCCAGCCTGCCATGTTGTAAGTTTTGGAAAGGGAGTTGAACTCCACCGCCACATCCTTGGCGCCATCCACTTCGAAAATGCTGGGTGGAACGTAGTCTCCAAACGCCAGATCACAGTATGGGGCATCATGGGCGATTAGAATGTCATACTTCCTTGCGTAAGCCACTGCTTTAACATAAAAATCAAGATTTGCCGTAGCACCGGTTGGATTGTTCGGGTAGTTTAGCCACATGATCTTGGCTTCCCTGGCAACATCCTCGGGGATGGCATCAAAGTCAGGCAGGAAGTTGTTTTTCTTCAACAAGGGCATAAAGTGATAGCGCGCGCCTGCCAGCTCAGCACCTGCCAAATAGACCGGGTAGTAAGGATCTGGTAACAGCACCATATCGCCAGGGTCAAGCAGGGTGTGATTCAGGTTAAATAGACCTTCCTTGGAGCCGATCAAGCCCAACGCCTCAGTAGCAGGATCGATATCGACATTGAATCGTCGTTTGTAGTAGGTGCTGACTGCTTTTAGAAATGAAGGCGTTCCGCCGGCTGGTGAGTAGCCGTGTTTCTTGGGATTCCGGGCTGATTCGACTAACTTGTCAATAATAAAATCCGCGGGCGGCAAATCAGGCGAACCCATGTCCAGCCGGATCACATCCACCCCTTGCTCGGCAAGGTCTGCCAGTACGCCTTTTAAACCAGCAAAAAAATATGGTTTGAGATTCGCTACACTCTTTGACGGTTTGATCATATCGCTAAGAAATCCTTCTCCTTTTTTCTTGATTATAAGCCACCCGAGTGCAAAAGGGCTACTATTATTCCTCCAGACTGCTCAATTAAGCGCCTTATCAATCAAGCAAGATTCAAAAACCTCTGGTATACTTCTTGCACAAACCAAACTGACAGATCCATTCTGTTATGCGGAAGGTAAATTATGCTGATACTCCCAAGTCAACAGACCTCCACCTCCATGTCGGCGCACCTGGCTCAGACGATGACTTTGCTCGGTCTGACCCTGGGCGAACTCCAGCAAAAAATCGACTCGGAGCTTTCCTCTAACCCTGCGCTTGAGTTAATGGAGGAGCGCACTTGCCCGATGTGCAAGCGTCCTCTTCCCCCACGGGGAGCTTGTCCGATTTGCAGTCAGCCAAGTTCTGTCGAGTCGCAGGACCCAATTGTTTTTATTTCCCCGCGGGAAGATTTCTACACCGGGTCAGCCTCGAGTACCGGTGAAGTTCCAGAAGAACCTTTCGTCTCAGAATCGGTTGATCTACCCAGTTACGTCCTTCGACAAGCTGCCACCGATCTGCCTACTGAAGACCGGGTTGTGGCAGCCTACATCCTCACCCACCTGGATGAGGATGGTTTTCTCACTACCACAGCCCTCGAGGTCGCCCGCTACCATCATCGTTTACCTTCTGAAATAACAGCACTAATCGAAAAACTAAAAAGGTGCGACCCGGTCGGCGTTTGTTCAGCCAATCCGATCGAAGCCATGCTGGCACAGGTGGAGATGCTTTCGGAAACCATGAATGTCCCTGCTCTGACTCGTGAAGTCGTTTCCACATACTTACACCAGATGAGTCAGCATCACTATCCCGAAATTGCCCGCGCGTTGGGTACAACCACTCAACATATTCATAAGGTAGCAGCTTTCATTAGTGAAAATCTCAATCCTTTCCCAGCGCGTGCTCACTGGGGCGACGTACGCAATCCCAACAGCAACGACTCGCAGGTTTTTCACCAACCCGACATTCTTATTTATCATCTGAATGAGAATCCCGCCAATCCCCTGGTGGTTGAGATCATTCTGCCCATTCGTGGCACACTGCGGGTCAACCCGCTTTTCAAATCCTCCCTCAAACAAATGGAGCAAGACAAGACCGAAGAATGGCGCAGCGATATAGAAAAAGCAAATCTGCTCATAAAATGCATCCAGCAGCGATCTAACGCCCTGAAACTGCTGCTCGAAAAGCTGGTGACGATCCAAAAGGATTACATTTTACAAGGTGATCTCGCAATGAATCCCCTCACGCGCGCTGAAATAGCTACCATGCTCGACATGCACGAATCAACGATCTCCCGGGCTGTTTCCAGCAAAACGGTTCAACTTCCAAACAAGAAAATTGTCCCCCTTGCGATTTTTTTTGACCGCAGCCTGTCTTATCGCACATTGATCAAACACATGATCGAAAGTGAAGATCATCCCCTGAGTGACTCTGAGATTCAACAGTTGCTAAAGGAACAGGGAATAGAAATTGCCCGTCGGACAGTAGCCAAATACCGTTCGATGGAAGGTATCTTACCCGGGAATCTCCGCCAAAGTAAAACCAGGTAGCATGGTCCCAGCCCCACTCGACCAGCACGGCACGAAATCACCAGCTGATTCCCACAAGGATTTCACCTTGCTGGATCGATCTCTGATCCTGGAGCTGATCCCTGCAGCCGCGCTAGCCTATCGGCGCACGGATGACAAGATCCTCAGCGCAAATCGCAAATTCTTCGACCTGACCGCCTTCACACCCGACGCCCTGCAGGAACTCTCACTCTTTTCGCTGATCCCAGGTGATCCGGATACCAATCCAACTGGCGATCAAAGCCGCCCGGTGCGCCTGCAAATTGCCACTGGCGATCTCATTCTGGCAACCATGCGGATCCTTCCCATCAGCCTTACCAACCAGGTTGTCGTGCTCACCTTTTCACCCCCTGATTCCGAATTTGAAATCAGGCGCGATTTGCTGGAACAGGAATATCGCTTTGATAACTTTTCGCTTTTAACCACGCTGGGCAGCCAGAACTCTTCACAGGCAGTTTTCCAGACTGCAAGCCAAATCTTGCATCGCATGCTGAATCCCAGGCTTATCGTTTCCTACCATGTAAACCCACGCAATCATAGACAACTTCAACGCAACTACTCATCAACCTTGACTGAAGCTTTTCCCGCCAATCTTGATGTTGAATTGCTTGACAACATGCCATCTCTGCAGCTCTGGAAGCTTACGCGTGAACCTCAGAACGCACTGCAGGAGACCGCGTTGATGGAGGGCTTCCACTACCTGCTCACGCTCCCCCTCCTTCACAACAACTCACTCCAGGGACTGATACTGGCTGCCGGCGAAACGCCCTATCCCGATGATGACACACTGCGCTACCTGACCCTCATGTCCGCCCATGCAGCTTCAGCGATCCAGGGCCTGAACAGCCTTGAAAGTGCCCAGAGAACACTCACCAACATTAGGCACGTCGTGCAAATCCAGCATGCCATCACCGATAATCTCGAGGAAGGCGTGATCATCCTCACCCCGGATCTGCGCATTGCCGAGATGAATCCAGCAGCTGAGTTTTTGCTTGGATATGCCAGCAAGGAAGTCTTTAGGCAAAAAGCGGAAATGGTCCTGATTGGTAACGAAACCCTTTCCACGCTTTATAAATCCGCACAGCAGGGTATTAGCACCCTTGTTGGGAACAATTTCAGCCTGAATAACCGCTCCGGCGGCTCCTTCATGGCGCAGGTGCTTTGCATCCCGGTGGTCGAAAAAGACAAAGTCCGAAGTATCGTCCTGATCCTGCGCGATGTCAGCCAGACGGAGCAGATCCGAGCCCATTCTCAGCAGCTTGAACAACGGGCATTCCTGGGAGAAGTTTCCGCAATTTTTGCGCACGAAGTGAAGAACCCGATCAACAGCATTTCCACAGGGCTGCAATTGATGGGATTAACCATGCAGCCGGATGATCCCAATGCCGATCTGGTGTCAAGGTTGCAGAATGACTGCCTGCGACTAACACACCTGATGGATTCAACCCTTACTTTTTCCAAACCAGTGGAATACAATTTTGCTCCGCTAGATCTTGCCAGCCTGATCAATTCCATCCTGGAACGTTGGGCGCCAAGAATGGTTCGTTTGAATATCAGTTACAATCTTGAACACCAGCCAGCCAAACCGTTAGTGTTGGCAGATGCCCGTGCGATTGAGCAGGTTTTTGTGAACTTGATCAGCAATGCCATCCAGGCGATGGAAAATGAAGGTGGCAGTCTGAACATTAAAATTCATCCAGTTTCACCTGAAACCAATCCACCCCAATACGAAATAATCGTGGCTGATTCAGGACCAGGCATCCCGGAAGACATTATTAAACATGTTTTTGAGCCCTTCCTAACCACAAAGGCAAAAGGCACTGGATTAGGATTAGCTATCTCGCGCCGAATTGTCACGGCTCACCGAGGTAACATTTTTGTCGAAAGCTTTCCAGGTGGAACGATGTTCCATGTTCTGCTTCTGAAAGCAACATAAGGAGTTTTATGGCAGCAACAGTATTAGTCGTTGATGATGAAGAAACCGCCCGCATGGTTGTTTCTCAATTTTTACGCTCAAAAGGCTACGAAGTCCTCGAAGCTGGCACCATGGCAGACGCCCGAGCCTTCATTTCGAAAGGTGTCGCAGATATCATCATCCTCGACGTCCGTTTACCAGATGGTTACGGACCCCACCTGCTCACAGAGACGTCCCGTTTACCCCTGCGACCCCAGGTGATCATCGTCACTGCCCATGGCGAAGTTTCGATGGCTGTGGATGCCATGAAAAACGGCGCGCAGGACTTCATGGAGAAGCCCCTGGATCTGCTTGAACTGGAAAAATCGGTCAGCCGCGCGGCAGAGGTCATCTCCATGCGCCGTGAGCTGGCGCATTTCCGCAGCAATAAGGGTAACCTGGATGAATTTATTGTTGGCGATACGCCTGAGATGAAACACATCCTGGAGCTGGCAGGCCGCGCTTCGGAATCGGCGGTTTCGGTCCTGATCACCGGACCAACCGGTACAGGCAAGGAAGTGCTGGCGCAGTACATCCACCGCAATGGACCGCGTTCGGGCAAGCCCTTCATTGACATCAACTGCCCCGCCATCCAACCGACCATGTTTGAATCAGAGTTGTTCGGGCATGAATCAGGTGCCTTCACCGGCGCCACCAGCAAACGGAATGGCCTGATGGAGATCGCTGACGGTGGCATTCTGTTCCTTGACGAAATTTCATCCATGCCCGTAGACCTCCAGGCCAAGTTCCTGCGAGCCCTCGAAGAACGCGCCTTCAGGCGCGTCGGCGGCACGAATCTGATTCGTGTAGACGTCCAGGTGATCGCTGCCTCAAACCGCGACCTCAAAGAAATGATCGCACGGCATGAATTCAGGGAAGATCTTTATTACCGTTTGAAGGTCGTCGATCTGGACCTGCCCTCTCTGGCAGAACGCCGCCAGGATATCCCGGACCTGGTCGGTTACATGGTGCGCAAGTTCAATAAACGCCTCGGCACAAACATCCTGGATGTATCCCCGGCAGCCATGCAAGCTCTGATCGATTACGATTGGCCGGGCAATATTCGGGAGTTAAGCAATGCCATCGAACGAGCAGCTTTGTTCTGCGACGAGCCCACTATCGACCTCAACCATTTGCCGAAAGACATCACCAAGTAGCCTCTTTTTGAAGGTCAGCCTGGCAGGCTTGGCATAGTAGTTGCAACATAATCTCCGATAAGTATTTTCATCGGAGGTTATTTATGTTAACTAATGGAAATCAGGTTCTCTTAATAGTTTCAATTGTGCTTTTCGGGCTGGGGTTTCTGTGCTTGATTCTAAGCATCGTGATCCTGGTCAAGCAATCACTTGGCCGCGGCATCCAAACGATTGCCGAATCAACGACCAAGCTGGCTGAAAAAGGAATCACCGAAGGAGTCTCAGGGCTGGTAGGAAACGCCTCACTTTTGATCAGCTCCTTAAACGATCTTGCCAAATCCAATACGGGGATTGGCATTTTCTTTGTCTTCTTGAGCCTGGTCTTGTTTGCTGGCGCCTATTACATGCTTAAACCCTTCATTGGAGTTTTACCCTAACCTGTTTGTAGAGGAGTGACAATGTCGATAGAGAGATTGCTCAATCAGATCCGGCTCCACTTCGATCCGCAAACGGCGCGTGAAGTGGTTAGTGCTTTCCGTGCAGAACCGCTTGCCTGGCACTATCTTGAAAATACGCCTGATCTTGAACAATGGCTGACCTTTGCTTCCGATGACCTGTCCCGCTGGCAGCCGGGCGTTCTGGCGCTTTTCTCTCTCGATCATTCCTTGCCCGATGAGGACCTTACTAATCTCGAAATTGACCTCCCAACTGAGATCATTGAGCGCATCAACAATGTTTTTGAAATGACAAAACTGACTGGTCTTGAACCGACCAGTTTGCCAGATGCTGCCCTGCTTGCACTTCAACTGCGCGAATTGCGCCGCGAGGCAGGCTCATGGAAAAAACTATCTGAGAGTTTACTGTCCGGTAAGGGTCGGTTGTCTGTCTGGAAGACAGCTTTCGCTATTCTTCCTCAACTCGTCCCGGATTTTGAAATTGCCATGGACAGCCTGATATCAACTCTGCCTCCGCAATATGCTGAGACACTCGGTGGTTTGATAGTCCACCAGGTGGCGGTAAATCCTGCGGATGAAACTACACGTTACCAAGTCTACCAACAGAGACTTGAGAAAGCTCCTGCCGGACTCCAAATTTCCGCCTTGCGCGCGATGCGCGGCATTGAAGGTGAATCACTGATAAAACTTCTTGCGAACAGTTTTCTGGCTCAAACCCAGGCACCTGATAATCAATCCGCTCGGAACGCGGATCAGTCTGAGGTTGAAATTTTCCGTCAGAAAGCTGTTTTGAGCCAAATTGCCGGGCAGCCAGCCCAAGCCACCCGCGCGATTGACCATGCCTTTCATGCCCTAAACCGTCAACAAGCGGAGATATTGCGCGATCTCGCCTTTGAGCTCGAATCCTCCAATCCAGAAGAAGCTCGCAAGACCTGGGAAGAAATATTGCGTCTTCAACCAGACAACTCGACTTACAAGAAGGAATATGCGGAATTCTTGATCGCAAATGATGATCCCGATTATGGATATGAAATCCTTCAGGAAATCCCGGATGACGCAACCAAAGCCCTTTACGCTCTGCGTTATCCTGTGATTGGCTCAAACACACAGAGCACCCAATCGCTGGACAAAGCCCTCGAGAAAAAGACTCTCCAAACTACGAAGTCCCGTTTTTCTTCTATTTCAGACAATCTGAAGGCTGCCCGTTATGCCTTTGAGAATAAAAAGTATCAGACTGCCAGCAATTTCATCCGGAAGGCACTTGCTGAAAACCCGAATGACCTGGAAACAATCAAACTTTCCGGTCTGATTGACCGCCACATGGCAAATATTGACGATGCGATTGAATCGAGCGCTTTGCTGGCACTATTCGAACCCCAAAACCAAACCAACAAGAAAGATCTCGCCTCGCTCTACCTACAGTCTCAGCAGCCAGAGAACGCTCTAAAGATCTACCAGGAGCTGATTCACGCCTCAGGCGATCCATCGCGCACGGACCTGCTCAACTTCGCTGAAATATCAATCAAGGCAGCACAGGCTGACAAAGCCATTCCGATTGCACAGGCGTTCCTCAAAAAGGACGAGTTTGACGGAGAAGCGTTGGTTTTACTTTGTAACGCCCTGATTGCCACAGGGAAAAATGCTGAAGCCATGCAATATCTCGAAAAGGCTTCAGCCGTGGCTCCCGAGAAGCCGGCAAGCTGGCTCTCCCTTGCACGCATCTGGACCAACCTTGGGCAGGAAGACAAAGCCATGCAAGCGCTTCGCAAAGCCAAAGCAGCCCTGCCAGACGATCCAGAAATCTTGAGCGCTCTCGGAGCGCTTTAC
>DAOOPV010000067.1:0-3926 GCA_035388405.1 Anaerolineaceae bacterium
AACTGAATACAACCTGTCCGGTGCCAGATTCCGCAAGGTAATCGCGCAATGGTTCTTCATGACAAGTCTGACCGGGCGTTATACCGGATCCGCCGAGAGCGCGATGGAATCTGACCTTGCCAGGTTCCGAAACGTAAAGGATGGAGAAGAGTTCCTGCAAATTCTTCAAAACATTTGTAATCTGGAACTCACAGAAGATTATTGGAAAATTTCTTTGCCAAACGCCCTGGCAACTTCATCACCCCGTAGCCCATCATTGTTTGCTTACTATGCCGCACTTGTTTTGCTTGGAGCTAAAGCGCTATTTTCGGATCTTGAGGTTGCTGACCTCTTGGATCCGGCAATTATTAGTTCCAAGGCTGCAGTTGACAGACACCATCTTTTTCCAAAAGCTTATCTTGCTAAACTAGGAATAAGCGATATTCGGGATACCAACCAAATTGCCAATTATGCCTTTGTTGAGTATGGCGATAATATCCGAATTTCGGATTCCTCACCAGAAGAATACTTACCGAAGTTGTTGCCTTCTGACCAAGATGTGGTCAAAAAGATGTATTACTGGCATGCTCTGCCTAAGAACTGGCAATTAATGGATTACCCAAAGTTCCTTGAAAAACGACGGGAATTGATAGCCAAGGTCATATACGACGGCTATCGAAGGTTGAAATCGGATCATGTAGATAAGACAACGTCGACCTCGCTCTCCCTGTCGGATTTAATCAAGAACGGCGAAACGCATATGATGGAATTCAAGGCCACACTCAGAACTAACCTGCACACTAATCAGAGAGACCCACGGATGGAATTCTCGGTTCTTCGTACTATCGCGGGATTCCTAAATAATAATGGCGGGACGTTAACCATTGGTGTGTTCGACGATGGCTCACCTGCTGGTATAGAAGTTGATGGATTTGAAAATGAAGACAAAATGTCTCTTCACCTAATAAACTTGATGAAGTCGCGTTTAGGTGTCCTGTCAATTTCGGATGTTCACATTCATTTTGAGGATTTCCAAAGCTGTCGGATTATGGTGGTTGAATGTGGTCGTTCTACTAAGCCAATTTATTACAAAGATGGTGAAAATGACCGGTTTTTCATTCGGACAGGCCCTTCCACGACTGAACTTTCGACCAAGGATGCGATTGAGTACCAGAGAGAAAGATTTTAGGAAGAACGTATCCAAGCCTCAGCCACAGTAAGGTGTTAGACAGCTTCCCCTCAGGAGGAAGCTGTTCTCTTTTCCTTCTCCCGAGGGGTCCGAACTCCGAAAATGAGGGGATTTAGACGGATTTAACCACATCAGCAAGCCTGGTTGAATATGAGGTAAAATGGTCACAAACAGGGTTTTTTTAAATATTTTCTTATGGATAAGGGAGATCCAATGAAGCGCTTTATTTTTGTTTTTGTTATCCTGATTTTACTAAGTGCTTGCACACCAAAGCCCGAACAGATCAACCCATATGTAGATCAGACTCTGACGGCATATCCAACACGGACAAGTTACCCAACAAACACTGCATTCCCCACCTATACCCCGTTACCAACTTACACTAAGGTGCCTACGTATACGCCGATAATAAAAATCGTTACGCCGACGCATACTCTCGCGCCGACCTCCACGAAGACACCCACACCGACAAACACTCCTGAATACAGTCCTTATCAATTGACTGCTACCTCGTATAGAGCCACAACGGATTACCTGGCTTCATTTGAACAAGTACAGTGGCGTGATTTCATAACTTATCCTGAAAAGTATGAGGGGGAAAGAGTTAAGCTTGGTTGTCGAGTTTTCAATGTAGTGAAAAGCTCCAAGCACATTCAATGTTATGTTTCTGGAACTTATGAAGCGTTTTATGTGAAATTTAGGGACTCCTTTGATGACATTTATGAGGATTCCTATCTCACAATTTATGGAACTGCTGATGGTCTTGAATGCTTCACAAATACAATGGGTAACCAGGTTTGTCAGCCTTTAATAAAGGATGCCTTCTATACAAGATAAAGAGTTATAACTTGTTCTTCCATGGTCTCCTGACCATGGAAGGCTTCTGATCGGTAGGTCTCCGATTTTTATCGACACAAAGATGTGGAGACCTTTGGTCAGAAACCATGCTTGGCGTGCCCACGCCTTCTTTCGGCAGCGGGGTACTTTGTAACGCTTGCACGATCATAGAAGCGGAAGCCCAATATAGCCCTCCCTCGATCGTAGATCCGTGTAGCGAAGCGAAAGGGAGCGAGGGTCCGTGTAACGGGGGAGAGTGTCTTTGTTGTTTTCCATAGTAACCCTCTTCAGTCTCCTGTCCGTTTCACGGCGGGAGCCAGCTTAGCCCGGGTTACGCTGCACCCGCCCTTGAAGCGAAGTGACATAGTTCATCCAGCAGAGCGTTAGCATGCGACCATGGATGGGCGCATCACTGTAAACAGAAAAGAACGCCTGTGGGGTGAGATTTGTGATGTCAGGTTCAAAAGCGGAACCTGACCTACGCCTGATAACTTGCAACCCCTTGCAAAATTAGAACAAATGTGCTATTATATTCCCACGTGATTGTATTTGCAATCCGGCACGTTAACAACGAAAATGCATATTTGCAGCAAATCGCCCTGTTTCAGTTTGATTTGCAATCAAACCATGCTTCCGCGCCATCAAAAAACGTTGCAATTCTTGCAATTCTTGCAAATCGCCGTGTTCGTGCCGGTCTCCAGACCGCGCACGGGGTCTGACCGAAGGTCTCCATTAATTGCATTACAAGCGAGATCGCTCATACCCTGCGTTGCGGGCACAGGCGCAACCCTCGTAAAAAGACACAAGGGCAAGAGAGCTCGCGATCACGGACAGAGCCGAACGTAACCCGGCCTACGAGAGGATAGAGAAGAGCCGGGTTTCACCCTGAAGAAAGGAGCCCCAGGGCAGGTCTGCAGAACCCGGCCTACGAGAACTACAACCACAACATTACCCTCACCCCGGCTGCGCCGACCCTACTTCCCTTTCGCTTCGCTTCAGGGATCTACGACCCAAGGGAGGGCTGAGGGATCAGGGCTTAACCTTCGCCGGTGAAGGTCGGGGCGGAGAGGAGCACCAGCTTGCAGAGGCGCTTATCGGACATGCGGCTGAAGATGCGTTGGTCCAACCTGGAAGGCTCGCTGGATGTGGTCATGACGGTGGGCAGCTCGGCGTTATAGCGATGGTTGATCAGCTGGTAGAGCTTCTCGCGCGCCCAGGGGGTGGCCGATTCGGTACCGATGTCGTCCAGGATGAGCAGGCGGGTGGAACGGATCTCGTAGAAGCGGCGGTCGAGGGTGGTGGCGCTGTTGGGCGAAAAGGTCGCCCTCAGATAGTCGAGCAGGTCCGGCACTCCGACGAAGAGGGGCGGATAACCCAGCCCGGCCTGGTAATTGCCGATCGCGGCAGCCAGGTGGGTCTTGCCGCAGCCGTAAGGACCGTAGAAGACCAGCCAGCCCTGGGGCGATTCGGCGAATTTCTTGGCGATCTCGAAGGCCTCCCGCAGCGATTGGGCGTCATCCGGCTCGAGGCGTTCGTTCTTGCGGAAGCTGAAGGAGCCAAAGGTCTGCTTGGAATGGTGATTGAGGCTCGAGAGCTCCGGGTGACCGATGTCGTCGGCAGGGTTGCGGAAGTCCGGCGCGAGGATCTCCACGTGGGTGACCAGGTCGGGGTCCTGCAGGCGCGAACGGATGCGGGGTTCGAAGTCGGTCAGGGCTTGGTTGCTGGTGATGACGGTGGGCAGCCGGTTGATGTAGCGGTGATTGATGATCTGGAAGAGCTTCTCCTGCGCCCACGGGGTGGTGTTTTGCGTGCCAAAATCGTCCATGATCAGCAGGGGAATGGTGCGAATTTGGGTGATGCGCTCTTCAAAGCTGGCGTCGGAGGTGTTGCTGTACGAGAAACGCAGCCAGTCCAGCAGATC
>DAOOPV010000067.1:4026-11451 GCA_035388405.1 Anaerolineaceae bacterium
GAGAAGAGTTGGTCGCGCTGGGAGGCCGTGACCTCGGCAAGCCGGCAGGTGCAGATCTCCATCTTGCCAAAATCGGGATCGTCGATGGAAACATCCCGCCCCACGAAGCCCAGCCCGCCGCAGCGCGGGCAATTTGGATCGCCAATGTCGATGCCAGGGCGGCGAGCAGGGGTTGGCTCAGCGTTTTCGGCTTCCTTGCTGTTTCTGCTGGCGATAAAGTTCTCGAAATCTTTCAAGCGCGCTTTGAGTGGTTCCATGGGTTGAGTCACGTCCTTTTTCCTGCCAGGACTTTAAAATCGCCTGGACATACTTCCAATTCCTGATGTTGCGGCTGACCGCTTCTTGCATGGCTTCGCGCAGCCAACTTTCGGGGTAGGTTGCGGCGTCCGCCTTCAAGATCTCGGCGACCATCGGCGTCAAGGGACCGATGTTTTGCTCATATAGATTGAAGATGTTTGGCTTGCTCGGGTCCGGCAGCGGATTGGCAGCCTGGATCTCGGCTTTCGTCAGTTCGCCGGCTTGGAGCGCTTCGAAGCGGCTGGTGCCTTCCGGCGTCGCCGGGAAGAGCAGGACCGGCTCCTGCGGATCTTCGATGGTTTGGGGGAAGGCGAGCAGCAGCCCTTCTTCGAGCAGTTCAGCCAGGGCTATTTGCCAGCGGGCATTTTCAGCGGTGGGCAGATGGTCGAGCAAGATGTAGAGCTCGACAACGTCCGAGGGGGTTTCCTGCTGGCTGAGCAAGTTGAAATAACCGAGCAAAAGCAGGATCGCGTCGCTTCCAAGCCCATCGCAGCGGGCAATGAAATTTGCCGGCAGCTTGATGTTCAGAAAATTCCCTGAAAGTTCGTTAGTCAAAAGTGTCTCCAGCGCTCGTGTTAGCTCTCGTAGGCTTTGTCGCGGAACATCGCGAGTTTCTCGATGAAGACCAAATCGATACCGCTGTTGGTGGGACCGTTGCGGTGCTTGGCGACGATCAGTTTTGCCAGGTTGTGGAGCGGGCTTTCTTCCTTCATCTGTTCGGGTCGGTTGATGAACATGACGATGTCGGCATCCTGCTCCAGCGAACCGGACTCGCGCAGGTCGGAGAGGACGGGGGTTTTATCCTGGCGCTGCTCCACCGCGCGAGAAAGCTGCGCCGCAGCCATCACCGGCACGTCGAGGTCGCGCGCGAGCACCTTGAGATAGCGCGAAATGTAGGAGACTTCCTGCACGCGATTCTCGGTGCGGGTGTCGCCGGACATCAGCTGGAGGTAGTCGACAATCACCAGGTCGAGGCCGATTTCCATCTGCATGCGGCGGCACTTGGTGCGCATCTGAAGCGGGGTGATGGCGGGGGTGTCATCAACGAAAATGCGGGATTCAGAGAGCACACCCAGAGCATGCACCACCTCCTGGGCTTCAGCGTCGTTCAGCTTGGCGGAACGCAGCTTTTGGGAGTCGATGTTGGTTTCCTGGGCGATCATACGCTGGATGAGCTGCTCGGCGGACATTTCGAGCGTGAAGAAGGCGACATTGCGCTTGAGTGCGAGGCCGACATGCTTGGCGATGCCGATCATGAAGCCGGTTTTACCCATACCCGGGCGACCCGCAACGATGATCAGGTCAGAACGCTGTAACCCGTCGAGCGCTTTGTCGACCGCTTTCAGTCCGGTTTCGAGCCCGGTCACGCCGCCAGGGATGCTGGCGTTGAGCAAAAGGCGCTCGAGGTACTCATCCGCGGCGTCAGAAATCGGGACCAGGTCGCGCTTGTAGCGTTCCTGGCTGACCCCGAAGATGGCTTTTTCGGCGTCGGAGATGACGTTGTCCACGCCGGTGTCTTTGCGATAGGCGAGCTTGGCGATGTCGTTGGCGGCAGTCAGGAGGCGCCGGCGCACGGCAAGGGCGCTGATGTTGCGGGCGTAGGATTCGGCGTGCTGCGAGGACGGGACGCGATTGGTGAGGGAGATCAGGTAGTCCAAGCCGCCAACGTCTTCGAGGTGACCGCTGGTTTCAAGAGCGTCCTTGACCGTCAGAACGTCAAAATAGCTGTCGGACTTGAAGAGTTCGATGAAGGCTTCCCAGATCCAGCGGTTGCGGTGGAGGTAGAAATCTTCAGCGTTGACCAGCGGAGCGGCGTCCACGTAGGCATCCGGCGTGATGAGCACGGAGCCAATGAGGGCTTCTTCCATGTCGCGGTCAAAAAGCTGGTTCGCGTCGGAGCTGGTTTGGATACTGGTGAATTCAGGTTGATCGCTCACTATGCTGCCTCACTTACTGATTGGGATCTTCATCCGAAGGGTTGCCGGGTTGATCTTTGTCTTTATCATCCTTGCCAAGTTGCCCAAGGAAGTCCTCGAAAATGTCCAGGTCCGCATCCACGTCTGACGAATCTTCTTCGTGCAGGGATTGGGGAAGGACGTCTTCAGGGCGGATGCCGACTGCGTCGAGGACGTCTTCATCGACGAAAATCGGCGCTTTGACACGAATGGCGATGGCGATTGCGTCTGATGGGCGGCTATCGATGATTTTCTTTACTCCATTTTGCTCGAGGATCAGGTTGGCATAGAAGGTGTCGTTCTCGAGATTGGTGACCTCGACGCTTTCAAGGCGAATGTCGAGCGCGTTCATGACCGAAATCAGGAGATCGTGGGTGAGGGGGCGGGCAATTGCCACACCCTGGAGCGCAATGGTGATGGAGTCGGTTTCGGGTATGCCCATCCAAATGGGAAGGTAGCGTTCGGCATCCTTCTCCTTTAGAACTGTGATCCGGTCCTGATTGGTAAGGCTGACGCGGATACTATCGATTACACACTCAATCAATTTTCCCATAATGCACCAAATTTCCTGTTTGCGTTGTTTATCTCATAGTGATTCTAACATGTAAGCCACGCGAATCAACTCGGCTATTCTTAAAATTTGCTAATCCAATTTAGTAACATGTGTGCGAAAATCTTTAACAATCGGCTATAATAGAGTTCCGAGGGAAGGCATTGCAGTAGTTTTTCTTTGGAGATTGAAGCAGCAAACATCGATATCGAAAGAGGAAAGTTTTGCACATGGCAGAATCACTACAGGTGCTATTGATTGAGGGGAAACGGAATGTAGCCCGACGTTTTGCAAGTGATCTTGAGAAAAAAGGATATTCTCTGAGGGTAGAGAACAGCGGGAGTAAGGGGCTCGACGCAATAAAGCAATTCTCACCGGATGTGGTGGTGATCAATGCTGCATCGCTGCGCACAAATGGTCTGCGCCTGGTGAATTGGTTTCACAACAGCCTGCCCGCCACCCCCTTATGCCTGATAGTTGCAGAAGATGAGCCGGTGGGGGAAACAGAGAATGTTAATTTCTTTCTCCGGCTGCCTTTCACAGTGCAGAAACTGGCCAACCGTTTGCGGACGCTTGAAAACAACAGCCACAAGGGCATGCTCGTCAGAGGGAATTTGGTTTTGAATCCTGATAGCCGAATTGCCATTTACAAGAATAAGGAAGTTCATCTAACACCTCGCCTGACTGATCTGCTCACAAAAATGATGGAGAAACCGGGGGAGGTTTTGACCCGGGAAGCCTTGTTCAAGGCGGTGTGGGACACGGATTACGTAGAGGACACGCGCACCCTGGACGTGCATATCAGTTGGCTGCGCCAGGCATTGGAAGACGATCCGCACCACCCGGATTTGATCAAAACCATCCGCAGCAAGGGGTATTTGTTGAGGGTTTGACATCATTTTATTGTTAATCAAAACACCTCTGTTAATTTCACAGAGGTGTTTTTGGTTGCGCAGTTTTCTAATGAATAAACCCGTACACCAAAGCGAGCAGCACGCCGCCAGCGATAACGCTGCCGAGTTGACCAGCAGTGTTGGAGCCCATCGCGTGCATCAGAATGAAGTTGGAAGGATCCTCCTCCAAAGCCATCTTGGCGCTCAGGCGACCGGCCATCGGGAATGCGGAAATTCCGCAAGCTCCGATGAGGGGGTTGACCTTGCCACGTGTGACGACTGCCATCAGCTTGCCAAAGAGCAAGCCGGCGATGGTATCCACCACGAAAGCCAGCAAACCCAAAGCCAGGATCTTGATCGTGTCCAGGTTCAGGAAGCTTTGCGCGGTCATGGTGGAGCCAATGGAGAGCCCCAAAAAGAGGGTGGCGATGTTGATCAGCTCATTCTGCGCCATCTTACTGAGGCGGTCAACCACCAAGGCTTCCCTCAGCAGGTTGCCGAGCATGAGGGCTGCCATGAGGGGGGCAGCATCGGGGGCGACGAGCGCGACAAGCAGCGTGACAATGATCGGGAATAGTACCAGGGTAAGGCGCGAAACTGGCTTGGGGGAGTATTCCATGCGGATCAGGCGTTCTTTGCGGGAGGTCATCAAGCGCATAATCGGTGGCTGAATGATCGGGATCAGGCTCATATAGGAATAAGCCGCCACCGCAATTGGGCCAATGAATTCGGGTGCCAGGCGTTCGCCGACAAAGATCGCTGTTGGGCCGTCGATCGCTCCGATGGAGCCGATCGCGGCGGCTACATTCAGAGGGAAGCCTAACAGAATTGCCAGCAGGAGCGTGAAATAGATGCCAAATTGCCCTGCAGCACCGAGCAGCACCAGGCTGGGCTGGCTGAGCAGCGGGCTGAAGTCGATCATGGCGCCGACGCCGATGAAGATCAACAGCGGGAATAGTTCCGTCTTGATCCCGGCATCGTAGATCACTTTCATGAAACCGATCTGGTTGGACATGCCGAGGTTCGCAAGCAAGCAGCCAAAGCCGATCGGAAGCAACAGCACCGGTTCATATTCTTTCCAGATGGCGAGGTAGATCAGCACCAAGGCGACCAAAATCATGACCGCATTCAACAGGGTGAAGTTGCTTATTCCCTTTGTGAGGTCAGCTATTAACTGGGTGAGGTCCATACCTGCTCCTAAGCCTGGAAGGTGAACAGAGCTTGGTTGTGCTTGACCAGATCACCAGCATTGACGTTGACCTGGGCGATGACCCCATCCCGGTCGGAGCGAATGACGTTTTTCATCTTCATCGCTTCCAGCATGCAGACTTGTTGACCTGACTTGACAGTCTGACCAGCTTGCACATCGATTGACACGATCACCCCAGGCAGGGGAGCATTGAGTGTCAGTCCGTTTGCAGCGCTTGGCGCGGGAGAGGCAGGAGCCGAAACAGGGACCACAACAGGCTGTGTGGATATGGCTGGAATTACTGCAGGACCTTGGGATTCCGGGAAGACCTGGTAGACCTTACCGTCGACTTCAGCCAAAACGGGATTGCTGTGGACATCTTTAATGGAGACGTCGTAGAATTTTCCTTCGATTTCAACTTTAATGATCATGCGCTTCGTCCTCTGTTTGTCTGTCGTGCGACCTGCTGCGCGCGACCTGCGGCAAGCCAGGTGCTGCCGGTTTGAATGGATTGGGTATCAGCTGCGAAAGCTGTTTTGGGCTTTGCGCTCAACGCGTAAGCCACCGCAATGGCAGCAGCCAGCGCCGAAGCATCTTCAGTTTCGGTCACAGCAACGGGCTCAGGTAGAACGGTTGCAGTTTCTTCCACGACCTCTTCTGCTTCTGGCCGGTTGGTGAGCCTGACCAGCAGAACCATGATGCCCCAAAGAACGAGGATCATGGCAAATACGATCCCCATGCCAGTAACTGTAATTAACAAGCCTTGTTTCAGGGTTTCTATCATGTGCCCCCCTTAGACTGGCATGTTGCCGTGCTTGCGCGGCGGATTGGTTTCGACTTTGTTCTGCAAAGCCGCAAGCGCTTCGATGAGCTTCTGGCGGGTTTCGGCAGGCTCGATAACTTCATCAATGTAGCCGGCTTTGGCGGCGACATAGGGATTCAGGTAGGTTTCCTGGTATTCCGAGGTGAGGCGAGCGCGCTCTGCTTCGGGGTCTGCCGCTGCTTTGATCTGCCTGCCATAAAGGATGTTGGCAGCGCCTTCGGCGCCCATCACCGCGATTTCGGCTGAAGGCCAGGCATAGGTGATGTCGGTGCCGAGGTATTTGCTGCTCATGACCACGTACGCGCCACCGTAAGCCTTGCGCGTCACCACGCTGACTTTGGGGGAGGTGGCTTCCGCGTAGGCATAGAGCACTTTTGCGCCGTGGCGGATGATGCCGCCGTATTCCTGGGCGACGCCGGGCAGGAAGCCAGGAGAGTCGACGAAGGTCACGATTGGCAGGTTGAAGGCATCGCACAGGCGAACTGTGCGGGCAATTTTATCGGCAGAATTGATGTCCATCACGCCCGCCATCATCATCGGTTCCTGAGAGATGACGCCCACAGGGCGGCCAGCCAGACGGGCAAAACCAACAATGGCGTTGGGGGCATAGCCAGCTTGCAGCTCGAGGAAGGAGCCCTGGTCCATGATGGCTTCGATGGCGGTGCGCATGCTGTAGGGCACGGAGGGGTCTACGGGAACGAGGCTGTTCAGTGCTTCCGCGCGGCGGGTGGGGGCATCTTGGGTGGGCTGTACCGGAGGCATATCCACGTTGTTGGACGGCAGGTAGGAAAGTGCCTGTCGTGCCAAAGCGATGGCATCCTGATCGCTCGCGCCGACCATGTGGCAGTTACCGCTGGTGGTGAGGTGCACATCGGCGCCGCCGAGGGTTTCCGAATCGACTTCTTCACCGGTGACGGTTTTGATGACCGCGGGTCCGGTGAGGAACATGTAGGATTTGCCCTTGACCATGATGATCAGATCGGTGACAGCGGGAGAATACGAGGCGCCGCCAGCGCAAGGTCCCATGATCAAGCTGATCTGGGGGACGACACCGGAATAAATGGCATTGCGCTTGAAGATCTCTGCGTATCCGCCAAGGCTTCTTACGCCTTCCTGGATGCGCGCGCCGCCGGAATCAATCATGCCGATAATTGGTGAGCCGGTTTTGACGGCGAGGTCCATCACGCGGCAAATCTTCTGCGCGTGAATCTCACCAAGCGATCCGCCCTGGACGGTAAAGTCCTGCGCGTAGACGTAAACGGTGCGTCCATCAACGCTGCCATAACCAGTCACAACACCGTCGCCAAGAGTTTCATCACCCTCAGGTGGGTTCAGCTGGGTGGTCATGCTGCCAATTTCGCGGAAGGTTCCGGAATCGAGCAATAATTCGATCCGTTCGCGGGCGGTGAGACTGCCCTTAGCGTGCTGTTTCTCGATGCGGTCTTTACCGCCGCCCAGTTTTGAAGCTTCCTGCATACTTTTCAGCTTCTGAATTCGGGAATCTGCCTCTGTCATTAACTCTCCTTAATGATTCAAATATTCCTCCCTTGCGGGAGGTGGATCAGATTGGGATATTGTAACATCAGATGGAGTAAAGAGGCGGTTTACCTCGAGTAAAAACTGAATGGTGTCAAATCATGTGAGACAGACGTATTGAACCCATTCACTGAGCGAGTTCAAACACATGTGAGACGATAGGGCTTTACAAAAAAGCACAT
>DAOOPV010000068.1:0-11336 GCA_035388405.1 Anaerolineaceae bacterium
AGTGCCCCCACAGGAATTCGAATCCTGGTTTTGGCCTTGAGAGGGCCGCGTCCTGGGCCACTAGACGATGGGGGCGTCGAGGAAGCAATAATATCATGCAAAATTCGATGCGTCAATAAATTCATCGTTACTTTTAGCCCAGGGTTCTGCACAAGAAAACAACTATTGTATATATTTGACACCAGAGTTTAACGTTTTCCTCTACCATCGTTTGCATCCCATTTGGATTTCCCTATAATTAGATCGAGGAGAATAATATGAACTATCGAAATTTGGGAAAATCTGGATTAAAAGTATCGGAATTATCTTTCGGTTCCTGGGTGACTTACGCCAACCAGGTGGATGTTGAGCTTGCCAAGACGCTGATGGGCGCCGCATGGGATCGCGGTGTTAACTTCTTCGACAACGCCGAAGGTTACGCGCATGGTGAGTCCGAGCGTGTGATGGGCAAGGCGCTCAAGGAGCTCGGTTGGGCACGGGAGCAATACGTGGTCTCCACCAAGATCTTCTGGGGCGGTCAGACCCCCAACGAGAAGGGCTTATCCTACAAACACATCGTCGAAGGCGTAAATCGCTCACTACGAAACTTCCAGCTCGATTACGTGGACCTGGTTTTCGCCCATCGCCCCGACTTTGAAACCCCGGTCAGCGAGACCGTCAGGGCATTCAACCAAGTCATCCAGCAGGGAAAAGCGTTTTACTGGGGCACCTCCGAGTGGCCTGCTGAACGCATCCTGGAAGCGGCAAAATTTGCGGAAGAAAACTATCTGATCGGACCGACCATGGAGCAGCCGGAGTATAACCTGCTGCACCGGACCCGTTTTGAAGAGGAATATGCCATCCTTTACAAGAAGCTAGGGCTTGGCACGACCACCTGGAGCCCGCTCAAATCCGGCATGCTCAGCGGTAAATATCGCGGTGGGGTCTTCCCCGAAGGCGCGCGCGCCAACCTGCCCGGCTATGATTGGTTAAAGAAAATGTTCAGCGATCCTGCGCGCATACAGGCTATTGAGAACCTCGCCATGATCGCCGATGACCTGGGTGTCAGCCTGGCACAGATGTCCATCGCCTGGCTGCTCAAGAACCCGAATGTCAGCACGGTCATCACCGGCGCCAGCCGCTTGCAGCAGCTGGAAGAGAACTTCAAAGCACTCGACGTGGTGAACAAGCTCACGGACGATGTGCTCGACCGCATCGACGATGCCCTCGCCAACTACCCGGACGATACGGCTGTCAATTAAACCAAGAAGATGCAAACGGGGCGGGATCGTTTGAGATCCCGCCCTTTTTTTATGCGACAAATCTCAGAATTTCAGTCTTTATGCAACATCACTGCAGTTCACAACAACATCGTGAACTTTGATCGTAATCCTGTTACCTTAAATGGTTTGGTCCGCCAGGAGTTTAGATTGCTTCACAACCCTTGTAAAAAGACACAAGGGCAGGAGAGGTTCGCAATGACAGCAAAGTAGCCACGGCATCGTGTTCATCTGTCATTGCGAGGGACGAAGCAATCTAAACGGTTTGCCATCAAGGGACAGATGCAGTTCACAACAACATCGTGAATTTTGACCGTGATCCTGTTACCTTAAATGGTTTGGTCCGCCAGGAGTTTAGACTGCTTCACAACCCTTGTAAAAAGACACAAGGGCAGGAGAGGTTCGCAATGACAGATGAAAAGTATCGGTTTACCAGGATTCTTAGCGGCACAATCAACACTCCTGATCGTACCGGCGTCCCCGCCGTGTATGGGATGTGACCGTAAGGTCTCCTCAGTTGTTTGTCATAACAAGTTGAAGCCTTCGGCTAAATCGTGTGCTCGGTCTGAGACCGGCACAATCATATTTGGTTGTGTGCCCAGTCGCACAGGGAGGGTTTTGAAGGACAGAAGAAAACCTTGTTCTTTCAAGGTCTCTGACCTTGAAAGGGGCTTGACCGAAGGTCTCCACACCTCTCTGCGATCGGGAGACTGGAAACTAGAGAGAACAGAAAGATTTTTTATGGCAAGGATTCCAATAACTGACCCCAACCCAGTCGTTTACTGATTTGGCTAATCTCCTCCTCGCCGGGATGTGCAAGCACCAATCCCCCATCATCATGCACCAGGACCAAAGGTTGAAAGCTGAGTTGGCTGATTTCCCCACGCTTGAACTGCAGTTGAACCAGCGCGGAGTGGCGCGTTTCATAGGTCATGGTTTGATCGGTGAGCAAATTCCCCAGGCTATAAAGCGCCAGCATGCGGTTCTTTCCGTCCTCTGATTCAACCCACTCAGCCGGCTGAAGCACGTGCGGATGATGCCCCCATAGCACGTCCACTCCAGCGTCTGCAAGCTGCCTGGCCTGATTCCGCTGCAGGGGCGCAGGCTCGCCCGCATACTCCACACCCCAATGCAGCGAAACAATTAACACGTCGGTCTTCCCCCTTATCTCTGCAACAACCGCCAGAAGAGCTGCCATGTCCAACGGTTTTGAGACTGCATCAACAGCCAAGATGGTAATAGTGCCCCCAGGACTCTCCAGAACCACGGGTTGCCCTTCAAGGAGCACGGGAATATCTTTTAATTCCCAGGAGAGATCAGCCGTTTCATCGCAATCTTGCCGGTGATTGTTTGCTGTGGAAACCAGGTCCACGCCGCCACTTTTTAGAATCTCTGCTGCTTTGGATGGAGCGCAAAGGTTATAGCCTTCTTCGCTAAAGACACTTTTATCTGAGGTGTTGCCAAGGGGGGATTCGAGGTTGACCAAAAACC
The DNA here is from genome assembly GCA_035388405.1 of Anaerolineaceae bacterium. GTDB lineage: Bacteria > Chloroflexota > Anaerolineae > Anaerolineales > Anaerolineaceae > Mesolinea. The sequence goes on from DAOOPV010000068.1 coordinate 2,751, forward strand.
AATTCCGGCTGCCATCTACCGCGGATTGTTCTTGCGCCAGATCGCCCCAGGGGTCTTCCACAAAGATCGCCTGACCATCGCGCCCCAGGATGACATCTCCGCCCAGGGTAATGGTAACGGTCGGTTCTGACAAACCTGTCCCTTGGAGGAGTGTGAGCAATAACACTCCTCCAAAAGCAAGATATTTCAGTTTCATTCCGAAATGAACGCCTGTGTCCATTCGGGTTGCGCAGGAGCCTGCCCAGATTCTAGCAGAGCTTGCCAGGTCTCATCTGTCATCCGCTCACTGGGCTCCACTATGAACTCATAGTACGTATAGACCACACCGATTCCAACCCGGTAGGGCTCATCCGGAAGTACAACATAAATGTAGGTCGGATAACCAACGCCTTCCTCGAGCACACGCTCGATGCCGGTGGCGACATCAGCAACCAGGGCAGATTTCTGATCCTCCAAACGGGCGGCGTAGCCATCTCCCGCAGGGTCAGCAGCGGCAACAGTCATCGCCTCGAGCCAACCGCCGTAGTATTTGATGCGCCAGTAGTCATCTTCGGTGATGGTTTCCCCGGTCAAATGTCGCAGGGAGATATCCAGCAGGAATTGCAGTTCATCGATGAGATTGTTCAGGTTGACCATTGTGTTCTGTCCCAACAGACCACGAGTCTGTAATCCGTCGTAGGTCATCTGCGCTAAAGCCAACAGGCGGGCGTAAGCTTCGGGATTGGGCTCCACGTAGCCGTGCGGTGGGGGATCGTCTGGCCCACCGCCCATCTCCGCCATCACTTGTTTGGCATAGAGGATGGTGTCGTGCTTCAGTTCTGTCCAGGAACTAAGTGCGGTATGCAGATCCTTGCGAGCCCAGGCGTCCGTCTGCATGAAGGCCGGATAAGCCTCACCCTTGGGCTCAAAGATTGGCTGCAGCGCATATAGCCACGACCAGTACAGGTTTTGCGTCCAGGAATCCGACTCAAGCGTGGCGACCTCCGCGGTGACCTTGGCCATCTGGGTGTCATAGTTCAGATACTCGCCCTCGCCCATCTCGTGCAAGAGCTCAAGCGCAAGCTCGGAGCCTTGCGCGGCGAAGAAGTCCAGCGCCTTGGGCAGGTCACGCGGTTCGGACATTGTGCCGACTTTTCGCCACATCACCTGGCCAAAAACGTATTGATCCAGGGTGAAGCGCTGCCCCATGAATCGGAATCCCTGCGTGACATCGTCCTGATCCTGCCAAACCCAGACCCACATTGAGTTGACCTGGGGCGGAGGTAGTTGGCGCGCAGTTTCAATAAAGCTGGTCAGCAGAGCCTCATCCCCAAACAGGGTCAAATCCGCATTGGCGCCGAAAACCGCATCTGAGATGACGCCAAACTCATGCACACCCAGGTCGTCCGCCTTGCCCACGATGAAGACGGTCGGGTCATAGATGTTTTGCCAGAGTGTCAGCGCGGAGTTGCCGGAAGGTGTGGTGGTTTCACGCAGGGCTTTGGTGATCAAAAGCGCGCGCTGCACCTCCATGGGGTCTTTCAGGCGGTAATTCATACGCCCGTACCACATCATGGCGCGGAAATACATCTCGAGTTCGGGACCAAGCGTGTAGTGCCCGCGCGGGATGTATTGGGAGTAATCCTCCAGATAATTCATGTCCGGGGGCTGACCTTCATAGTTGAAGATCGGAGAAAATTCGACCCCTGAAGTAGCCTGAATTAGAGCCAGCTCGGCTTCAACCAGGGGCTGAACTTCTACATAAATATTCCCGGTCTGTAGCAAAACTCCAGCAACGCTGAAATAAGCCAGGTTGCGCAAGGCGGCTTCTTCCAGCGGGGTCCCAACAAGCTCGTTGTACTGTGCTTTGCTTGCCTCAATCATGCTTGTGGTCAATTCCTTTAGCATGGGGATGAACATTTCGCGTTCCAAATCGCGCAGCATTTTGTCAAAAACCAGGTGATAGACGTGGAAGACGGAATCGGTGGTGATGAATGCTGGTGTGTCACCATAGCGCATTCTTTCATAGCCCTGGTAAAACTCTGAAAGCATTCTGCTGGGCGAATTATCCGGGGCTTGAACGACAAAACCGTTCTGAGACAGCAACTCCAGCTGAGCCTGGCTCAACTCCATCTCGTCCAAATTCTCTACCGCATCGAGGGCTATCGGCAGGGAGTATCCACCCAGGAAATTTTGAGGCAAAGAAACCTCAGCTTGCTGAAAACTGGCAAACTCAGCAGCATAAACCTCGTCGGCAGGCAATGCCACAACATCCCCTGGCGTCTCAGTCTCCACTTCAGTTTCTGCAGGCTCAGAGACTGTGGGTTCAATGGACGGCTCGGTCGCTTCAGGCGGCTGTACGACTTTCGTCGGTTCAGGAGCTATCGTAATCGTGCACGAGAATAACAAAGCAGCCATCCAACATATGATCAGCAAGTTTTGAAATCGATTTTTTCGCATTCTGCACTCTCCTTATCGGGTAAATAACCAATGATGAACACCATCCCCCATAATGGCCAGCCGCTCCCAGCGGCTCTCAGTACGATCCAACAGAGAAAAACCAAAACCAATCCAACGCCAAACGGTCAATTGCCCCCCTTTTTGCTTCGAATCATAGTCATTTTCCAGCGCAGCCAGCTCAAGCAGCCCATCGCCGTCCAGGTCTGCAACCCGCACGCTCGAAACGGGATTTGCCAGGGCTGATCCAGCCCATGTTTCCCGATAATTATCATTTTCCCATCCGATCAGGATGATCTGACAACTATCTCCATTACTGTTATGGAACCCTTCTATTCTGCCGCCATAGGGCATGAAACGATCTGCTGGCCAGGGTTTGAAGGGGCGCCAAACCAGCAATACAGCTTCATCCACACCATCATGGTTCATGTCACCCATTTGGACTTCAGTCACACGCCAATCTGCGGGGCTTTCCCATAGAATTTCCGAAACACAATTTGTTATGCGGAGGCTCTCCCCTGAACTTACCAGGCATTCCGTGTCACCATCACCATCCAGGTCTCCAGCCAGCCTCGGCTTCAGGAAAGTCTGCGTTCGACCAACCTTTTGGACATCAAACGGCACTATCTTTCCGTCAAGCAATTGCCAATAACTCGAACTGCTCGCAGTAATCAGGATCAATCCAATCAGACTGAGAATCACGATCAGAAACTTTGTTTTGTGCGAACGGGTCGGAATCATGCGAACCATCCCAATAGGTTAAGTCTGACACCTGGTCAGATTGGATCGACTTATCTTGACAGCCCTCATTCAGGACTTGTCTGGCAATTTGGAAGTGATGATAGATAGACGATTGTGATATTGTGTCTGTTCCCGTCTTTCCAAAATCACCGGAGCAATTTTGTAATGTTCATTTATATTATAGACAAAAGTAAAGGGTAAAATCAAAAAAACGACCTGCAGGTTATCTTTTTTAATGTGATTGCCTTTCTACTAATTGTCTGAAGGCACTTGGCGGCTTTTCGCCGCTGATGAAATCCTTGATCTTTTCCGCACATTCCTCAATACTCAACAAAGAGGTGTCCACTACGAGGTCATAAATGAGGTCCTTATGGACAAGAGGGTATTGAGCCTCTGCCTGACCCAATGTGCGATCTTTTCGATCTGCTTCCCGCTGGATCAACACCTCAAGCGGGCACTGTATCCCGACTACATACGCTGGCAAAGGCGCCAGCAAGCGCGCGCATTCCTCCACCCATTTGGGTTCAACCATCACATGATCCGCGATGACATTTATTCCTTCCAGAGAAAGTAGCTGGATGACCTTATGCATCGAAGAGAACAGTTTACTTCCCATATCACCAGCTTCTGTCGCCAGACCCAACACATCATCCCAAAGCGGTCGATCCAGGTAACGTTCTGGCAGCATCCAGATAAATTTATCGATACCCACGTTTAGGTATGGTTCCTCAAACAAGCTCTGTAGTTTGTTTAAAATGCTGGTCTTACCCGAACTGGACGCTCCATTCAAGATGATCACTTTACCGTAAGCCATATTACCTTTACTGAGTTGAAGTAAGTAGAAAAAAAGAAATTGAGGTCCTGATCCAGCAGGAAAGTAACAACTGTTAGACTAATTCGTTATCTTCGGTGATAATTTTACCGAGCGCTTTGGCTTGGTTCTCGCGCCAGCGCTTGAGCCGCTCAGCCACCTGGGCTTCGTAACCGATTTCAGAGGGATGATAGAAGTGCTTTCCTACCAATTCATCTGGCAGGTATTGCTGACCAACCCAGTGACCATCGAAAGCGTGGGGATAGAGATACCCTTGCCCATGCCCAAACCCCTTGGCATCGCGGCTGGCATCCATCAGATGTATCGGCACCATGCCCGCCCCATTCCGGCTGATCTCGTCCTGGACCTCCCAATATGCCCCAACCGAGTTGGATTTCGGTGCGGTGGCAAGATAGATCACCGCCTGCGCAATTGGGTACCAACCTTCGGGCATGCCGATGTATTCGAAGTTCTGCGCGGCAGCGTTCGCTACCAGAATCGCGTTGGGGTCAGCCATGCCGATATCCTCGCTCGCCAGGATGATCAAGCGCCTCAGAACAAAACGCGGGTCTTCTCCGGCTAAAAGCATCTTGGTCATCCAGTAGAGCGCCGCGTCCGGGTCGCTGCCCCTGACGGATTTGATGAACGCCGAGATGGTGTCGTAGTGCTGGTCGTCAGTCTTGTCGTAGAGGATCGCACGCCTTTGGATCGACTCCTGCGCAACTTCCAGCGTGATGTGCGTTTGTTCTCCCTCAGGCGGCGTGGTTTCAACCGCCAGCTCCAGTGCATTCAGTGCATTACGGGCATCTCCGCCAGCCACTTCCGCCAGGTGCAGCAGGGCTTCTTCATCCACCTGCACTTTGCGCTTGCCGTAGCCCACCAAGGGGTCCGCCAGAGCCCGCTTGAGCAGCGTCAGGATATCCCCCTGCGAGAGGGGCTTGAGCTCAAAGAGCCTCGAGCGGCTTACCAGAGCTTTGATAACGTCAAAGTAAGGGTTCTGGGTGGTCGCGCCGATCAGCATGATCAAGCCGCTTTCCACGTGCGGCAGAAGCGCGTCCTGCTGGGCTTTGTTCCAGCGGTGGACCTCGTCGATGAACAGGATGGTACGCGTGCGGTAAAGCCGGCGCCGTTCGGTGGCTGCCTCAATCGACTTGCGCAGGTCCCCCACGCCAGCCAGCACAGCGCTCAAACTCTCAAAATGCGCCTGCGTGGTATTCGCGATCACCCGTGCCAGGGTGGTCTTGCCGGTGCCGGGAGGACCGTAGAGGATGATCGAGCTAAACAGTCTGTCCGCCTGGATTGCCCGCCGCAGCAGGCTGCCCTCCCCCAGGATGTGACCCTGCCCGACAATATCGTCCAGAGTCCGCGGGCGCATGCGTGCCGCCAGCGGCGCTTGCTGTTTTAGTTGTTCTTCAAGGGAATGGTCAAACAAGTCCATACCATAATTTTACCATATTGGCTAGAACTTATGTTCTGTTATGTTCGCAAAAAATAAGCTGCCGCATCACTGCAACAGCTTCTTGTAGGAACTTTAATCACGCAATCAGTTTAGTATCCCTGTTCGGGATCGATCAGATTGAACAATTCCTGACCCTTGAGATACCGTCCAAGATTAGCAACAAACAGATCTACCAAGGCGTCCATACTTCGCTTGCTGACCCCGGCAATGTGAGGGGTGATCACCACGTTTGGCGCATCCCACAGCGGGCTGTCGGCTGGCAGCGGCTCTTCCTCGAACACGTCCAGCACAGCCCCACCCAACTTGCCAGACCTGGCAGCCTCGATCAAAGCATTTGTGTCAACCACCGGACCTCTGGAGACGTTTACCAAAAACACGCCAGGCTTCATCACTGCGAATTGCTCGGTGGAGATCATTTGGTGCGTCTCTGCGGTCAAGGGTGGTGAAACCACCACAAAGTCGCATTCTTTCAACATGGCGTTGAGGGCTTCATTTGGATAGAGCCGGTGGAAGTAATTCCCGTGTGGATCGCCCAGACCCTCTGGCACATAGCCATCATCTTCAGGATGCATGACGTCGCGTTTGGTCGCCAGAACCTTGGCACCGTAGGAATAGAGCAGCCGCGCGACCTCACGCCCAATGGAGCCATAGCCTACGATCCCCACCGTGCTGCCGCGCAGTTCAACTGGCTCCAGTTTTTCTATGCGGTGCTCATGCCAGACTTTCTGCTGCTGAAAGCGGAACATCTCCGGAGCTTTGTGCCCCAGCATCAGCAGAGCCATCATCACATACTCGCCCATCTGGCTGATCATCGTGCCGCTGGCGCTGGTAAGTTTGATCCCACCGCGCAGAAAGACCTCCTGCTGGAAGGCTTTTTCCACGCCAGCAAAATAAAACTGGATCCACTTCAAAGCTGGGGCTTGATCCGCAGGGGGCAAAGGTGTGCCGCTTGTTAATAAGATCTCTGCTTCACGCCACAACTCAATTGGAATTCGCGTTACATCTTTGCGCCCGTACCAATGAACCTCAATCCGGGGATCAACTGCTTTGATCTTTTCCACCTGCGACTCGCTCAACGATATCGCGCTGAGGATCTTCAGTTTTTTGTCTTCTGCCATATCACCTGCTCTCCACCTATACCAAAAATTATCAATTTAGCAAACAACTAAACGTACTTTACTCTACTCTGGAAATCCACGATTGATGCTTACCCTTGCTTTTCTTTCGGGAAGGAGGATTAATCCCCGTCTTCGACAGGGCGGGTCCTCGATCCTTAAAGAGCACACCAAGCACAAACAGCAATACCCCAATGATCACGTAATTCGGGATGGGCTCGCCGCTGATCAAACCGTACGCCAGCCACATTAGGCTAACTGTGCCCGCAATCATCAACAATCGGCTGAGCAATCTGATCATAGGATCATTCCTCCTGTAAAGTCCGGGTCGGAAGACCAACCCGGATTATTTTACATCGGATGCAAGTATCAAGCCCGTTTTACCCTTGTTCGCGACTGTTCGTGCATGTATAACGGCAGGTAGTAGTAACCGCCGCCGTTCTTCCCAGCCGAACCGGAGCCTTTCCAGCCGCCAAAGGATTGGAAGCCAGGCCATGCGCCAGTGGTGGTGCCTTGCGGGCGGTTGGAGTAGACCGTGCCGGCTTCGACGTGATCGAAGAACCACTCTGTCTCGTCCGGGGTGCCCACGAAGCCAGCCGTTAAACCATAGTCAACGTCATTTGCCAGCTCCATTGCCTGTTTGAGGTCGTCGACCGGAGTGACCATCACAATCGGCAGGAACATCTCCTCCTTCCATAAGCGATGCCCCAGCGGAACATCAGCCACCACGGTAGGGGCACAGTAAAAACCTTTTGCCAGCTCGCCTTCAATCAATTGCTTACCACCAGTCAGGATAGTTCCGGCAGCTGCTAATTCCGCGACATAGTTACCATAATCCTGGTAGGCTTTGCGGTTGATCACCGGACCGAACCAATTTTCCTGCTCGGTCGGATCACCGATTTGGATGGCGCTGGTATTTGCCACCAGCTTGCTTACAAACGCGTCGTAGACCGGCTTCTCGACAAACACGCGCGAGGTGGCGGAACACTTCTGCCCTTGAAGACCGAAAGCTGAGCGCATCACGCCCTCAGCCGCCAGGTCCAGATCGGCATTTCTCGAAACGATGGTGGGGTTCTTGCCGCCCAGTTCCAGGATGACTGGATGTGGATATTTTCGATTGGCAAATTGGCGGTAGATGCCCATGCCAACATCCAGGGACCCGGTGAAGGTTATGCCCGCCACGTCCTCATTGGCAGTGAGGGCATTGCCCAGCGTGGAGCCGGAACCAGTCACCAGGTTGAGCACGCCATCAGGAATGCCCGCTTCCTGCGCACATTCCACCAGCAGGGAGGCGGTCCAGCTGCTGTCTGAGGCGGGTTTGAGCACCACGGTGTTGCCCGCAACCAGGGCGTTGCCGACCGGTCCGCCAGCCAGCGACGCCGGGAAGTTGAAGGGAACGATCACCACCCAGACCCCGTAAGGTTTGAGGATGGATTCATTGGTGGAGCTCATGCCAACCAGCGGGTCCGAGCCAAGCGGTTTACGGTAGCCGTTGTTTTGCTCCATCATGTCCGCAGCCCAGCGGATGAGATCTTCGGTCTCTGCCACATCACCAAGCGCTTCCATGCGGTTTTTTCCGACTTCCAGGCTGACGGCCGCGCTGATTTCGTAAATACGGGCTGAGATGCGGTCGGCGAACTTGCGCATCAGGTATACGCGCTCTTCCCAGTTCATGGCTTTCCAGTTTGGGAAGGCAGCCTTAGCGGCTGCAACGGCGTCATCAGCATCCTTTGCGGTGCCTTTTTGGAAAGTAGCCAGGTGCAGATTGGTGTTAATGGGGGAAAAGGCCTGGTGCTTTTCTTCAGCGAAACGATTCTCGCCGTTAATGATCATAGGGTATTCCCGACCCAGGTTTTGTTTTACGTTTTCCAGTGCCTGGTCGAACTTGTCATGCATTTCCTGAGGGGGATCTGACATGGTGCCATAGGTAAGTTTGAATGCCATTTGTACCTCCAGTGTATCTTGAGGTCATTGTAACAAATTGAAAATGGGTATGTTTTACAAAGGTTATATCCTCGATGCAA
>DAOOPV010000069.1:0-11078 GCA_035388405.1 Anaerolineaceae bacterium
CAAAAAGTGTAACCCATGTCCTGTAACAAATTGTCACCTATGTGGTGTCATACACAAGCCCCCTCCGTACGACTCCATCTTCAAGCGTGGAAATCTACCTTCCATTTCCCTGTCCTTTGGAATTCAGACATAGGGGTGAAGCATTTCGATTTGAATGTAATCCCAGATCCAAGCAATCTGGTTTGATTGCTTCGCCCCTACCCGGGATTAATCTCGCAATTGCACCCGACTTAAAGTGAATCAAGTCAATAACTGACATTGAATCCAAAATTCAGGGCCTTCATCGCACCCGGTGTGATTTATAATTCATGGTTGTCCGTGGGGTTCATATTAGAAAGGGGTTTCTATGAAGAAGTCTGTGTTTCGCATTCTTGTTTGTGTCCTTATCCTGTCTCTTGCACTGCCTACTGCTCCCAATGATGTACTGGCTGATGAAGATACGCCCCTCGCGCTAGTGCCCTCAGTTCCAGAATTGGAGCATGTAGATATCCTGCCAGAAAGGCTGGAGCCTGATCACTATTTCCTGCAGGAATACCCATATCCGCCCGAGCTGTCAGAGAGGTTTGCTGGAGAAGGAGAGGCTCCAGAGCCGCGCGAGTACACACCGCCGAGCCCTGAGGTGGTCGCCAAAACCCAGCAGCAGGTGCAAAGCTTTATCTGTGCCGATGTCACGGATGTGCCTGTGACAGAATGTGAAGCTCTGGTCGCCCTCTACGAAAGCACCAACGGTGCTGGGTGGACGAATAACACTAATTGGTTGATTACTGCGACTGTGGATGATTGGTTTGGTGTCAACACTAGTGATGGTCAAGTAACTTACCTCTCTCTGTCCTCCAATCAGCTTACCGGTTCTATTCCACCAGAATTGGGCAATCTGGGCAATCTCAATATGCTCTTCCTGAATTATAACCAGCTCAGTGGCTCCATTCCGCCAGAAATTGGCAATTTGCCTTATCTTCAGCGCCTTTCCTTGGATAACAACCAAATCAGCGGTGTTATCCCAGCAGAACTGGGGAATCTAAGCAATTTGCAGTACCTATTTCTGCACTACAACCAGCTTAGTGGTTCTATTCCACCAGAGTTGGGCAATTTGACTAATCTGGTGAGTTTGATGCTATCAAAAAACGCGCTGACTGGAACGATACCACCACAGCTGGGCAACCTCACCAATCTTTTAGGACTAAATCTTGGCATGAATACATTGAGTGGGACTATCCCAGCCGAGTTGAGCAATCTGCCAAAGCTGGAGGGGTTTTATCTCTATTACAACCAATTCACAGGTGGGATTCCAACTTGGTTGGGACATATGACAACCGTAAAAAGGCTGTACCTTAATAGAAACCAACTGACCGGTACAATCCCGTCAGAGCTCGGGAATTTAACCGGCTTGGAATATTTGAACTTGGATAGTAATCAGCTGATTGGAGTGATCCCTCTGGAGATAGGAAATCTAACCAATCTCATAGGCTTGACTCTTGGTTTTAACGAGTTGGAAGGTTCAATCCCAACACAGCTCGGTGCCTTAATCAAATTACAGGAACTTCATTTTCACAGTAACCAACTATCAGGTCAAATTCCAAATTGGTTGGGAAGCCTGACAAATCTTAAGAAACTGAATCTTGGCGGAAACATGCTGACAGGAACTATCCCTGAGGAATTGGGCAATCTGATAAATTTGGAATACTTAGGACTATACGATAACCCGCTCAATGGACCTATACCAACCTGGTTGGGCGGTTTGACTAGTCTGAAGGAATTAATTCTATCTGGTTGCCAGTTCACGGGAATAATACCAGACGAACTTGGCAACCTAACCAGTCTGGAAATATTATCTTTGGGTGGCAACTCACTTACTGGTTCTATCCCTCAGACATTGGGTAATCTGGGGAACCTGAAAAACCTTTTCTTGGGATATATGCAACTTTCCGGTCCGATCCCCCCCGAGTTTGGAAGCTTGATCAACCTTCTATATCTTTACTTAATGAATAACCAGCTCTCAAACCAAATCCCAGCTCAATTGGGGAACTTGAGTAGTTTGGTAAATATGGATCTTTCTGCCAATGAGTTCTCTGGTCCAATTCCACCAGAAATAGGCAATCTGATCAACTTGATCTCTCTTGATTTCAGCAACAATATGCTTTCGGGAGAAGTGCCCGCCAGCTTTACCAACCTGGTCAACCTGTGTGAGCCTGGCAATATGAATCCACCCTGTTATGGATACTATAAAACTGACTTGGGCTACAACCACCTGACTGTTCCCGCCTCAGAACCTGGCGTAGCTGACTTCCTGGCGACCAAAGATCCTGACTGGCATCTGACGCAGGCGGTGGAGGAAGAAATTCCAGGTGAGACAGGCGGTACTGTTATCTCCAACGACGGCAACACCGAGATCGATATTCCCGCAGATGCAGTGGTGGGTACGCTCTCCATCCTCTTTGCTCCTCAACCCGACCCCAGCGAAGCCACTGGCAGCTTGAACTTCGCGGGCAATAGCTTTGAACTAACTGCCTCGATTGGAGAGGAGCCAATCATCGCCTTTGATGAACCGCTGACCCTGACCCTGCAATATGACCAAGCCAATTTGGGGGTGATCCCCGAAGACACCTTGATCCTCTATTACTGGGATGCGGACCAATTGGCATGGCTGGACGCTGCCAGCACCTGTGAGGGCGGAACTTACACCCGCAACCTGGATGAGGACTGGCTGAGCTTGCCAATCTGCCACCTGAGTGAGTTTGCGTTGTTGGGCGACTCGTTTGACCTCTTCCTACCGTCGATCCGGCGTTAGACCCCATCTGTAACACCAACCAAGGGCAGCCCACCGCTGCCCTTTTTCGTGCACTGATCGTGCCGGCGTCCTCGGTGCGAAGCCTCCCCGTGGGACCGAGCACAGGATTTGACCGCAGGTCTCCCAAGCCCACAAAAGAATGAAGCCTTCGGCTAAACCTCGTAATCGGCAGGGATGTCGTTACGATCGGTGTCAACTTTTTTATAGGCACCGATTCTTTCAACGAGGGGAAATGGTCGTAGGGCAAAATTGGAAGCATTGCACACAACTCCTTCAGATAGCTTGTAGTGCTTCCAATTCGCCGTCACGACGTTAATTGTTGGCTATGGCGAATTGAGGACGGCTGGAGTTGTCCAGCTTATTTACACCACAACGTCCTCAATTTCGCCCTACAAATAAATTTCATTCACAACATCGTGACAATATGGATTTGGCGGGTCAAACTGCGCAAATTACCACTTCTCGTATCGGACAATCTCGCTGATCGGCTTTCGCGGGCGGGCCAACGGTTGCTCGGCGGGATAGCCGATCGGGATGACGGCCAATACGAACTTATCGTCCGGAATGCCGAGCACTGGGCGAATTTCTGACTGGACGAAAAACCCGACCCAGCATGTGCCCAGACCCTGTGCGTCCGCCTCAAGCAGCATGTTTTCGGTGGCGATTGCGGTATCACGAATGGCACGTTTCAATTCCCAGTGTCGGCTGTTCTCATCAAGGAAAAGTCCCGGTTCGGTCTCCACACGGCTGGTCATATCTGCCACCGCCACGATGAAAGCAGGCGCTGTCATCATCCAGGTCTGCTTGTGACAGACTTCCATGACTGCCTGGCGCTGCTGTTCGCTTTGAACCACAATGAAGGTCCAGGGCTGTTTGTTGTTGCCCGAAGGTGCCAACCTGGCAGCCTCGAGCACACTCTGCAGCTTCTCCGACTCAATTGGATCGGATGTGTACTTACGGACACTTCTGCGATGTTTTATAGATTCGATCATATTCACCTTCCTTGTTATTAGTTTAGCCGAAAATTAGCGGGATATCCTTAGAAATAACCCTGTCGTAGAGGCGCCGTATCCCGCAGGTAGAGGCGATGCGTGCGTCGCCCCTACCTTGATCGTGCCGGACTAAGGGGTCATTGATCCCCCCGTTAATCATCAAATGGGATAAAATAAGAGCATGGTTTGACATGCGCGAGATTACACCGTCTTTCTTTCCCGATCTCGAAAAGCACGTTGAAGGTCAGGTGCTGAGAAAGACCACGCCTTTTCCCGTCCAGAGCTATCACGAACTCGTCCGCAAAGTCGCCCAACTCTCCTTTCTGAATAAAGATTACCTGCTCTTCTTTCGCGGGCAGGATCAGGACTACCAGAACAAGGCTGAATCAAGCACTTTTTACCCCACTATCTACCGCAAAGAAATCCTGACTTCCCAGGAAATTCGTGCCCGTTTCGAGTTGCTTGAAGTGGCTACCAACAAGTTGCTCGAAGCCTTCGACCGCGAAAAACTGGACGGGCGCGTTGACATCCGGCGCAAGCAATACATCGCCTGGAGCATCCTGCAGCACTATGGGGTCTGCGATACTCCCCTGCTCGACCTGACTCAATCCCTGCGCGTCGCCGCCACCTTCGCTCAGCTGAGCAACAAGGCTGAACGCGGCATGGTGTACGTGTTTGGGCTGCCCTACACCACCAACCGCATCACCTACAACAGCGAGCAGGACCTGGTGATCGTGCGATTGCTTTCCATCTGCCCGCCCGAAGCCTTGCGCCCGTATTTCCAGGAAGGCTACCTGTGCGGCACGCTTGATATCACCGATGCTTATGCCAACAAATCCGAGTTGGACTTCAAAAACCGCTTGATAGCCAAGTTTTCCATCCCCACTGCGGCATCTTTTTGGGGCAGCGGCTTCTCGCGCATCCCCAAAAACCTGCTCTTCCCTGAAAACGACCGGATCGAAGAGATGTGTATTCGCATCCGCGAAGAGATCGTCAGCGAAATGAAGTCGGTCTTTTTCAGTTGATCCAGGTGTGGAAGTTTTTTCTTCCCACTTTAAGGATTTCCAATGACAGAAATTGCGACTGATAACCACAAGAAGTATCGACAGTTCATCCGGACTTCAGCGATGAACCTGGTTTTCCTGGTCGGGCTGGCTTTGTACGTCCGTTTCCTGATGCAGGGCGGTATGGCACTCCTGCCCCCAGATGGAGCCTCTTCAAATGCAACGCTTTCGCAATGGATGTACGTGATCGCCCCGCCGGTGTTTGGTGTGGTTGGTCTGCTGCTCGCCATCGCCTGGAAGCCCCTCAGCAGAGGGATCATCGTTCTGCTGGCGCTCCACTACATCTTGATGATGTCTATTGTTCTGCTGGTCGGCTATGCGGACGTTACCACTCTGCTCACTGAGCTGCGCGCTGGCGCATCCAACGTTTTCATCCTGGTGGCCATCCTTGCGGTCCTGATATTTCTATTTTTCTGGAACATAAAATCACTTAAAGACCTCGACCTGCCGTCAATTTTTGGCAAGAGATAACGTTTTTTGCATAAAACCTCATCAAAATCCTCTTTTCGTAGGTCAGGTTCTTCTGCATGCCCTGGAGCTCTCTCCTCCAGGGTGAAACCTGACTTCACGAATGGCGGCAAACAGAGACCTTAACGAAGGTAGGTTTCCGATGTCAGGTTGAACTCCGCAACCTGACGTACGCACTTTGCCAAAAACAGGACGACCTACTTTGACCATGCAAAAATCTTCGATGGGGTTCTATTTGCGGTAAAATCCAAAAGACTGTCATGGAGAAGAAAAAGAAGGTCCGCAACTCGGCCAAAGCCGTCATCATTCGGGATGGAAAATTGCTCGTGATCCTCAAGCGTGATCAGGATGGCCCTTACGCCGTCCTGCCCGGCGGAGGGCAGAGATGGGGTGAAACCTTACCCGACGCGCTTATGCGGGAATGCCAGGAAGAGATTGGGACGCTGGTGAAAGTGCGCAAGCTGCTTTTCATCCGGGAGTACCGCTCAGATCAGCACGAATTTGCGGCTGTCAGCCCGGATGTGCACCAGGTGGAGTTCTATTTCAAGTGCAAGGTCAGCAAGGATTATGAACCCGCCCAGGGCGTTCACCCCGACAATGGCCAGGTAGAAGTCCGTTGGGTAGCCCTGGACCAACTCGACGCAATTCAGCTTTACCCCCGCACTATCTGCTCAGTTTTGACGGATCTCAAGCACAGCCTCTACCCCTTTTACCTGGGCGACTGCAACTAAACCTCAATAGTGATAACGACATTGCAGGAAATCAATCTGTCCATCCCGCACTAGATACACAATCCTGTGTTCATCCGTCAAACGGCGCGACCAGGCTCCGCCATGCAGGTACTTGAGGGGCTCTGGTTTCCCGATGCCCGCATGGGGATCTCGCAGGATGGCTTCGATCAAATCAAAAGCACGGAGAGCCAACTTTCGGTCCGTTTCAACCCAGTAGTGTAAATCCTCGATAAATTCGGATTGAAATACGGCAACATAGTTCCGCTTAGTCAAGCCCAACCTCTTGTTTGAATTCATCTAAGGAAATAGTATCCCCCTCGTTTTTTAATGCCTTACCAAGGGCTGATAGCAGCCGCTCAGCATTGGCAGGGGAACGTAAAAGGTAGGCGGTTTCCGTCAGGCTCGCCAATTCAGACGCTGCAATCATTGCCACTTCCTCCTGACCACGACGTTCAATGATCACCACCTCACGGTCCTGCGTGATCCGGTCAAGTAGACGGGCAAAGTTCATTCTCGCCTGGGTGTAGTTAGTGCTTATGGTCATAATTGCTCCTTCTTGTACAGTAATACTGTACAACATTCTACATTGTTTGTCAAGGCTTAATACGACCTCTTCCCACACAGGTATAATTACCCCCATCTTATTAGTCGATGCCCTGGAGGCATAATATGCGCCAAACATTCCTGACCAATGACCAGCTGCTTTTCCTGCAAACCGAGAAGCAAAGCCTGAGTGAGATCCTGGCTTCTTTGAAGACATTCAACCTCAGCGATGAGTCTCTGCAAAACCTACGGAAGGCGATCGACCAGCTTGACGAGCTGTTCCTGATCGTGGCGGTTGGCGAGTTTAACGCCGGCAAGAGCGCCCTGATCAACGCCATGCTGAGCGAGAAGGTGCTGACTGAAGGCGTAACCCCCACCACCGCGCGTGTTACATTGGTTCGCTTTGGTGAAACGGTCAGCGAGCAGATCGTGGACGAAGGCTTTGCGATCGTCACCCATCCCCTGGGGCTGCTCAAAGAGCTGACCATCGTCGACTCCCCTGGCACCAACGCCATCAACCGCCAGCACGAACGCCTTACCAATGAGTTTGTGCCGCGGAGCGACCTGGTTTTGTTTGTTACCTCAGCCGACCGCCCGCTCACCGAGAGCGAGCGCCTCTTCCTCGAGAAGATCCTCGCCTGGGGTAAAAAGATCGTGATCGTGATCAACAAAAGCGACATCCTTGAAGACGCGCAGTCTGTCCAGGAAGTGGAAGCCTTCGTGCGTGAGAATGCCACCCGCATCCTCAACGCCCAGCCTGAAATCTTTAGCGTGTCAGCCCGCCTGGCACAAAAAGCCGTGCTTGCGAGCTCAGAAAATGAGCGGGAAACCCTGCGAGCAGCCAGCGGCATCAGCGCCCTTGAGCACTACATTACTGAAACCCTGGATGACAATTCCCGCCTGGAGTTAAAACTGCGCAATCCGCTGGGAGTAGGTACGCATCTACTGAGTGAAGCAATAAAGCAGAATGACGTTCAGACACACGAGATCAGCGAGGATGTCACCCTTTCAGCTAACCTGGAGGGGATGCTGGAAAACTATCGCAATGAGCTCAAGGCCGAGCTGCCGCCCCGCCTGGCGGAAGTGGAAAATATCCTCAACGGATTCGAAAACCGCGGGCAGGATTACTTGGACAACACCATGAAACTAACCCGTATCTTCGACCTTGCGAAGCCGGACAAAATTAAAGCCGAGTTCCAAGCGGAAGTCCAGGCGGATGTGGCGGAAGAGATCGACGGAAAAGTCCGCAACCTGATCGACTGGCTGGTGGATAAGGACCTTAACGTCTGGTACCAGGTGGCAGGCGCATTGGAACGCCGCCAGGCGCAATCCCAACGGGCGATGCCAACCAGCGCCAGCCCCCAGACGGAACGCCGCCGCCAGCTGATCGACAACGTCAGCACAACCATCAAAGCCATCGTCAACCAATACGACCGCAAGCGCGAAGCTGAGCAGCTCGGCGCGTTTGTGCAAGAGTCGGTCACGCAGACCGCTCTGTTTGGCGTGGGGGCTCTAGGCATCGGCGCATTGGTGGCAACCGTGCTCACCACCAGAGCCCTGGATGTGACTGGCATCGTCACCGCCGGCGCGCTGGCAGTTTTGGGTCTGTTCGTAATCCCATACAAGCGCAAGCAAGCCAAGGAGGCCTTCAGAGATAAGATAGCAGAGCTGAGCGAGAATTTGATGAAGACCCTTAGCGCTACCTTCAATCGCGAGAGCGACAGCGCCATCCAGCGCTTGGAGAGCAACATCACCCCCTACACCAGCTACGTCCAGGGCGAAAAAGCCCGCTTGCAGACTGACAAGGAAACGCTCGACAAGCTGCAAGCACAGTTGGAAGAACTCAGTCTCACCATTCCGAAACTATTGGTAAAAAACAATCGCTAAAAAATGAGGCAAAAGACCTTTTTGGGTCTCTTGCCTCACTATCTTTATTTCGGGAAGAGAAGTGGCGGATTAGCCCTTGTGGTCCACCAGTGTTCCAATCTTTTCGCCGCAGACAGCGCTCATCAGATCGCCAGGTTTCCAGAGGTCCAACACGAGGATGGGCAGGTTGTTTTCCATGCAGAGGGTCACCGCAGTTGAGTCCATCACGTTAATTCTGCGCGCGAGGATCTCGAGGTAGCTGAGCTTTTCGATCCGGACAGCATCCGGGTTGGTTTTTGGATCCTTGTCGTAGATACCGTCCACTTTGGTGGCCTTGATGACAACATCAGCGCCGATTTCAGTCGCGCGCAGAGCTGCAGCGGTATCGGTTGAGAAGTACGGGTTGCCAGTGCCACCGCCAAAGATGACCACGCGCCCCTTCTCCAGGTGGCGGATGGCACGCCTGCGGATGTAGGGCTCTGCCACAGTGCGCATCTCAATCGAGGACATGACGCGCGTCATCACCCCGATTTTTTCGAGAGCATCCATCAGCGCCAGGGCATTCATCACGGTTGCAAGCATGCCCATGTAGTCGGCAGTGGCGCGGTCCATGCCCACGTTCTCGCCGGTTGCGCCGCGCCAGAGGTTGCCAGCGCCGATCACAATCGCCACATCCACCCCGGTTTCATGTACCGACTTGACCAGTTCCGCGATCGTGCGTGCCTGTCCGGGATCAATCCCCTGCCCGTTTGGAGCAGCCAGCGATTCGCCAGAGAGTTTGAGCAGGATTCGCCGATATTTCGCAATGTTGTGATTTTCAGTCATGCTATCTCCTTTGTGTGGTTCTGGCAAAATAAGAGCCAACCCCTCGGTTGGCTCTTTGATTTATTACGCAGCCTCTTCCTCTTCGGCAGGCTTTTGGGTGGTCTCACCCAGTGCCCATCGAACAAAGCGGCGGACAACGATGCGCTCGCCCAATGCGGCCACGCGGTCGTTGATCAGATCGGTAACAGTGCGGTTTTCGTCGCGGATGTATTTCTGATTGAGCAGCACGTTTTCGTCCTTGAACTTCTTCATGAAGCCATCCACAATCTTGGGGATGATCGCTTCGGGTTTGCCCTCGGCGCGCACGCGCTCGGTGATCAGGGCGGTTTCTTCAGCGATCACTTCTTCGGGGATGTCAGCTTCGGAGACATACTTGGGGGAAGCGGCAGCAATCTGAAGCGCGATTTCGTGGGCAAGTTCTTTGAAGGTATCTGATTTGGCAACAAAGTCAGTTTCCGAGTTGATCTCAACCAGGACGACCAGGCGACCTTCACTGTGGACATAGAGTTCCAGGCGACCTTCGGAGGCTTCGCGATTGGCACGTTTTTCGGCTTTCTTCAAGCCTTTCTCGCGCAGTTCTTCGAGCGCTTTTTCAAAATCGCCGTTGGAGCTTTGCAGCGCGGATCGGCAATCCATAATACCGCAACCGGTTTTCTCGCGCAGTTCTTTGATCATATCAATGGTGATTTCCATATAGTTTCCTCTCTTTAATCAAGCTCCGAAAAGCTCTTATTCCTGTTCGGTCGGTGCTTCCGCTTCGGTCTCTGGCTGTTGTTCATAAACGATCTTGGCACGGGTTGCGTCGCCAAGCAGCATTTCGTCATCCAGTTCTTCGTCCTCGTCAATGCGGCGGGAGATAGTGGAGCGGGTTTCAACCACAACTTCTTCTTCCTCATCCTTGCGCATCATTTTGCCTTCGATGACTGCGTCAGCCATGCGACCAACCAGCAGTTTGATGGCGCGGATAGCGTCGTCATTGGAGGGGATCACGTAATCGATGTCACTGGGGTTGCAGTTGGTATCGACCAGGGCGATCACAGGAATGCCCTTGGAATTGGCTTCGCGCACGGCGGTATCTTCGCGTTCGATGTCGATGATGAAGAGCAGGTCAGGCAGAGATTTCATGTTGCGAACACCGCTCAGGCGGGTCTGCAGACGATTGATCTCGCGCTGGATCAGCAAACCTTCTTTTTTGGTGAGATTATGGATCTCACCGGTCTCGAACATTTTCTCGAGGCGGGTCAGCTCAACAATACGCTGCTGAATAGTGACCCAGTTGGTCAGGGTGCCGCCCAGCCAGCGCTGGTTGACGTAGGGCATGCCACAGCGTTCAGCTTCATCCTGGATGGTCTCCTGGGCTTGGCGCTTGGTGCCGACGAAGAGAATGCTGCCGCCAGCGGCAACAGTGTCACGAACCTTGTTAAAGGCGTCGTCGAGCAGTTTGACGGTTTGCTGCAAGTCAATAATGTGGATTCCATTGCGTTCGGTAAAGATGTACTGACGCATTTTTGGATTCCATTTGTTGGTTCGATGTCCAAAATGGACGCCGCTCTCGAGGAGCGCTTTCATAGAAACAGCGGGCATGATAACTCCTTTGCGTTATGCCTCCGCCCGGTTTTGCGACTGCTCCGAACCCATTTTTGTGGGCACGCGGGAGGGTCTATTCCTGGGCGTGTGTAATAGTAGTCCCCGGCAAATACCGGAGCCGTTGCATAGTATATCACAGAGTCTGGTGAGTCAAGGAGTTGAATGGGTTCAATACATATGAGACGATGCTGGGGTTAGGTTAGGGTGATTACGT